>CAYTJL010000156.1:0-23222 GCA_964437785.1 uncultured Polyangiaceae bacterium
GACCAACTTCGCCATGATGATCCCGCCGAAGCGCTTCAACGGGTGGAAGATCTGGACGGTGGGCGACGACATCGCGTGGATGCGCGTGGGGCCCGACGGCCGACTCTGGGCCATCAACCCGGAGAACGGGTACTTCGGCGTCGCGCCGGGCACGAGCAAGGACTCGAACCCCAACGCCATCGCCACCGTCGCGCGCGACACCATCTACACCAACGTCGCGCTCACGCCCGATCGCGGCGACGTGTGGTGGGAAGGCAAAGACGGCGACGTGCCGGCCGAGCTCATCGACTGGCAGGGCGACGCGTGGACGCCCGCGATCAGCAAGGAGAAGGGGAAGAAGGCCGCGCACCCCAACTCGCGCTTCACCGCGCCGATGCGCAACAACCCCTCGCTCTCCAAGTTCGCCGACGATCCGGGCGGCGTGCCCATCTCCGCGATCATCTTCGGCGGGCGTCGCGCCACCACGGTGCCGCTCGTGCTCCAGAGCTTCAACTGGTCGCACGGCGTGTTCCTCGGCGCGACGTTGGGCTCCGAGACCACCGCCGCCGCGACTGGCCAGGTCGGCATCGTGCGCCGTGACCCGATGGCGATGCTGCCCTTCTGCGGATACAACATGGGCGACTACTTCGCTCACTGGCTCCGCATGCAATACCGCATGAACCAGGCGCCGAAAGTGTTCATGGTCAATTGGTTTCGGAAGGACGGGGACGGCAAGTTCCTTTGGCCCGGCTTCGGCGAGAACATGCGTGTGTTGAAGTGGATCGTCGACCGCGCCCGCGGCCGCACAGGCGCCTTCGAAACGGTGATGGGCTGGGTCCCCCGCCCCGGCGATCTCGACCTGTCAGGCGTCAACGTCAATGACGATCAGCTCGCCAAGGCGACGGCGATCGACTTCGATGAGTGGCAGACAGAGCTGGAGTCGCAGAAGGAGCTGTTCGACAAGATCGGCGACAAGATGCCGAAGTCGATGCTGCTTTGGCGCGAGCTGTTGCTCGCGCGCCTGTCGTCCCGATTCAAGCTGTGAGGATCACGCGCGCGTTGTGCGCGAATCGAAGGGCGTAATAAAGGTTCATCGAGGGGGGATCAGCCCTCTTGCGTGAACCCAAACGCCTTGTCGTGAACGTACACGAGCTTGCACCGCTCGATGTATTTGGCGTCGTGGATCCTGCCGGCTTTCACGTAACCCGCTTGTCCCGCGGAGAGGATCAACGGCTCTCCGTCAGGGACCAGCGCGCCGGCCTCGCGCCGATAGAACTGCACGCTCATCTTACCCTCGACGACCACGGTCATGTCGTCACCCGGGTGGGAGTGCGGCGGCTCCTCCGTGCCCGGCTCCCAGCGCTCCAACATCACCTCCGCGCCGTCCGGGTTCGTGGGGTACGTGGTTCGTACGGTGAAGCCCTCCGGCGTCCCGGGGGCCCTGACGAAGCTCTTCCAAACGTTGCTCTCGTGCTCGACGGACATGACCCCACGGTCGTCGGGGGTCGCGCGCGCGTCAATGCTCCTCGCCTCACGACCGCATCAGATCCCGAATCCGCACGTGCGCCGGGATCGCCAAGAACCGCTCGCGCAGCGCGTCTTCCCGGATTTTATCGGCCTTCTGCTGCACGCGCTCCGCCGCGACCGCGAGCGCCTCGCGCGCGTCGTCGCCGCGCCCCGCCGCGAGGAGCGCCTCGATGTGCGTGAGCCGCACGAGCACGTCGCCCTCCTCGATGCCGCCCGCCGCGTCGAGCGCGCGCTTGGCTCGCTCGGCGTCCGCGAGCGCCGCGTCGATACGGCCCATCGCGAGCTCGACCCGCGCGAGGGTCGCGATCGCAGGGATCTTCGAGCTCTCCGAGCCGCCCGCCGCGGCGACCTCCTCCGCGCGCACGGCCTCGCGGAGCGCCGCATCGAGATCGCCCGCGCGCATCAAGATGTCCGCGAGGTAATACCGGGCCGCGCTCCCGAGCCGGTGATCCTTCTCGGCGTCGAACGCGAGGATCGAGGCCTCCTCCAGCGCGCGGCCCTCGGCGATCGCCCCGTGATCGGCGACCACGATGCCGAGGTTGTGCGCGGCCGTAGCGCGCACGCGCCCGAGGCCGAGCCTCGACGCCTCCGCGTGCGCGTCCCGGAGCGCGCGCTCCGCCTCGGCGAAGAGGCCGATCTCGCGGTACGCGACGCCGAGCCCGACGCGGATGAAGCACGCCGCGCGCAGATCGCCGACCTCCTCGAACGCGGCGAGCGCGCCCTCCT
Organism: uncultured Polyangiaceae bacterium; assembly: GCA_964437785.1. Classification (GTDB taxonomy): domain Bacteria; phylum Myxococcota_A; class Polyangia; order Polyangiales; family Polyangiaceae; genus CAYTJL01. Next base: position 2,233 of record CAYTJL010000156.1, read on the forward strand.
CTTCGCGCAGGCTCTCGCCGAGATCGTCGCGATAGAGCGCGCTCCACGATCGCGCGTCGCCCACCCACGCGCGCGCGATCGAGCGACCCGCGGATGCGGAGTCGCGACCCACGTCGGCCGGCGTGAGCAGCGCGAGATCGACCGCGCTCACGCGATCGAGCGCGCGCTCGGCGTCGGCTCGCCTGCCCGCGGTGAAGAGCATCGACGAGAGCCGCGCCCAGAGCGAGACGTGGTGCGCCTCGACCTCGTGCGCCTTGCCCTGCGCGAGCACCACGCCGAGCAAGGCCTCCAGATCGGCGTAGCGGCCGAGCTTGGTGAGCGCGACCGAGAGCTCCCCCGCGGCCTTGCACCACGCGGCCGAGCCTTCGACGAGCAGCGACACGGCCTCGCGCGAGGCGGCCTCGGCCTCGGTCATCTCGCCGCGCCAGCCGTGCGCTTCGGCCTGGATCAAGCGCATCGCGCCGCGATCCCCGGGTGTGATCCCGATCGTGATCGAGCGACCCGCGAACGCGGGGTCGCGACCCACGTTGAGCGCGCGATCGGCGAACGCGATCGCCGACGCGAGATCGCTCGCGCCGAGGGCCTTCTCCGCCGCGCGCTGGTAGGCGGCCGCCGCGCGCTCGGGATCGCCCGCGCGCGCGTGGTGCTCCGCGAGCACCGCGGCCTCGCGCTCCCCCGCGCGCGTGAGCCACTCGGCCGCGAGCTTGTGGCCGAGCGCGCGATCGCGATCGGTGAGCGTCGCGTACGCGGCGTCGCGGAGCAGCGCGTGTCGGAACGCCCGCTCGCGCTCCCCCGGGAACCGCGAGCCCGCGCGCGGCACGACGATCTCGCGGCGCTGGAGCTCCTCCAATCGGTCGCGCAGATCGAGCGTGTCGGTCACCCCCGCGACGAGCGACAGCGCGGCCGCGTCCCAGAACACCTGCCCGAACACGCTCGCAGCGCGCAGCAGCCTCCGCGACGGCGCGTCGAGCGCTTCGAAGCGCGCGGACGCCATCGCGAGCACCGTCTCGGGGAGCTCGTCCCCACGGCCCGCGCGCGCGGCGCGGAGCAGCTCCTCCAAGTAAAACGCGTTGCCCGCGGCCCGCGTGATCACGCGCTCGATCACCTCGGCGCTCGCCGCGCCCCCGAGCATGACGCGCGCGAGCTTCTCGGCCCCTTTGCGCGTCAGCTCGCCGAGCTTCATCTCTTGCAGCGCGCGCTCGCGGAAGATGCCCGGGAACAACGCATGGACCTCGGGCCTCGCGGCGGCCACGACGAAGAGCGGCCGATCGGCGAGGTTGCGGAGCGCGGCGTCGAGCGCGTCGATCGAGGGCCGATCCCCCCAGTGAAGATCGTCGAGCACGATCACGAGGGGCTTGTCGTCCGTCTCGATCGCGATCAGATCTTCGACCGCGCGGCGAAGCTGATCGCCCATGATCCTCGGGTCGGCGCGCGCAGCGGCGAGCTTGCGCGCGACCGCAGGCGAGGGCTCTTCGCCGCCCCCTTCGCCGATGAGCTCGGCGAGGAACACGGCCACTTGCTCCGCGTCCGCGCGCGTCGTGCGGCCCGCGAGGAAGCGGACGAGATCGGCGCGCGCCTCCCTGCCATCGCCGAGGCCCGCGACGTCGCGGATCATGGGCGCGAGCATCCCGAAGGGCGCGCCCGCCTGCATGGGATCGCCGCGGCTCACCCAGATCGCGGCGTCCTGCGACCGCGATCGGATGCGCGCGGTGAGCTCGGTCACGAGCCTGCTCTTGCCCGCGCCCGCGGGCGCCGTGACGAGCGCGACGCGCGCGCCGGGATCCTCGACGCAGCCGTCGAACAAATCGTCGAGGAACGCGCTCTCCCGCTCGCGCCCCACGAACGGCAGCGCGCGCATCGATCGCGGGCCCTCGCTCGCCCCCTGCTCCGAGATCAGCGCGCCGTGCTCGTCCCGATCGATCGCGAAGCGCGAGGCCACGAGCCCCGCCGTCAGATCATCGGCGCGCACCGCGGGCAGGCCCGGCGGCAGCGCGACGAGCTTCACCGCGCGATCGATCACCTCGCCCGTGGGCCAGCGCTCGGCGAGCACGCCGCGTCCGGTCGCGATCGCGATGGGCGCCGAGGGGCGAGCCGCGCGCATCGCCGTCGCGGCGCGCACGGCCTTTTGCGCGAGGTCCGTCGCCGCGCCCACGCCCGAGAAGATCGCGATCGCGCCGCCGTTCGCGAGCGACTCGACCCTGCCGCCGTGCGCGGAGGCGATCCGCGCGAGCGCGTCGAGCGCGTCGCCGCCGTCGCCCTCGTTCACCGTCTCCGCCTCGCGATCCGCGGGCCCCAGCGACACCAGCACCGCCGCGATCAACCGCTGCTCATGGCCCGTGAGGACCGGATCGCGCCGCGAGGGACGCGCGCTCAGCTCGGCCTCGTCGATCGGCGGCAGCGCGGCGATCGCCTCGGCGACCGCGGCGCCGTCGCGCGGGCGGCTCGCCGGATCTTTGGAGAGCATCCGCGCCACGAGATCGTCGAGCGCAGCCGGCACGCCGGGCGCGAGATCCGAGGCGCGCGGCGCGTCCTCCAGGAGGATCTTGGCGAGGATCGCCATCGCGTGATTCCCCGAAAAAGCAGGCTTTCCCGCGAGGCATTCGAACATCACGCACCCGAGCGAGAACACGTCGGCGCGCGCGTCGATCGCGCGCTCGCCCCTCGCTTGCTCGGGCGCCATGTACCCGGGCGTTCCGAGCGTCACGCCGGCGCGCGTGCCCGCGGGCGCGCCGAGCCTCGCGATCCCGAAGTCGACCACCTTCACGGCGCGCGGATCGCCGCCCACGAGGAGCAGGTTCGAAGGCTTCACGTCGCGGTGGACGATCCCGATCGCGTGCGCCGCCGCGAGCGCGCCCGCCGTGCGCGCGGCGAGCGCGAGCGTCTCGTGGATCGTGAGCGGCTCGCGCGCGAGGCGCGCGGAGAGGTCCTCACCTTCGAGCCATTCCATCGCCAAGAACGCGGCGCCCTCGGCCGTGTGGCCATGCGCGACGTACTGCACGATCCCCGGGTGGCCTATCGACGCGATCGCCTCCGCCTCGCGGAAGAGGCGCTCCTCAGGGCCTTGATTCCCCGCGGGCTCCCTCCGCGCGTGCGTGATCTTGAGCGCGACCAGCGCGCCGTTCGCGCGATCGCGCGCGCGATACACCTGCCCCATCCCTCCTGAGCCCGCGAGCCCGAGGATCTCGAAGCGCCCCGCGCAGATCTCACCGGGTCTCATGGGGGGATGCGAGGCAGAATAGACGCTCTCGGTTGTTGCAACCAAGGCCCGACGCGACACCGATGTCAGGGCGGCCGGCGCAGCGAAAGTCGGCTGACCCCTAAAAACCAAGGGAGGCACGCTATGTGCTGCGCTCCTCTCGATTGGAGTCGGGACATGCTTGGTGCTTTACGGGTTCGGCGCCTCACCACGGGCGCGCTTGGCTTCGCTTCGGTGACAGTGCTCGCGATCGCGTGCGGGAGCGGTAACGAAGGGACCTTTGGATCGGGCGGCGCGGGCGGCGGGGGCCTGAGCGGCTCTTCCTCGACCAGCACGAGCACGAGCAGCGGGACCGGAGGCAGCCCCGAACAAGAGGTGGAGTCCTCGTTCGGCGCGCCGGTCGCGACGGGCCGATACGTGTGGATCGCCAACCCGGCGAGCGGCCGCGTGGCGTACATCGACGCGGTCACGCTCGACATCAAGCTCGTTGACGCCGGCAATGGGCCCACGTTCGTGACGGCGGTGCCGCACCCGACCGACGACGTCGCGCTGGTGCTCAACGTGCTCTCGGCCGACGCCACGTTGATGCGCGCGTCGGCCTCGGGGCTCAAGGCGAAGAACATCGCTGTTCCGCCCTCGGGCAACGCGTGGGCGGTGTCGAGCAAAGGCCGCTTCGCCATCGCGTGGACCGACGCAAAGCGCATTCAAAACGCCGATCCGGTCGAGGGATATCAAGACATCACCGTCCTCGATCTCACCGACGGGGCCGAGCGATCGTTCGATTTGACCGTGGGCTACCGGCCTGTGGCCATGGCGTTCGACGCGGCCGGGACGCGCGCCTTCGCGGTCACCCAAGATGGGGTGAGCGTCGTCGCGCTCGACGGCGCGGAGCCTCAGGTGATCAAGAACATCGGGCTCACCGACGATCCCGCGGTCGACGTGGGGACGCCCGACGTGTCGATTACGCCGGACGGCAGCTACGCGCTCGTGCGGCGAGAGGGCCAATCGACGATGAGCGTCTTCTCGCTCGCGGACGGCGCGCGCACGGACGTCACGCTGCCTGCGCCCGCGACCGATCTCGACCTCTCGCCCGACGGCGCGAAGGCCGTGGCGGTGCTCCGATCGACGAGCGAGGTGGCGCTCGCGGCGGTGCCCGGCATCGTCGCGGATCCGACGGCCTTCTCGCTCGTGCCCGTCAACGCGACCATCGGATCGGTGTCGCTCGCGCCCGAGAGCCCCCTCGCGTTCCTCTACACGAACGCGACGCCGAGCGATCTCTTGGCCGTGCTCGACACGTCGCAGGCCGCGCCCACGGCGCGCACGATCCTGCTCCGCGCGCCGATTTTGGCGGTGTTTCCGACGCCGGACGCGTCGCACGCGCTCATCCTCCACAACGAGCTCGACGACGCGGGCTCGCACTACCCCGCCGCGTTCAGCTTGGCGCCGATCGCGCTCGATTTGCCGCCCAAGATCATCGGGCTCGACGCGCCGGTGATCTCGGTCGCCATCGAGCCTTCGGGCGCGCACACGCTGGTCGCGACAGGCGATGAGATGAGCGGCGCGTTCGGGCTCGCGCTCTCGACGTTGCCGTCGCTCAAGGTCAAGAAGCTCCCGCTCGCGAGCATGCCTATCGCGGCGGGCATCGTAGCGGGCGCGGGCAAGGGCTTCGTCGCGCAAAAGCACCCTGATGGGAGGATCACCTTCGTGACGCTCGACACCGGAGAGACGAGGACCATCACCGGGTTCGAGCTCGCGACCCAGGTCGTGGACGGTGCACCGTGAAATATCGAATTGGTATCGCGCTCTCGCTCCTCCTCTTCGCCGGCTGCGGCGGGCGTGACGAGATTTGGGACAAGACCGCTTCGCTCCCCGCCATTCATGGCCTCTCGGGGTCGGTCGCGCTCCTCGACGTGAACGCCGAGCGCGCGATGATGATCCCGGTCAACGGCGATCTCACCCTCGATCCTGTCTCCATCCCCATCCGCCGCGGGTTCGCCGCGTCGTCGCCCGCGCGCGGGGGCTCCTCGCTCCTCGTGCTCTGTCGCGGCGACGTCCCGCGCGAGGACCCTTCGGATCAAGGCCCTTCGCTCACGGTCATCGACGGCGGCGTGAGCCCGAAGCTCGTGGCGAGCTACACCCTCTCCGATCCTCTCTCGGGCTTGTCCGTCGATCCCGAGGGGCGGTATGCGGCGGTGTACTCGTCTCCGTATGACGATGCCTTCGTGTCGAACCCCAACGAGCTCGTGATCTTGGATTTGGACCGGCCCCCGGGCGCGGACAACCCCTCTCCGCTCACGCTCCGCAGCTTCGGCGGGAGGCCCGAGAGCCTGACGTTCACGCCCGAGCTCGCGATGACCACGGGCAAGCGGCGTTTGCTCGTGGTGCTCACGGACAGGGACGCTGGCATCATCGATTTGGCGGCGCCCGATCAAAAGGACATCACCGTCAAGCTGAGCACGTCGGGCGAGCGCGTGAGGCCCCTTCAAGTGGCCGTGACCGACGGCGACCCCGATCGCGACGACGACGCGCGGCTCGCGATCCGGCTCGAGTCCGATTCGAGCGTGATCCTCATCGACTTCGTCGCGTCGCCCGACGGGACCGGAGCGCACGACTTCAAGCCTCTGCCCAACGTGGCGCTCGCGAGCGGCGTGCCGACCGACATCGCCTTCGTGAGCACCGACGGCGGTCAAAGGCTCGCGGCGCTCGTGCCCAGCAAAAAGAGCATGACGCTCATCGATCCTGCGACGAGCATCGCGACGGAGGTCGCGCTCGGCGAGCGGTTCGAGAAGATGTCGCTCGTGACCAACGTGGTCGGCTCGACGGCGCTCGGCGCGGACGTGGCGCTCCTCTGGTCCGGCTCGAGCCCTTATATCGCGTTCGTGGCGCTCGGGTCGACCGCGGGCAAGCCCTATAAAGCGGTGGAGCGTTTGGAGCTGGAGCAGCCCATCGCGGGCGTCATCGACGTTCCGGCGCCCAACGATCGCCTCAAGATCTTGGCGGCGTCCGACGGGCGCACCTTCTTCGTGCTCGATTTGGTGTCGAGGACCGCGGCGCCCATCGTGGCCTCGTATGGAGTTGGGGTCACCCCCTCTCCCGACGGCGAGCGAGCGTGGTTGTACGCGCAGGGGGCCTCTCATTTGGCTTCGCTCGGGCTCGGCGACCTGCACCCTCGGAACATCACGTTGAAGAACCCCATCGCGAGGGCCTTTGACGTCGGCCGGCGGGACGGGGGCAGGGCGCTCGTCGCGGTGCACGGCGTGGGCGCGATCGGCGTCACGGCGCTCGACGCGGTCAATCCATCGCTCGAGACCGCCACGTACACCCATGGTGTTCTGCTCGGGGGGCTCCAATGAAGGCGAAGGTTGTCTTTTCGGCGCTCCTCGCGTCGTTGCTCATCGAGGGCGCGGCGCTCGCCGACGACGTAGGGTTGGTGCTCGGGCGGGTGCGCAAAGTGGCTATCCCGGTCGCGGTGGACGACGAGCCCGAGAGGCCCGCTCCACCGCCTCCGCCGTTCGAGCGCGCGCGGGCGCCCGAGATGAACCTGTCGCTCGGCGTGCGCGGGACGCTCGTGCGGGACGCGGGGTTCGATCCGTACGCGCAAAAGGACATGCTCTCGCAGATCGCGATCGCGGCCGGGCCCACGTTCGCGCGGTCGGGTGACATCTCGTTCGCGGCGCTCGTGGAGTGGAATTGGGGCACGGCCAAGGCGACCGCCCGCGGCGACGAGACCATGCTCGGGATGCACCGTATCGGCCTCTCGCTCGTGGCCTTTTATCACCCGGTCAAGCGCCTTGGGTTCTACGCGAAGGTCTCGCCCGGGGCCGTGCATCTCCGCGGCGAGATCGCGGACTCCGGGATCGAGCGGCCGCTCGTCGCGCGGACGTGGGCCTTCTCGATGGACGCGGCGGGCGGCGTCGCGCTGATGATCGCGAACGCGGGCCGAGCGCGGTTTTGGCTCACCACCGAGTTTGGGTATTCGTTCGCGACGAGCGCTGACATGGTGTTCTCGCCGCTCGAAGACGAGACCGACCCGAGGACCTATGGCTCGGTCACGCTGCCCGCGCTCCGCTTGGCCGGCCCGTTCGGCAAGCTCGCGTTCGCGACCACGTTTTGAGGCTCAACGGATCTCGAGCGCCCGCGGGAAGACCAGATCGAGCACGTACGCCTCCCATCGTTTTTGGAAGGCGGCCATGTCCTCTTCGCCGAGCACCCGCTTGAGCGTCTCGTAGCCCGACGGGTCGTCGGCGCGGCGCGCGGCGTACTCTTGAAAGAGCTTCACCAAGAGCCCTTTGTCTTGCAGGTAATAGAGCAGGTAGCGCGCCTGTCCATAGTTGGTGCCCGGGTCGTGATCATAAAAGGCCTCGTCGTCGGCGCGCGCGAGCCGCTCGAACGAGGGGAGCTTCTTTTGGCGAATGGCCTTTTGCAGGTTCGGGAGGCGCCAGTTGGTGTAGCCCCAAATGTGGCCACGCTCCTCGCCCGATTGCTCGTAGAGCGAGCCGAGACCCTCGTTGAGCCACGCCGGGCAGCCCGGGAAATTGGCCTCGATGTACGGGTGGACCAGCTCGTGGACCAACGTGCCTGTGCCGGTCGAGATGTTCATCACGAGCGCGCTGTTCTGCGACGAGTAGTATCCGAAATGGGTGGAGGGCCGCTCGTTGTAGAGCGCCATCACGTTGCGCTCATAGCTCTCTTTGTCGCGGAAGAGCCAAACGTCCAGGATTTTGGCCGGGTCCTTCTTGAAATAAAGCTTCTTGAGCTGGTCTTTGGCCCAACGCACCGTGCGCGCGGCGTGGCTCTTCACCGCGGCTTGTCCCTCGTCGCCGATCACCACGAACGGCGGCTCGATCACGAACGTGAAGTCGCGCGCGCGCGGGCCGAGCTTGCGCTTCATCGCGAGCACGTGTTGCGCGTAATCCGCGCTGGAGAAGCCCACTTTGGGCAAAGACCCTTGCACGAGCGAAGGCCCGGGCGCGAGGCGGAGCCGGATCGCCGCCCACGACGAGGCGCTCGGCTTGAGCGGCCAGAGCGTCAAAAAGCGCGCCCGCGACATGCGTTGGTAAGCGCCGTCGTCGCGCGCGGGCTCGTGATAAAGCACCTCGTCCGTCGCCGCGTCATACCCCACCACCAAACGGAAGTGCTCAGTCGTGCGAGGAGCTTCGTCGTAGTGCATGCACACGATGGATGGGATGTTGGCCAAGAGGTCCGCGTGGAGCGACGCGAACAGCCCGTCGAGCTCTGCGCCCGCGTGCGAAGGGTTGACCGGATACCACACAGCGCCGGGATCAAAGCCGATGCGCCGGAGCGTGCGATCGAGCTCGTGCGTCACGACCCCTCGACCGAGCGCCGGATCGACGAGCGAGAGATCGAACACCGCGTCTTGATCGAGCGGGCGGCCGAGCTTCCCGAGCGCCATGGATACACACGCTTCGCCGCAGAAATCAGGCTTTTGACGGACGTGCGGGATGCCCTCGATCCTCACCGTCGCGTACGGGCGCGGGGGAGGGATGATGATCGGGGGAGGGGAGGGGGCTTGAGCCAGGGGAGGGGCCTCGGCCGCACACGCGGTGAGCGCGGCCGAAGCGAGGAGGAGGGAGATGATGTGGGGTGCTCTCATGCGATGCCGTGGATCACGAGCGCCGTCGCCTGCGGCGTGCGAGCCCGAGGATCAAGAGTGAGACCGCGGCGAGGAGCCCTGCTTTGGGCGATCCCGACGCGCCGACCTCGCAGCCCGCGCAACCTCGGCCGTGGACCCGGATGTTCTCCGCGCTGCGGCCTTCGTCATCGCCCGAGCGATCGCCCCATGCCTTCGGCGCTGCCATGGGAGGGGGCATGTCCATCGGGGGGCTCTGCGCGACCGCGCCGCGCGGCGCGTTGTCGAGCGGAGCGTCGCGGCCCTCGGCCTCGGCGATCGCGGACGCGTCCTTGTGCTTCTGCAACGCCTCCTGCTTCTGCTTGCGCGCGGCCGCGAGATCGCCCGCGTTCCAGGGCGCGATCTCGCTCTCGGGGATCGCGAGGAACGCGGTGAACGGCGTCACGATGTTGTACGCGAGCGCGAGCTCGATGATCTCGTTCGTGCGTTGTTGGTCCTGCGCGGCCGCGTTCGCGACGAGCAGGTGCTCGACGCGCTCGCGCGCCCAGAGCTTGCCGATCCAGCCGCGCCGCGGCTCCTTGCTCGGATCGAGCGACGCGGTGAACGTGTAGCTCTTGTCGCCTTGGCCGCGCAGCGTGAGCTTGGTCGGCTGCGCGCCCTCGATGCGCCCGACCACGCGGAGCTCTTGGCCTGCGTAGAGATCGGGCATCACGCTCGGGTAGAGATCGCGCACCATGCCGCCGTCGGTCGAGAGCGTGATCTTGCGCAGCACGGGCGCGGCGATCCATTGGCTCAGCCGGTCCGCGTTCGTGACGAGCTTGTCCGCGCTGTCGACGAGCATGAAGCGGCCTTGGCGCGCCTCCGCGATGCGGGTGAGCGCGGCGCGATCGACGTTGGGGCCGAAGCCGAACGTGAACACGCGCGCGCGCGCAACGTCGAGCGCGTCGATCGAGCCCGTCGCGATCGCGCTCGCGACGCCCGAGCGCCCGTCGGTCATGAGCAGGATCGTCTTGTTTCGCCCTGTCTTCTCCTGCGACGTGAGCGCGACCTCGAGGCCCTTGCCGAGATCGGCCGCGCCGCCGGGCGACGCGTCGAGGAGCAGCGCGAGCGCCTCGTCGCGCGTCGCCTTGGTGACCCAGCGCGGCGTGGGATAGAGGCGCTGCGGCCGGCCTCCGAGCACGATCAGGTTCAGCCGATCCGATCCGCGCAGCGATTTGATCAAGCGCGCGGTGATGAGGCGCGCGTCGCGGAGCGGCTCGCCCATCATCGTGGTCGAGGCGTCGAGCACGATCGTGAGGTCTTGGCTCAAGGCGTCGTCGATCGGAGGCGCGGCGAGCGTCATCACGAAGTACCCTGCTTTGTCCCAGTTTTGGTGCGCGTGCGCGTGCACCTTCCACACGCGATCGTCGAGCTCGTAGCTCAGCGCGAGGTCGCGGCCCGCGCCGGGCGCGAACGGATCGCGGCTCGCGGACGGGCCGACGAGCACGCGCGCCTCCTTCGTCCCCGCGCCCTGCACGCGGAGCGTGTGCGTCGCCGAGGTCACGCGGCGGATCGTGCGATCGTCGCGGATCGTGAGCTCGGTCTCGGCGCCTTGGCGGCTCAGCGCGAGCTTGTAGACGACGCTGCGATCGCGGCGCGGGAGCCACTGGTTCAAGCGGATCTCGATGCGCTTGCGCTCGCCCGGCTCGATGGGGAACACGCGGAACGCGAACGAGCCTTCGCCGGTCTTCTCCAAGAGGCCGGGGTCGCGACGGCGGCTCACGGTGCTCTGGTAGATGCGGCGCGCGACGTTCTTCTCCATCACCTCGCCGACGATCTTCTCCTTGCCGTTCCAATACGAGAACCCGTCGACGTTCGCGCCTTCGCCCGCGCGGAACGAGAAGCTCCCCTCGACGCGCATGCCCGTCGTGTTCTCGAACACGTAGGTGATCACCGTCGTCGCGTGTTGCTCGTCGATCTGGACGCGCGCCTGCTCTTCGACGAGCGGCATCGTCGCCTGCGCCCCTCCGTTGACGATGGCCACCATCTTCGCCTGCGCGCGCGCTTCGGACGCGCACAGCCCCGTGATCACGAGCGCCGCGGCGATCGCGATGATCACGCGCAGCGCAAACCTCTCCCTCACGATCGCGCCCATGGCGACCTCCTTGTGAGCAAGGCAAAAGCCCAAGAGAGCACGCGGACGAGGCCCTCCGAGGCCGCCCCTTTCGTGCTCGAACCTCCCCCGAACGATCGACGCTTTTGGCCCTTACACCAAAAAATCAAATAGCGGACGGGGCCCGTGTCATGGGAAAAGGGCGCCCATTATGGCCAAAGCAGAGCGCACGGTTCGTTTCGGGGTCGATAAGGGTCAATACGGGGTCATCGTCGCCGGCCGAAGGTTCGAGGTCGAGCTCACGCAGGCAGACGTGAAAGCCATCCACAAGACGGTCGACGCGTTTCGAACGAAGACGGGCCTCCCGCTCGTGTTCGTGAGCCCGGGCGCCGTCGAGACCGACAACGAAGACATGGCGAGCGAGACGTTCTACGCCGGGCTCCTCGTCGCCGCCGCGAGCGACGGTGACAAACCCGTGCGCGTCGACAAGACCCTCCTCGATCCCGCGCGGATCGGGACGATCCCCGGGGAGTTCTGGGAGACGCTCGAAGAGAAGCACGAGCTCGCCATCGAAGAGCAGGACGAGGACGACGAGGACGAGGACGGCGAGGACGAGGCGGGCGACGACGAAGGCAAAGACGAAGAGGACGAGGACGAAGACGAAGAGGACGAAGACGAAGAGGACGACGAGGACGAAGAGGACGAAGACGAAGAGGATGAGAGCGACGCGGACGCGGTGGATGAAGCCGCGGACGATGAAGAGGACGACGAGGGACCCCCGGAGGGGATCTTCCTCGTGCCCGGTGGATGGGCGGTCGCGTCGATCTTCCTCGGGAGCACCGAAGAAGAGTGCCTCGCGACCACGTCGTCGGAGGACACGTTCATCGGCAAGCACCTCGGCGACGATCTGATTAAAGAGATCCGCGCGGCGAAGGAGCCTCTCCTCTTGGTCGGCGAATACTGCTGAATCAGCGCTCTTCTCTGTTGACCATCGCGCGGGGCTGTGCTTTCCTCCGCGCCCCCTGTCATGAAGCGCACGTACCAACCCCACAACACGCGCCGCGCGCGCACCCACGGCTTCCGAGCCCGCATGGCCACGAGCGGCGGGCGCAAAGTCATCTCCAACCGCCGCCGGAAGGGCCGCGCTCGCCTCGCGCCTTCGATCTATAAGAAGTAAAACACTTCTTCACCTTCGCTCGCTGCGTCATGGAGGCTAGCGATGGCCTTCTCTCTTTCGCGTGCGCAGCGTGTCCGTAAACGATCGGAGTTTCTGCTCCTCCAAGCGAGCTCTGCCAAGGTCTCGACGCGCCATCTCGTCATGTTGTTCGGCGCGCGTAACGGGGCCGCGTGTGCGCGTCTCGGTGTGGTCGCGTCGCGCAAGGTCGGCAACGCGGTCGCGCGTAACCGCGCAAAGAGGCTCGTTCGCGAGGTGTTTCGACACCACCCCGAGCTGTTCCCGCCGGGCATCGACGTCGCGATGGTGATCCGCGCGGGCGCCGCGGAGCTGTCGTTCGACGCGCTCGAAGCCGAGGTGATGGGCGCCGCGCGCGCCGTCGTCCGCCGCGTCGACGAGGTCGCGCGCGCTCCGATCTCATCCCAACAAAGCTCGGCCGCCGACTTGCGACCACGCCGGCCTCGACACAAGCTGCCCGAGCCCCAAGAGCCGTAATGATTGCGTGGCTCCTCCTCGCGCTGATCCGTGTCTACCAGCTGGTGATCTCACCCATCATTCGGTCGGTGTTCGGTGACGTGTGCAGGTTCGAGCCTTCGTGCTCACGGTATGCCGCGGCGTGCATCGCGGGGCACGGAGCGCTCTACGGGAGCTTGCTTTCAGTCAAGCGCCTGTGTAAGTGCCACCCGTTTCACCCGGGCGGGTTCGATCCCCCTCCTCTTCCCGCCACGCCGCCCACGCCGCCAACATTAGGCGCTCCTCATGAGGGGTCCCGAAGGTCCTGACGGGGCCGCAGAGCGCGAATCACCGCGTCCCCGCCGGAAGGTTCCATGGAACAAAAGAGCGGAAGCAGCATCACCAAATGGCTCTTGCTCGGCCTCGCGGTCGTCTTGTTCATCCAATACGGATGGCCCGCGATCAGCGGAAAGGGCGCCGACGAGAAGCAGCCCGAGATCACCGATCTGACGCGGCCCACCGCGGCTCGCACGGCTGAGCTCACGTGCGCGCTCGAGAGCAAAGACGCGCGCGCCGAGCTGTCGTCGCGCGGCGCCTCGCTGAAGAGCTTCGTGCTCACCGACGCGCGCTTTCGGAGCCCCAAGTCGGGCGCGCCGATGGATCTCGTCGCGCCCGAGATCGTGATCGATCACAGCCCGTCGTGGCAGTTCTGGAAGAAGCTCGAGACGGTCGAGCGGCGCGACGTGAGCGAGCACCGCCGCCCGCTGCGCACCAACCTCCGCGCGCCCGGTGACGCCGCTGGGCAGCAGGTCCCCGTCGATGACGTCGACTGGGTCCTCGCGCCGAGCGACGACAAAAAGAGCTGCGTCTTCACCTACCAGGACGAGGCGAAGACCACGCTCGTCACGAAGACCATCGCGCTCACCGACAAGCCCTACGAGCTCGCGATGACGGTCGAGGTGAAGAACCTCTCGGCCGAGCCGAAGCGCCATCGCCTGAGCGCCGAGTCGGGCGCTTGGCTCAAGCCCAAGGACGTCGAGGGCGGGCTCGGCCGTCAGTCCGAGCACCTCACGGAGGTGGTCGCCGCCACGAAGAGCAAGGTCGAGCGCTTCGGGCCGAGCGACTTTTCGCCGAGCGACTTCAAGAAGAAAGAGTTCACCACCGAAGCGTGGCGCAGGTCGCCGGGCGACGGCCGTTTCGTCGCGGTGAGCAACGTGTTCTTCACGCGCATGTTGATGCCCAAAGAGGGGCCCGCAGCTCCGTACGCCGAGACGCGCGTCGAGGAGTGGTGGGACACGTCGCGCACGCCCGTCTCGCGCCGCACGAACGACCCCGATTTCGGTCACGTGTACCGCGCGCGCCTCGCGTACCCCGAGCAGACGCTCAAGCCGAACGAGAGCTCCACGTACACGCTCACCGCGTTCGTCGGCCCCAAAGATCGCGTGCTGCTCAAGGGGATCGGCACGGGCTCGATCGACGTGCTGAACCTCGGCATGTTCCGGCCGATCGTCGACGTGCTCGTTTGGTATCTCTACAAGATCTACGGCATCCTCGGGAGCTGGGGCCTCTCGATCATCGTGCTCACGATCACGGTGCGTTTGCTCGTCTTCCCGCTCAGCATCTCGCAGATCAAGAACAGCGCGAAGATGCGCGAGCTCAAGCCCGAGCTCGACGCGCTCAACGAGAAGTACAAAGACGACATGACGCAGCGGGGCCTCGCGACGCAGGAGCTGCTCCGCAAGAACGGCGTGCACCACGTGCTCGGCTGCTTGCCGATGCTGCTCACGTTGCCCGTGTGGTGGGCGCTCTACAGCGCGCTCCAGAACGAGGCCGCGCTCTACCACACGCCGTTCGGGCCCAAGGGCGGCGTCATCCCGGATCTGTCGGCGCCGGGCAAATACTTCATCATCCCGATCGCGCTCGGCGCGTCGAGCTTCATCCAACAGAAGATCATGCCGCCGCAGGGCGATCCCGCGCAGCAACGGATGATGCTCTACATGATGCCCGCGGTCTTCACCTTCATGATGTTGTTCCTCCCCTCGGGGCTCGGCGTCTACATGCTCACGAGCAGCCTCCTCGCGATCTTGCAGCAGGTGCTCGTCGAGCGATGGATGAAGACGCGCTCTGGCCCGGGGGCCGGCCGCATCGTGGTCGAAGAAAAGCCTACCGGCTCCGGCGGAAAGTCGGCGCCCGCTCTTGGAAAGGGAAAAGCACGTGTCCGCGGATAATGGAACCACCCTTCCCGTGAACGAAGGCGCCGCAGAGCAGGCGCCCGCAGAGAAGGTCGAGAAGGTCGAGAAGGTCGAGGAGCCGTTCGTCGAAGATGGTCGCGCGGATCAAGCGCTCGACTTCGTCATCGACGTGCTCGCCGCGATGGGGATGGATTGCACGGTGGATCTCCTCGAAAACGACGAGGAAGATCCGCCGGAGGACATCCGCCTCGAAATCGAGGGGCTCGACGCCGGCCGCATCATCGGCAAAAAAGGCCAGACGCTCTCGGCGCTTCAGTTCTTGGCGAACCGTGTCGTCAACCGGCCGAGCAAGCGCCGCCGCCACGTGATCATCGACGCCGAGGGCTACCGCGCGCGGCGCGAGGACACGCTCGCTGCGATGGCGCGGAGGCTCGGCAAACAAGCCGTCGACGAGGGCAAGATCATCACCTTCGAGCCGATGACGCCGCAGGATCGGCGCGTCGTGCACCTCGCGCTCGCCAAGTTCCCCGGCGTCGTCACCAAGAGCGACGGCGAGGGCGAAGCGCGGCGCGTGCAGATCATCCCGGTCCGCCGCTGAGCGACGCCGCGTCTGCGGTCTCGCCGTTCGTTGACACCGAGCGCCGTCTGTGCAAGATGCGCGCTCCCCGTTTTTCTGTGATTTGAGAGGCTTCCCCATGCTCACGTCCCCGATCCTCGACAAAATCGAAAAGCCCCTCCTCCGGTCCGAGCTCCCGGACTTCCGCGTCGGTGACACGGTTCGCGTTCACTACCGCATCGTCGAGGGCGAGAAGGAGCGCACGCAGGTCTTCCAAGGCGTGGTGCTGAAGCGCCACCGCGCGGGCGCGCGCAGCTCGTTCACCGTCCGCAAGGTGAGCTTCAACGTCGGCGTCGAGCGCATCTTCCTTCTCCACAGCCCGCGCATCGAGAAGGTCGAGATCGTGTCGCGCGGCGTGGTCCGTCGCGGCCGCCTCTTCTACCTCCGCACGCTC
Source organism: uncultured Polyangiaceae bacterium (assembly GCA_964437785.1). Classification (GTDB taxonomy): domain Bacteria; phylum Myxococcota_A; class Polyangia; order Polyangiales; family Polyangiaceae; genus CAYTJL01. The sequence continues at coordinate 17,940 of CAYTJL010000156.1, forward strand.
GCCGGCAAGGCAGCGCGCGTCCGCGACGCCAAAGACAGCTGATCTTACGATGGGGGCTGCGCCCCCATACCCCCGGCGGGCTGGGTCCCGGCCCAGCCCGCGCTCTCCTGTGGGCCATGGTGAGGAGGCTGCGACGCCTCACTCACAAGGCTGAAAGCACAATTTTTGGGCCGCGATTATCGCGGCCTGTTGAAGCGCCACACTGACCACCTGGGGCGCCTGGGCCGCAGGGACTTCCGCTGGGGCAAAGTCCTCAAGAGCTCAAGTCAGTGCTCGTGGGCGTGGTCGTGCTCCGGGTTGCAGCGAGCATCCTCCCAGCCCACCCAATAAGGCCCGTCCGGCCCGTGCTCGCGCTTCCAGATGGGCAAGCGCGCTTTGATGCGATCGATGAGCTCTCGGCACGCGCGGAAGGCAGGGCCGCGGTGCGGCGCGCTCGCCGCGCACGCGACCGCGACGTCGCCCACGCGGAGCGCGCCCACGCGATGGGTCGCGGCGACGCGCACGCCCGGCATCTCGGTCGCGATCTCGGCGAGGATGCGGCCCAGCTCGGCCTCGGCCATGGTGCCGTACGCCTCGTATTCGAGCAGCGTGACCGGCCTGCCTTCGTTCTGGTCGCGCACCACGCCGAGGAACGTCGCGACCGCGCCCGCGCCCGCGTGCGACACCTCGGCGATGAGCGGATCGAGCGCGAGCGGCTCGCTCATGATGCGACGCTGCAGCGCGCTCACCGCGCGCCCTCGCGCACGTAGTGCCCGGTGCGACCGCCGCTCTTCTCCATGAGCTTGATCTCGCCGATCACCATCTCGCGATCGACGCCCTTCAACATGTCGTAGATGGTCAAGCACGCGGCGCTCACGGCGACCATGGCTTCCATCTCGACGCCGGTCCGGTCCACCGCTTCGGCCGTCGCGCGGACGTAGACCGCGCTCGCGTCGACGTCGACGGTGAGGTCGACCGTCACGCGCGTGAGCGCGATGGGGTGGCAGAGCGGGATGAGCTCGTGCGTGCGCTTGGCCGCCATGATGCCTGCGACGCGCGCGGTCGCGAGCACCTCGCCCTTGGGCAGCGAAGCGTCGCGCCGCGAGAGCCTCTCCGCCGTCTCGTACATCATGCGGACCTCGCCCGCCGCGACCGCGCGACGCTCCGTCGTGGGCTTCGGCCCGACGTCGACCATGTGCACCTCGCCGCCTGGATTGAGGTGCGTGGAGATCGCCTCGCGCGCAGGGAGCGGAGACGAGGCTTGCGATCGCTCGGGCTTCGCGGTGCGCGCGGGCGCGGGCGTCGCGGGAGGAGGGTTCGATCGCCTCGGCGCGGACGCGGAGTCGCGAGCCGCGGACGCGTCGCGACCCGCATCGATGGCGCTGTCGAACGTGGGCATGCGCGGCGGGATCCACGAGCTGCGCGGCGTGCGCAGATCGGCGCGCGCGCGGGGATCCTCGACCTTCGGCGGAGGCGCCTCGCCTTCGTCGCCGAGCCGCGAATAAAAGCCCGCGGGCTGATACGTGGCGCGCGGAGGCGCGGGCGTGGGCATCGGAGGAGGGTGCGGCGAGAGCAGCGTCACGATCGCGTCGAACGCCTCGCTGAGCACGGAGAGCGAGCCGCGCGCGACCGCGCGGCGATACGTGTGGATGAGCGCGTAGCGATCGATCGCGCGGAGCCGCGACCAGCGCCGGCCGTCGAGCGAGCGCGCGGGATCGAGCGCGCGCACGAGCGCCTCGGGCGGCTGCGACGAGTCGGGATCGGTCACCACCGCCACGCGCTGCGCGGGCGGGATCGCGCGCCGCACGTGCTGCGCGACCGCCTCGGTGTCGACGCGCTCGGGCAAGCCCAGGAGCACGAGCTGCTCGCGATCATCGAGCGGGAGCGACCGCCACGACTCGAGCGCGAGCCGTTGCCCCGCGTGATCCATCGCGCGACGCGCGGCGATGGGCGGCGCGCTCAGCTCGGGGAGCAACGCTTCGAACGAGTAGATGGCGGCGGCGACCTGGGGGTTGAGCACGGCGACGCGGCTCTACTTCTTCTTTCCGCTGATCACCATCATGTGGTACTTGCCGAACTCGCTCTGGCCGAGGGTGTAGAGCACCTCGATGAGCAAGCGGTACGGCGTCGTCGCGTCGGCGACGATGATGGCCTCGGACGACGAAGGATCGAGCCCCTTCGCCTGACGGATCTGCTTGTCCGTCTCGCGCGCGTGGGCGAGCGCGTTGGCGAGCGGCACGATGTAGAGATCGTTCGGGCCGCTGCGCTTGTATTTGGCGTCCACGCCCGACTGCGCGAGCTGCTCGCGCCCGGGCAGGAGCACCACGGGGTTCGTGTCCTCGCCGACCAAGATCTGCGTCTTCGAGATGACGACGACCACGCCCTCTTGGGCGGCCTCGGTCGTCATCACGCTCGCGGGGAGCTGGAGATCGTTCGACTGCGGGATCGAGCCCGACGACGAGGCCAAGCTCTTGAGCAAGAAGACCAAGATGATGGTCATCAGGTCGAGCATCGCCGTGATGTTGAGAAAATCGATTTCGGGCTCGCGCGCGTTGCGACGCTTCGCTTTGCGGAGCGCGGCTTTGTAGTGGACGATGCTCGCCTTCGGCGCCGCGACCTTGGGCGCGTCGCGATAGGAGCCGGACGAGCCGGGCCCTCCGCCGGCTGCGCCCGGAGGCCGGGTCGACGGGGTCTCTTGGCCGCTGCCGGTCATCGAGGCACCCCGAAGTGCACCTCAGGGAAGAGCTCCTCCTCACCGTCGGAGCGCAGCGCGTCCATCACGTCGATCACCGTCCTGTACTCGACGCTCGGGTTCGCCGTGATCGACACCTGCGTCTCTTCTTTGAACGACGCGTTCGCGTTCTTGAGCTTCTTGGCGCACGCCGTCAGCGTCTTGAGGTCGTACTCTTCGCCGGTCTTCGGCACGGTCACGCCGCTGCCGACGTCGTTGCACCCGGGCGCGATGTTGCCGCTCGACGTCTTGAGCGACACGCCTTGGCTCGAGATCCACGCCGAGAGGTTGAGCGCCTTGCTCGACACGTCCGCGCGCACCTTGCCGCCGCCGATCGACGGCGGCGTCGTGTCGATCGACGCGATGAACGAGACCGACACGCTGGCGAGCACGAACATCATCACGTTGGTGATGATGTCGAGGTACGGCACGACGTTGAGCTCGCCCGCCTCTTCGCCTGCGTCGGCCTCCTTGGGCTGAGACAGGCGCCGGATCCTCGATCGCTGCGCCGGGCTCAGCGGGTGCTCTTGCTCCGCGCTGCTGCTCATGGGTCAACGCCTCAGTAGCCGCTCTTGCCGGTGACGGTGAGCAGGTTGAAGACGCGCTCCGTCGTGGTCTCCAGATCGTGCTGGATGGCCTTCGATCGCGTGTGGATGAGGACGTGCGCGATCATGCAGATGACGGCGATGCCCAAGCCGAACGCCGTGTTGTACATGGCCTCGGCGATGCCGTTCGACAGCATGCGCTGCTTGTCGGCCTGCGAGAGGCCCTGCGCGGCGATCGACGCGAACGTGCGGATGAGGCCGGACACCGTCCCGATGAGGCCGATGATCGTCGCGATGTTCGCGAGCGACCACAGCGCGCCGACGCGCTTCTCGACTTGAGGCTTGAGCTCGGAGAGCTTCTCGCTCAGCGCGGCGTCGATCTCGTCGGCGCCTTTGTTCGCGTGCGTGAGCCCCGCCTTCACGAGCTGAAGGATCGGGTAGTCGCTCGCGTCGCAGAGCTTGATCGCGCGGTCGATGTTGCCCGCGGCCACGAGCTTCTTGACCTGCGCGAAGAACTCCTTCGAGTTCACGCGGTAGCGGCCGAGCTGGAACGCGGCGCGCTCGACGATGATGGTCACCACGACGACCGACACGACCACGTTGCAGATAAGGAAGACCGGATTGTCTTTAATCGCGGCCAACATCCCGACGTCGCCGCCACCGCCCTCGGCCGCCAACATCAGCAGATGACGCATCCTCGCTGTCCCTTTCTCTCCGAAGCGGGAAAAAGCTAGCCCGCCGAAACGATCCACACGATGAAGTCTCGAGCTACCGGCGCACGAAAAACCGCTCTGTGCTCGACGGCGAGCGACTATAGCCGCCCGCCGATCCCGAGCGCAAGCAGCGCGAGGTCGCTGGAAATTTTTGCTCTCGTTCGAAGTTTTACGGGCCCCAAATCTCTCTTGACGAAGGAGCGTCCTACTCGCGAAGATTCCCGGGACCGTGAGGAGCACCCGAGCCCGTGCGCAGCGCAAGCACCCGAGAGACGGTCTGCTGCGTGGCCACGTACGTGACTCGTGCGATCGATCCCATCGCGCGGGGAGCCTCCTCACCGACGATGACAAATGTGCAAAATGAGGCGCGACCTCGATGAAGTCTTGCCGCGGGCAAGTCGCATCGGATATTCGTCCCGGCTCGGGTCGAACATCACCAGAGGAAAGTGACGAGCTCGGGAACCGACACTCGGGATCACGAGTCCAGAGCGGGAGCCGCATGAGCGGTGAGGCTCACTAGGCGACGAGACATGACCTCGTCTTTGGCGAGAGGCGAAGCGGAGGACAACGAGGATGCACGCAGCGTACGAACACTTCAAAGAGGGCGGCTGGGGAATGTGGCCCATTCTGCTTTGGTCGATCATCACGATCGGCATCATCGTCGAGCGGGCCCTCTTCCTGTTCGGCTCGTCGATCAACAAAGACGTGTTCCTCGCGACGATGCAGAAGTGCATCCTCGCGGGTGACGTCGCGAAGGCCGTGAAGATGTGCTCCGCGGCGAACGCGCCGCTCGCGCGCATCGTGCAAGCGGGCCTCGTCAAGGTGAACCGTCCCGACGAAGAGGTGCAGGCCGCGATGGACGAGGCCGCGCTCCGCGAGCTGCCGAAGATCTCGGCGCGCACGTCGTACCTCGCGCTCCTCGCGAACCTCGCGATGCTCTCCGGCCTGCTCGGCACCGTGACCGGCCTCATCAAGTCCTTCGGCGCCGTGTCCGGCACCTCCGTCGATCCGAGCCAGAAGGCGACCATCCTCGCCAACGGCATCTCCGAGGCCATGAACTGCACGGCCTTCGGTCTCGGCGTCGCCATCATCGGCCTCATCGGCTTCGCCGTTCTCAACGGCAAGACGCAGGCGCTCGAGGACGACATCAACGAGGCTTCGGTCCAGATCCTCAACCTCGTCGTCTCCAACCGCCAGAAGGTCAACGTCGCTGCTCTCAACCAGCAGTGACGATGGGGGGACCCGAGGGGTCCCCCCAAACCCCCCCGGGGCTAAAGGTGGACGAGGGATCTGAAACGGGAACGTGAAAGGTCCC
>CAYTJL010000157.1:0-23095 GCA_964437785.1 uncultured Polyangiaceae bacterium
GCCCGACGACGTGATCAAGGTCGACGCGGGCACCAAAGAGAAGGGCGACGCGGGCACCAACGAGCAGCGCGACGCGGGCCCCAAAGAGCAGCGCGACGCGGGCGCCAAGGACGATCGCGACGCGGGCCGGCGCTGACGATCACGCGGATCGAGCGATCCGCTTTGACGTCGAGCGGTGTATCCTCCGCCACGATGGCGAACGACACCATTGTTCACAGGCTCTTTCACCAAGCCAAGACGCGCCCCGAAGCGCCCGCGTACTTCGAGAAGGTGAACGGGCACTACAGGCCCACGAGCTACCGCGAGTACGCCGAGGAGGTGCGCCGCGCAGCCAAAGCGATGATCGCGCTCGGCTTCGAAGCGGGGCAGACCGTGAGCATCCTCGGCTTCAACCGATCCGAGTGGGTGATCTTCGACGTCGCGGCGATGGCCGCGGGCGGCGCGCCGGCGGGCATTTACACGACGTGCTCGCACTCCGAGGTGCGGTACATCGTGCACCACGCCGAGTCGCCGCTCGTGCTCGTCGAGAACGAATCGCAGTGGGAGAAGATCCACAAAGAGCTCGAGAACCTCCCGCTCCTCAAGCACGTGATCGTGATGCGCGGCGCGCCCAAGATCGATCACCCCATCGTGATGACGTGGGAGGACTTCTTGGCGAAGGGCGACGGCATCGCCGACGATCGCCTCGATCAAAGGCTCCACGCGCTGCCGCCGAAGGGCCTCGCCACGCTCATCTACACGTCGGGCACCACGGGCCCGCCCAAAGGCGTGATGCTCTCGCACGAGAACCTCGCGTGGACGTCGGCCATGGCGCGCGACATCAACGAGCTCACGAGCTCGGACGTCTCGGTCTCGTACCTGCCGCTCTCGCACATCGCCGAGCAGGTCTTCACCATCCATGGCCCCATCACCGCGGGCTCGCAGGTCTACTTCGCCGAGAGCATCGAGAAGCTGCCCGACAACCTCAAAGAGGTGCAGCCCACCGTGTTCTTCGGCGTGCCGCGCATCTGGGAGAAGTTCCACGCGGGCATCACCGCCAAGGCGAGCCAAGCGACCGGCCTCAAGAAGCGCATCTTGAGCTTCGCGCAGAGCATGGGCACCGCGTACCACGCGGCGCAAAACCGCGGGCACGAGCCGGGCGCGGGCACCAAGATCGGATATGCGATCGCGAACAAGCTCGTCTTCTCCAAGCTGAAGCCCGCGGTCGGGCTCGGCCGCGCGCGCATCTGCGTGTCGGGCGCGGCGCCCATCGCGCGCGAGGTGCTCGAGTTCTTCGCGTCGATCGACGTCGTCGTCCAAGAGGTCTATGGCCAGTCCGAGGACACGGGCCCGACCAGCTTCAACCGCTTGGGCAAGACCAAATATGGCACCGTCGGCCCGGTGATCCCCGGCGCCGAGGTGCGCATCGCCGAAGACGGCGAGATCCTGGTCAAAGGCCCCAACGTCTTTTTGGGCTACTACAAAGAGCCCGAGGCCACGGCCGAGACGCTCAAAGATGGTTGGCTCTATTCGGGCGATTTGGGCAAATTCGACGACGATGGCTTCTTGGTCATCACCGGCCGCAAAAAAGAGATCATCATCACCGCGGGCGGCAAGAACATCGCGCCCAAGAACATCGAGGCGGCGCTCAAGAATCACCCGCTCATCTCCGAGGCGGTCGTCATCGGCGATCGGCGCAAATACCTCACCACGATCGTCACGCTCGACATGGAGGCGGCGCAGCGCTTCGCGACCGAGCGCGGGCTCTCGGGCGATCTGCACGAGCTTCCGGCCATCAAGGCCGAGGTCCAAAAGGCGGTCGACGGCGTGAACGAGGAGCTCGCGCGGGTCGAGACGGTCAAGAAGTTCACGATCCTCCCCAAGCCCTTTGCCATCGAGACAGGCGAGCTCACGCCCACGCTCAAGGTCAAGCGCAAGGTGGTGTATCAGCGCTACGCGGCCGAGATCGAGGCCATGTACGCCGAATAGGACGTATCTCATTCGAACGTGATCGCGTCGAGCGCCACGCGCCCCTCCCCGCCGAGCACCTTCACCGCAATCTCCATAGGCTCTTTGGGCAGCTCGCCCAAAGGGACGTCCTCGCGGGCGAGATCCTGATTGCGAGGAGGCGCGGAGAAGCTCCTTCGCGCGATCAAACGCCCTTGGGAGCTGAGCTTCGCCTCCCCGCGCGCCTCTCCCTCATAGCCCAGCCGGAGGATGCCCCTCATCCCCTCACGGGGAGGCGCCGGGAGGCCCACCGTCGCTCCATACCCTACGCTCCTCGGCTCATCGGGCGTGAGGATGAGCCACCGCCCGCCCGACGCCCAGGTGCTCGGGGCGTAGACCGGGAGCAGATATCCCCCCTCCTGCGCGCGCGCGGGCCAGAGCGACTCGGCCTCGATCACCCACCGTTCAGGAGATGCCTTGTCGAAGAGGAACGGGACGACGGAGGCCTCGGCGCGCCCGCCGCCCTCCGGGATCGAGAACACATAACGATAGGTCTTTGGCCTCCCGCGGGCCTCCCACGCGAGCCGCTCGAGCGCGTCATAGCGGGAGCGGAGCACCACCACCCCGGCCGGAGATGCGTTTGGATCAAAGCCGAGGTTAAAGCCATGATCGGTGCCGGCGAAGACGATGCCGTCCTTCACGCCCGCTTGCTCCAGCACCTTGGCCTCGAACATGGGCCTCCCGCCCTCGCGATCGCGTAATTGCGCGTGGTCGTACCCGGCGCGAAAGGCGAACCCCATGAGCGCGAGCGCGAGCGTCGCCGCCGGCGCCCAAGGCCGCTCGCGGGCCCACCGCGCCACGGCGAACCCGGTGAGCACGTGCTCCATCGGGATCACGTCGGCGTAAAAGCGCGCTCCGCCCGCGGGGTAGTTGCCGTCGAAATAGAAGGGCGCATACGCCGCGACCTGCGCGACGAAGGCCAACGTGAGGAGGCGCGCGCGCGCATCACGCCACGTCATCACCATGCCCGCTGCCACGATGAGCGCGAGCGGCTCGGCGTTGAGCGGATCCACCCAATGCATCTTGAGCCTGCGCGCGGTGGTCGCGAGCGCGGCGTACGCGCCATATCCGTGGCTGAGGTTGTGATTGACGAAGTCGGTGTGCTCGCCCAAACACCCCACGTTGTCGCCAAAGCCATAACGGAAGCAGCCTGTCGGCCCGTCGGAGAGCGCGTAATAGAGCCTCTGCGACGAGCTGAGCCACGCGCCCGTGGCCGCGTGTTGGTGCGCGAAGAGGAGCGCGATCCCGGGCGCGGTCGCGAGCGCCACGACAGCCGCGATCCCCGCGCGATCGCGGAGCTTCACGCCCGGGCTCGATCGCGGGTGGAGCGCGCACGCGATCACGATCGCGATCGCGAGCGCGCTGGGCGGCCTCGTCGCCGCGAGCGCGCCGAGCGAGAGCCCGGCGATCACCGCGAGGGAGCGCGCGCGCGATCGACGCTCGTTCACCGCGTCCGTCGCCGCGATCAGCGCCGCGAGCGCGGTCGTCGCGAGGAGCGCGGCGAGCCCGTGCGACATGGTGTCGGCCGTGTGATAGCGGAGCGACGCCGCGATCACCGACGCGACGGCCGCGATCATCGCGACGCGCGGCTCATCCCTCGCGACGACGCGCGCGAGCGCCCACGTGGCGATCACGATCGCGAGCGCGAGCGCGGGGCCCACCGCGAGCGGCGCGCCGATCCAAAAGCCCAACGCGAGGAGCGCGGGATATCCAGGCGGAAAGATCACCGCCGCGCGCCCGGCCTCGGATCGCACCAAAAAGCGCCCCATCACCGAGGCTTCGGGCTCGCCGATGGGAAAGCTCAGGTGGCCTTCGGCCATCGCGCGCGCTTCGAGGTAGTAGCTCGTCGCGTCGATGATGCGCGGGCCGCCGCGCAGGTACGCGCTCACGTACGCCGCCGAGAGCAGCGCCGCGACGATCGCGAGGAGCACGACAAAGCGAGGGCGAAGGCGATCGACGGACGCGATCCTCTTCGCCGCGACGATCACCGCGATCGCGAGCGCGAGCGCGATCCACTGCGCGGCGTCGCGCGGCCGGCCCATCTCCGGGATGATCCACGCGATCACGGCGCGCTGCCGCGGCTCTCCATGATCCACACGTGGCAGTCGAGCCACTCGCCGCCGCGCGGGATCAACGTGAGCTCGACCTCGGGCGCGAGCCCGGGAGGGATCGCGAGCGAGCGCTCGATCCAGCCTGTCTTGCGATCGAGCTGGATCATCCCGAGGGACCTTCCATCGGCGAGGACCTCGACCTTCATCGACTTGGTCGCCGCGGTGCGCACCACCACGCGGCCGCCTCTTTGCGGCGCTTTGACGCGCGCGACCTCGCGTTGCCCGTCGGGGATGATGCGGCCCGCGTCGAACAGATCACGCGACGGATCGCCTGGATCGGCGAGCACGCGCAGCTCGACGAAGCCCATCGAAGGCCGCGGGAACACGTAGCGGTGCTGCGCCTCGCTCACGAGATCGGCGACGTCGAGCTCGTCGACGAGCATCTCGTCTTTGGTCGCGGATCGAGGCTTGGGATAGCGATCGAGCGCGCTCCAGTCCGCGCGGTAAATCACCTTCTCGGAGCCGCCGCAGATCACGTTGCCGTAGACGGGCACGCCCGCGAGCCGCCTGCCGAAGAGCGTGGGGAGGTCACCCCACCACGAGGGATAGATGGCCATCGTGTCGGGCCTGTCGATCGGCGGGATGCGCTCGATGAGCTCGATCGACGCGCCGAGCCCGTGAACACCGGCGCGCGCGAACGGGAGATCGTGGTAGCCGCCGAGCCCGATGATGTCGAGCCCCGGCCTGTCGGACGCGTAGAGCAGCGCGCCCGCGTCGCCGACGAGCACGCGGCGCGTCTCGAGCTTGCCGAGGACCTTGCCCGCGACGATGTGCTGATCGCGGATGTTGCGGCTCGCGCGGCCGAAGAACCAAATCTGATCGCGCACGTTGGGGAGCTGGTGCTTCCAGAACGTGCTCGCGATCCAGACCGCCGCGCCGAGCCTCACCGCCGACGCGATCGCGAGCGCGACCTTCGCGCCCTTCACCTCGCCCCACTTCTCTTCGAGCGCGGCGATGATCTCGTCGTCGGCCGCGCGCCGTAAAATCAAGCCGATCCCGAGCGCCGCGAGCACGAAGCACCACGCGACCGCCGACATCGTGTAGCGCTCGTTCTGCCAGCGGACTTGGCTGTTCAGCGCGGTGAGCGCGAGCCACCCGGCGCCGCTCGCCCAGAGCATGATCGCGGCCGCGCGCGTGCGCGACGAGAGGAGCGGCACGAGCGCCACGATCGGCACCATGTACCCCCACGGCTTTTGATCCGCGAAGTGATGCTCGGTGTTGCGATCGAGCACGTAGTCGAAGAGGAAGGTGTAGAGATCGATCTTCTCGTCCTTCGTCATGTACGGGTTGTTGATCGCGAGCTTGGCGATCGCCCCGTTCGCCGACCATTCGCCCGTGAACGCGCGGTTCGCGGCGCTCTGCGCGGCGAGCGCGACGACGCCGGGCAGGCCCACGCGCACGACGCTCCTCACCCCTTCGAAGAGGCCGAAGCCCTTCGTCGTGAAGTACGCGATGGCGATCGCGAACACGATCACGCACACCACGGACTCCGGCCGCGTCATCACGAGCAGCGCGCACGCGAGGCCCGTGAGCCACGCGCGTGCTCGCGCGGAGGATCGATCGGCGGCCTCGCCTCGGCTCGCGCGCTCGACGCGGAGCGCCGCCGCGAGGCACGCGCCCCAAACGCCCAAATGAAAGGCGTTCTCCATGCCGCTCCACAGCGACCAGTTGAGCGCGCCGAGCGAGAGCACCACCGGCGGGATGAGGTACTTGGCCCACCGGCCGAGCGGATCCGCGAGCTTGCCGCACGCGATCAAGAACCCGAACGTGGTGAGCACGGCGACGATCGCGGCCCAGAGCATCAAGAGCGCGCCGCGAAAGCCGATCCAGTACCCGAACGCGAGCACGAACGGGTACGCCACGCTCGTGTTGCCGCTCGAGAACCCGTTGCCCTCCGACCAATGGAACGGATAGCCGCGCGCCGTCGCCCGCGCGTAGTCGAAGTGAATGAAGACGTCGTCGAGCGGCGCGGACCACTCACCGCGCGTCTGCGCGTGCATCGACGCATAAAACGCGGTCGCCGCGTAGAGCACGCACGCCATCGTGAAGAGCGGGTAGAGCGCGCGATCGATCGACGGCCACCTGGCCGCGACGCGATCGATCACGCTCTCTTGATCTTCTTCGAGGCTCTGCATCGAACGCGCGGCCCAAGGACAAAACCGCGCTCAGAATACCCGTTGTCCGACGTTGATCGAGTCCCCTGCTTGAAGAGGCGGATCAGGGATCTTGTTGTCGATGATGTCCTCGACCGACACCGTAGCGGCGAGCGTCGCGCCCTTGACCTTGCGCCGGATGGTGACGCGGCTCCGGTTGGCGAGCGCGTTGAACCCTCCCGCGATCGAGATCGCGCGGAGCAGCGTCATCCCGGCCGTCATGGGCAAGCTGCCCGGTCGCTGCACCTCGCCGATGATCTCGACGCGCTTCGAGGTGTAGTCCTTGACGTTCACGGTCACGTCGGGGTCGGTGCGGATCTCCTTCTCGACGAGGAGCTTTCGAACGAGCGCGGCGATCTCTTGAGGTTCGAGCCCCTCGACCTTGACGCGCTTGATGTACGGCAGATCGACGGTGCCGTCGGGCGCGACGGTGTACGTGGTGGGCAACCGCTCTTCCCCCACGATGCGCATCTCGAACACGTCGCCTGCGCCGACCGAGGTGACCTCGATGGGCGGCGGCAGCGCGAGCGGCTTCACCCCCGAGCCGCCACACCCAACGACGCTCCCCGCGACGATCGTGAGGAGGACAATCGCAACACGGAGCGAAGACATGGCACGTGAGCCCGTCACATGAACCAGCGGAATCCGAGGAACGTCTCGACCTGGCGATACGAGAGCTGGTCTGGACCGCCCCCGGGCGCCTGAATGGACGTGGGGCTGATGTTCTGGATATAACGCACAGACGCGTTGACACCGAACATGTCTTTGAAGCGGAATTCGCCGAGCAATCCGCCTTCAACACGGATGTCGGTCCAACCGTCTTGGCGAGTCGCCCCCGCGATCCCAGCGGGATAAATGACCGGTCCTACGTTTACGTCCGCCACGAGGAGGAAACGACCTCCGAAGAAGAACGCTCCGTTCGCATAGGCCTTGTCGCGCTCGTAATACGTCTTGCCGAGGAAGCTGTCGTAATAATCGCGAACGAACCCGACCGCGATGGACGACACCGAGACGGACGCGTTGCCCGGCTCCGGCGACGTCTGCGGCGAGATAAAGAATTTGAGCTCCACCTGGCCGATGAAGCTGTCAAAGTCCTGTGTGTTGACGTCGCCCGCTTGGGTGTAAAAGCTCGCTCCCCAACCGCCCATGGCCGTGATGCCGAAGAAGGGCGTGATGAGGCCGTTCATACCGATCATCGCGCGGACGGGGTGAGAGGCAGCCTTCGTCGTCCCGTTGGTCGCGGTGTCGGGGCTCAAGTAATTGATGAACCCAAAGCGACCATCGAAGAGCAGCGCCGTCTTGGGGAAGAAGCGCCAGCGGCCGCGCGTGACGACGGTGTTCGAGACGTTGTTGAGGCCCGCGAACTCGGACGACTCGAAGAACGTTCCGGTGAACTGATAGCCGAGCCGCCACTCGAACAAGCCCGCTCCGGGGGTCCACACGAGCTCCGCGCCCGCCTGCGGCACAATACGGTTGAAGGTGCCCGCGCTCGAAAAGCCCGGACCGCCGGGGTTGAACCCCTGCTCCGCGGGCGTGATGTTGCGCGCGACGCTCGCGTTGATGACCCCGGACCAAGGCCGCTGCGGCATGATGGTCAGGTTCAGGTCGGCGCCGAGCGAGAAGTTGCGGAGCTTGCCATAGAGGCCCTTTTCGGCCGCCGAGCCGGTGACAGGGATAAACTCGTTGTACGTCAGCGCGACGCCGCCGCGGAATTCGACGTCGGGCGGCGGGGACTGGACGCCGTCTTTGCGCTGCCTCCCGATCGTCGAGAACGAGAACGAGGGCGTCAGCCGGAGCCGGATCATGCCCACCGAGCTCGGATTCCCTTGATCGGAGCTGACACGGAGGAAGTTCGAGTCGTAGCCGAACTCCGCGAGGGCGCCTGGATGCAGCTCGAAGTTCCCGACACGAATGCCAGGGCCCTCGGTGTACCGGCGATCTTTGAGCCAGGGTTGGTCTTGCGCGGCGGCCGAAACCGGCAGTGCGGTGAGTGCGCACACGGCAAGGAAGGTACGAGATACGCTCGGTTTCATCTGGTGGAGAGAATCCGCTTCGAGCTTTGCCTTACTTCACGCAGCTCGCGCATGAAGGGGGCTGCACGACGACGTTGTTCTGCGGCGATTCCCAGCCAGGATCATCCGGGATTCCAGGGTCGATGGTCGCGTTGATCGAGCTCTCGCCGATGATGCCGACGTCTTGCCCGATGCACTGATTGGCCTCGAGCGCGAGCTGATCCGTTCGCTGGCGAAGCACGCTGAGGATGGTGAACTCGTGCGTCGCGAGATCGCTGTTGGCGGTCTTCGCCGCGCCTTCGAGGGACTGCTTGCGCTCGCGCGCGGACCGGATGGCGACGTCGATCTGGTTGAGCTTGTCGTTCAAGCAGAGGGTCTTGACGACGTCGCGCTGGGTGCGCGCGGTCTCGAGCTGGCGGCGGACCGTGGAGCGGGAGCCCTCCATACGGGAGAGGAACGCATCAGCTTGCTGTACTTGCTCGGCCGGGGAGAGGTTGACTTGGCGCGAGAGACCGACGTTCGTATCGGGCACCGGAGGCGCACCGCCCGCTTGGGCCGCCGCGATGCCGTGACCTACCAGCAGCGCGCACGCTGTGATGGTCAGAAATCCAAGGATGTTCTGTCGACGCATGCAACCCTCCCAAACAGGGCCGGACCACTATATTGGGCAGCGAATGGTGTGTCAACGCAACCGCCATGCCCACCCTGTGGGTGGCCCGGGGAGCTTCTACGAGGAGCCACCCGGGCATCAAGACATGACAGCCCACACGTTGTGTTGCGCGAGTCGATCAAACATTCACGGGCGCGTTCCTGCTCTCGACACAAAAAAAGAAAGCTCGGAACGCAAGGTCCCGAGCTTTTTTCTTTGACGAGGCTCTGAAATCTCGTCCTACTGGCTCACGAACGTGACCGGGATGACGATCGTCGCGCCGCCGCCCTCGGGCGGTGAGAACTGCGCGCTGGAGACGCGCGCGGTCACGCACGAGATCACCGTCCCGGAGAGCCCGCCGCCGCCCGACGGGCTGGCCGAGAGCACCTCGCCGTTGGGGCCGATCTTGGCGGTGATGCGCACCGAGCCCTTCATGTTCGGGTCTTCGGCGAGACCCTTGTTGTAACAACGCCGGAAGCCCGCGGCCATCCCGGCGACGACGCCCGACGCGCCGTTCACGTTGCCACCGCTCACGTTGGCGCCGCCGATTTGCGCGTTGCCCACCGGCCCTTTGACCTTTTGCACAGCGCCGACCGACGCAGGAGCACCACCGCCGCGATCGCCGATCGACGCGAGCCCGCCGCTGCCGCCGGAGCCCGGACGCACGGCGCCGCCGCCGTTTCCGCCGCCCAAGTTCAGGCCCGCGACGCCGCCGGCGCCGACGCCGGCCCCCGCAGCCGCGGCGCCGTCGAGGAGCCCGGTCGGCACGTCGCCCTTGTCGAGCACGCTGTTGGTGGCGCCGCCCTTCGAGTTGAGCGCACCGACCATGGCCAAGTCGAGCTGCGCGAGCTCGTTCGAGATCGCGGCCGCGCGCGCGTCGCCCATGCTGCCGCCTTTGCCGCCGCCCTTGCCGCCGCCGCCTTTGCCGCCGCCGCCCGCTGCTTTGGGCGCCTCGGTGGCGGCCGTCGTCGCAGCGACCGGCACCTCGGTCGTCTCTTTTTGCTCGACCGGAGGCGGCGGAGGGAGCTGCTTCACCGTCTCGAGGAGCTGCGCAACGCTGACCTCGTCGTCGATCGGCGTGTCCATCCAATCCGAATAGATGGAGCCGACCGCTCCGAAGTGAAACAAGAACGAGAAGGCCGCGATGATGGTCGTGGTCCAGTCGATGTCGCTCGACAAGCCGGACCGCACCGACACCGGGAGCTGAGGCTTGGGCTGCACCGGCGGAGGCGCCACGAACTGGAAGAGGAACGTGGTCTCGCCGACCACGATCTTGCCGCGCGCCTCGTCGCTGAGCCCGACTTGGTACGCCTGCACGTTGACCTGCTGGACGCGCTTGGCCTGCCCTTTGAGCGCGCCGAGGTCCGAGATGCCGGAGCGGAGCGCCACGCGACCGTTCATCCCGTCGAGGAAATTCAGCACGTATTCGCCGCCGATGAGCTCGAACAGCCGGAAATTCGGCGGGATGCTCTTGCTCGGGATGACGAACATGCTCTTTTCGCTGGGCCCGATCGTGACGTGCGTCCTCTGCTTGATGACGCGCTCCTCGATCACCTTGCCGCCCTGAACCAAGCCGATCCGAAGGACCTTCGGCCCGGTTACCTGCGGCATGGCCCGCATGATCGCGGTCATTTGACCGGGGCGGCTCGACGTTGCCATCGGTTGCTGCGTCATCTCGAACGGCCTCCAGCGGCGAAACTCGGTTGAGAAGAAGAAACGCTACCCGCCGCGCACCACGAATGCGCGCACGCAAAACACGACTGGTAAATCGAACGGCTTGTGGCGCGCACGGCGGAAAAGTTCCCGGAGAGCGTACACCGCTCTCCTTTTTTGGTCCACGCGCTCACGCGTCCCCCCTGTTGGGCACGATCGAGGCGTTGGGCTCCAACACCACGGAGACGAGCACGTCTACAGCACGTTTTCGATCTTCAACGCGCTTGACAACGGCTCGCTCTGCAGCCGCACACCCGATGCCCGCCGCCGCGCACACGCTCGCGACCGCGATGGCCCACGACATGTCGACGTCCGCGAGGATCGCGATCGAGGCGAGGAGCAGGCCGCTCAGCACCGCGATTCGAACCGCCGCCTTGGGCCAAGCCGAGCGCGACGAGAGCGCGTGATCGACGTCGGCGAGCAGCTCGTTGACGAACGCAACGCGCGCGCGATCGTTCGGCGCGTCGAGCGCCTCGCTCCCGAGCCGGTGCGCGAACGTCCCCGGCGCGCTGCGCGCGACGAGCGCCGAGAGCCTCGCGTCGCGCGGCGTCCGCTTGAGCGCGATCGCGAGCGGCTCGACGTCGGCGAGCGCGATATCGTCCACGGCACGGAGCTGCCTCCACGCAAGGAGAAGCGACATCACCCCGATCGCGAGGCTCGCCGCCGTGAGGAGCAAGGCCGTGACGCTCGGCATCAGAAGGGATCTTTGTAGATCGCCTGCTCGATCCGATCGAGGAACGGCTGGCGCAGCTCCGCGAGGGTGAGCTTGGGTTGGATGCGGCTCACGTCGACCGCGGCGATCGGCTTTTGAATGCGGCCGGTGATCGTCACCTCGGCGAGCGTGATCACGCCGCGTTGTTGCTTGCCTTTGTCCTGCGCGCTCGCGCCCGTCGTGACGAGGACGGCCGCGGAGGCGACGAGGAGAGCGATGGTTCTTCGCATGACGACCTCAGGGTTGGGGCGTGGCAGGTGGGGGCGCTGCGGGCGGCGCCGCGGGCGGCGGAGCTGCGGGTGGAGCCGCCGGCGGTGCACCCGCGTCGGCGTCCGCGGGAGGCGCCGAGGGCGTGGCGCTGGGCACCGCGGTCTGCGCGGGCGGAGGAGGCGGCGGCGGCGCGTTCGCCGCGTTGATCTCGCCCTCTTTGACCTTGGCGCGGTTCAAGAGCTCGTCCGAGTCGTCCTTGCGATCTTTGGGGCGGACCTCTTGGTACTTCTGGAGCGAACGGATCGCCTCGCTGATCTGTTGCTTGGCCGTCATGCCCGGGATGCTCGGCGCGAACAGGTAGAGCAGCGCGAGATCGTAGTGGACCTGCGGCATGTTCGCGTCGCGCGCCAGCACCCACTCGAACTCGCGCTTCGCCTCGCCGAATTTACCCGCGAGCCGATACGCGTCGCCCACGCTCAGGTGCGCGACGAGGTTCTCGGCGTCGAACTTGACCGCGCGCTCCAAGATCGGCGTCGCGCCGTCGGCGTCGCCGGCTTCGAGCAGGAACGTGCCGAGCTGCACCGACGCCTCGACGAGATCGGGCCGGAGCTCGACCGCGCGCTTGAACTGCTCCATCGCGCCTGGGCGGTTGCCCTGCTCCTTCCAAATGAGGCCGCGGACGAGCAGCGCCTCTGCGTTGTCTTTGTCGCGCGGAGGGTTCTCCTCGACCGGCGGGAAGCCGTCCAAGATGGCTTGGAGCGCATAGAGCGACAGATCGAGCCGGCGCGCGCGGTAGTGGTCGCGCGCGATGACGACCATCGCGGGTCGGTAGTCTGGGTTGATCTTGAGCGCCTCCTGCGCGATGCGCTGGGCGGAGCCCGTGTCTTTTTGGATGGACTTGAGCTCCGCGAGCGTCGACGGGATGGCGGCGGAGCGCGGGAGCTGCGCGCGCTTCTCGACGAGGAAGCGCTCGGCCTCGGACATCTGCGTCTTGGAGAGGAACATCGCGTACGCGACGATCGCGAGCTCGTAGTCGGGGACGATCGTGAACGCCTGCCGGAAGCTCGCGCTCGCGCCGCCGTCGCGGAGCTTCTCTTGGACCACGCCGAGCGAGTAGAACGCCTGGTGCGCCCGCGGATCGGCCCTCGTCGCTTGCTCGAACAGGTTCTTGGCCTGCGCGAGCTCGCCCGCCGCGTACGCCATCAACGCCTGTTGATAGAACCCCGCGGCCTGCGCGTTCATCGCGGTGCGCGGCGCCATGTCGGGCGGCGCATCGCCGACGCGCGCGCCGCTCGGCGTGTCGCTCACGCCGAACGGCTGCGGGGGCGGAGGCATCATCCCGGACGCCGAGGGCTGACCGGGGACCTGTGGCTGCGGGCTGTCGCTGCACGCCGCGACGGTGACGGGCGTCGCCGCGAGAGCCAAGGCAAGGACGATGCGGAGCGCGCCTCTCATGGAACCACCGGCAGCGGCCCAGGCAGGCCATTGGGTTGGAGGTTGGGGGTCATGCCCGGACGCGTGCGGAGGAAGATGCCATCTTTGTATTCGAACGGCTGCTTCGTCTCGGGATCCAAGATGCCCTGCGCGTACTCGCGCATCTTCACGTCGGTCAAGATGTCGGTGAAGAACGCGAGGCGCTGGATCGCGTTGTCGACGGGCGGGTTGCGCACCTTCCACGCGCGGCTCCAGATCACGGCCTCGATGTAGAACTTGATCATCGGCCTGTCGCCGTCGTTGAAGAGGCGCTCCCGCGTCGCCCGCCAGTCCTCGCGCCGCTTCTGGCGGAACGCGTCGGCCTTCTCTTGGAGATCGTCGCGCCCGCTGGTCTCGGCGAGCTTGAGGAACTTCTCTTCTTTGTCGGTGTAGATGCGGAGCCCCGGCGGACGCGCGTTGTAGAGGCCGGTGCGGCACGAGTCGTAGAGCGATCCTTGCCGCGCCTTGGCCGCGACCGACCACGGCCGCGACTGGAACCTGTCGATCACGGCCTTGAGCTCGTCGAAGTACTTCTCGGCCTTCTTGAGATCGTCGTTGTACGCCTTGGTGACCTTGTCGATGACGCCGGTGTATCGGTGGTGGCCCGTGTCGTAGTCGAACTCGGCGCGGATCTTCTCGTCGATCGCGTTGTACGCGCACTCGGCGGCCATGTCGGCCTGGAGCGTGCCGAGCACCTTGCCGCCCGACGAGCTCTTGTACTTCTCGAACGCGGTGATGGTGTTCTTGCACCACTCCGCGGCCTTCGTGTCGCGGCCCGCCTTGCGCATCTTGGCCGCGTGATACGCCGCCAGCACCACGTAGGCCGACGCCGCCGAGTTGTTCTTGTTGGTCGCGAAGAAGTTGTCCATCGACGCGATCGCCTTGAGGCGCTCGCCGCGGTTCGGCCCCTCGTCGGGCGCGTGCTCGTCCCAGGTCTTGAGGTCCGCGGACGCGACCAGATAGTCGATGTCGGCCTTGGATTCGGCCGAAGGCTTGAGGCCGAGGAACGTCGTGCGCGCGGAGCTCATCTTCTCGCGGTCGCCTACGTTCGCGTAGATCAAGACGGCGTTGCGCGCGGCCTTGCGCCTGTGATCCTCGGGGAAGCGCGCGTTCTTGGCGATGGTGTCGTACGTCTCGGCCGCGGTGCGGTAGTTGAAGAAGAGGACGTACGCGTCGGAGAGCGCGTCGTACGCGCGCTTCAAGAAGCCGACGCGCGTCTTGTATTTTTCGGGCTCTGCGGGCTCTTTCTTCGCCGGATCTCCCTTTTGGAGCTTCTGCAGGCGCTCTTCGTTTCCGTACTCCTTGATGAACAAGTTGTACATCTCGATGGCCTGGTCGTAGTCGCCGACCTGTTTGTACGCGATGGCGCCGTTGATCGCGGCCTCCGGCGCCTCGTCGCGCGCGGGCGCCTTCTCGAGCGCGACGCGGTAGAGCGCGCCGGCCTCGCGCCACTGCTTGGCGCGCTCGGGGCCGTCCTTCATCTCTTCGGCCTTCTTGAAGGCGCGGTACGCGTCGATGTAGTAGCCGCCTGCGATGATGCGCTTGCTCTTGTCCTTGGCGCGGACCTCGTCCTCTTTGCTCATCATGCAGGGCGTCTTCTCGTGCTCCTGCGCCAGCTTGCGGCTGCCGTCCACGTCGTGCTCGAGCGTGGCCATGGTGGTGAGCCGGTCCCACGCCTTGAAGCCGAAGGGCGTGGTCTTGCACTGCTCCTTGTAAATGGCCTCGTAGCGCTTCTTCGCTTCGGCGAACTGGCCGTACAAAAAGTAGAGCTCGGCCGCGTCGTACGCGTAGAGGTTGCTGTTCTTGACGTCGGCCTTGGTGCCTTGGTCGCGCGTCACCACGTCGCGCTCGACGGGCACGCGCACGACGTACTCGTCGCGCGCGGCGATCGCGGCGAGCACCTCTTTGGGCAGCGGATCGGCGACCACCTTGAGCTGATCACCCTCGCCCGTGGTCTTGACCTGATCGCGCTTCTCGATGCCCTGCGCGCCCTTGCTCCGCTCGTGGAGCTTGTATTGATCCATGAGCACTTGGTGGGCGACGTCGACCACGAAATACGCGGACGGCTGGAGGTACTTGTCGTCCTCGTTGGAGTCGCGCACCGTGACCGCGGATTTCCGGGCGTTGTCGACCTCGTTCTGCGTGGGCGTGCGCTCCATCGCGACCAAGATCACGACGATGTTGTGGTACGCGTCCGCGAGCCAGAAGCGCGTCTCGTACGCGTCGGGCGCGTTCTCGTCTTCGGTCAGGTAGCCCGACCAGCCTTGCACCGCGAGCTTGTATTCGGAGAGCGCGCGCTCGAGGACCGGATCGCGCGACTCTTTGTCGCCGATGCCGAGCGCCTGCTGCATCAGCGCGCTGCCCGCGTTGGTGTGATCGGCCGCCGCGCGGCGGAGCCCGCCGCGTACGAGCCGCTCGGCTTGCTGGATGGCCTCGGGATCGTTCTTGTTGGCCTCGACCCAATCGGTGTTGCCGATGTACCGCGAGAGCTTGGTCCGCGCTTCGAGCGCCTTGGCCGAGTTGAGCGCGCGCTCCGGCGTCCCCTCGCGCGACTGCGACGCGAGCAGATCGTAGATGTCGGCGATCTGGTTTTGGATGAGCGGCGCGTCCCTATACATCGGCCACTTCTTGAGGATGAGCTCGCTCACCTCGACCATGTTCCGGTGCTGGTTCAGCTCTTTGTACTCCTGCACCAGCGCGCGGTAGATCTCGACGGTCCACTTCTCCTTTTGCGGGATGAGCTTTTCGTCTTGCACGCGCTCGATCGCGATCCGCATCTGCTGCTCGGCGGCGCGCGGATCCAAGCCGAGATCGAGCACGTCGTTGCGCGGGATGTACGGATCCTCGGGGCCCGGCCCTGCGAAGTCGATGTACGTGAGCGATCCGGCGATGTACGTGTACGCCTCGGATCGGAAGTCCGTCCCAGGATCGCCGGTCGCCTTCTCCTGCTCGTCGGAGTACCGGAGCAGATCGACGAACGCGCGGACGCTCGTCTCGTAGCGCTGCTGCTTGAAGTACGTCCACGCGAGCTTGTACATCGCGACGCCGTGGACCGGCGGCTTCTTGTACTTGAGCGACTGCTTGTAGCCGGCCTCGGCGCGGTTGAAGTTGAACGGGCCCGCGGAGTGATCGATCTCGTTGAAGTGGTAGTCGCCGATGAGCCACCACACCTCGGCGATGTAGCGGGGCTCCTGGCCGGGCGCGGTCTTTTGCGGGATGGGGACGCAGTCTTCGGTGTACGGGTTCTTGAAGACGACCTCGTCGTCGGGGACGCCGCTGTCCTTCTCTTTTTCTTTCTCTTTGCCCTTGCCCTTCCCAGCAGCGGCGGCCTTCTTGGCGCTCGTGCCGGGCGGCGTCTTCTTGGGCGCCCCGGAGCCCTTGGCGCCGAGCGGGTTGCCTCCGAGGGGCGTCGGGTGGCGCGCGTCCCAGCCGGTCCAATAGTCGCGATCGTGGTCTTGCGGGAGCTTGGCGACCGAGTCTTTTTCAGGGTCTTTGGGGTCGGGCGGGACGGGGTAAACGTACTTGTTGCGGCACACGAGCGCGCGCCACACCTGCTGCGCCTCGGCGAACCGGTTCGAGTCGTTGTACGCGTGGCCGAGGTAATAAAAGATGCCGGCGAGCTCGCGGTACTGCGGAAACTCGCGGATCACGCGCTTGTAGAGCAGCACCGCGGGCTTGAGCCCGAGCGCGAGATCTTCGTTCGAGTCGCTCGCGCGCGCGCGCTCCTCGTAGAGCGCGGCCAAGCGAAACATCGCGTCGGGCGTGTTCTCGGGGTGCGCGTTCTTGCCGCTGTATTTGTTGACGAACTGTTCGAGCCTGCGGATGGCCTCTTCGCGCGCGTCGCGCAGGCCCTTCTCCTCGGTGGCGATCTCGGCGTCGAGCGCAGCGAGCACGCGCTGGCGCCTGTCTTTGTAGTGGTGTTGGACGATCCCGGTGATGGCCGAGCGGTAGTCGCGCGCGGCCTTCTCGTAAGCATCGGCCTCTTTTTCGAGCTCACCGAGCGCGGCGAGCTGCTGCGGCGTGGGCGGCGGCGGCGGCGGCGCTTGCTTGCGGACCGTGGGCGCGGGCGGCGCCTCGATCTGGGCCGAGGCGCTGGGCGGAGGGGTGGGCGGCGCGCTCGGCGCTACGGTGGGCGCCGCCGAAGGGATCGCGGAGGGGACCGCGGACGGCGTCGCAGACGGCGCGCCCTTCGCGTTCTTCTTGGCCGCAGGTGCTTTGGGCGCCTTGGCTGCCGCGGGAGCCTTGGGGGGCTTGGGTTGAGAGAGCGCTCCCGGCGCCACGCTGAGGATGAGCGAGAGAGCCGCGAGCGCGCCGAGCGGACCGAGTGATCGAAAGCGGCGCATCACGGCTGCTTCTCCTTGTCTTTGTTCTTATCCTTGTCCTTCTCTTCTTCGGGCTCACCCGAGTCGTCGAGCACCTCTTTGAGCTCCTCGTTCAAGAGCCGCTCCTCGCGGGACTTCTCGACGCGCAGGTTGCGCACGCGGGTCATCTGCTCCTCGCGCACCTCCCACGCCTCCTCGGTGATGCCGACGTCGGCCTTGAGCACGATGTTGCGCAGCCGATCGCGGACCAGGCCGAAGTTTCGCATGGCCACCTCGCCCACGACCTTGCGCGCCTCTTGATCGAGCGCGTCGAGGCGGATCTGGTAGCTCACCATCGCGTTGGTCTCGCGCGCGACCAGGTCTTTTACCTCCTGCGTCCGCTTCTGCACCTCGCGATCGAGCTCGGCGATCACCTGCTCGACCCTCGCCGTCGCCTCGTCGGCGTTGGCGAGGAGCGGCGCGATTTTGTTCGCGTACGCGCGGAGCTTGTCGCCGCCCGCGCCGCCCGCCGCGAGCCGGATCTCTTGCCCGATCGCCTCGCGGTACGCGCGCCTCGCCTCGGCGTCCTCGATGAAGCGCTGGTCGCCGAAGCCGACCTGCACCTTGCCCGCGCCGACCATCTTGCGGAGGGCTTCCATCTGCGCGCGGTAGAGCTGGAGGTCGCGCTCGTTCTGCGCGAGCTCTTCTTCGAAGCGTCGCACGCTCGACGGGTCGCGCACGACGCCCGACTGCGGCCCCTCGCGCAGCACGCGGCGCAGGCCGTTGATGGTGGCCTGGAGCGTGTCGACCTGGAGGTTCAACCGCTGGAGCCCCTGCGAGGCGGTGTTCCACTGGCGCATGGCCTGGGACTCGCGCTCTTGGAAATCCGCGTCGGTCGTGGGGATCATCGCGAGCCGCTTCTCGATGCTGCGGCGCTTGGCGCGCCACGCGCCGATGTCGCCGGAGAGCGCGCCGCCCTCGACCTCGTCCATGCCTTGGCCGAGCGAGAGGAGCGCGAGCGACACGCGGTTGAGCATCGAAAGGGCCTTCTCTTGGCCGGCCTTCAGCTCGGGGAACGCGCGCACGCGGTTCGGCGACGAGAGCACCGCGTTGAGCTTCTCGATGATCTCGTTCGACTGCTTGATGAGCTCGCGGCACTGCGCGATGTCCTCGATGACGGCGAACGCGGTGGGGCCGTCCTCGGCCTCGCGGGCCCACTGCACGGCGAGCGGAGGGAGGATCGAGTTGTTGTCGAGCGCCTCGAGCTGTTCTTGGCTGAGCTTGTCGTAATAGACCGCGGGATCGTTCGTGGATCCGAGGAAGGCGTCGACCTTCTCGCGCATCGGCTCGTAGGTCTGGCGCACGCCCTCGTAGATCTTGAGGGACTTGTCGAACTGGCCCGCGCGCAGCATCAGATCGGCGCGGAGCAGCGAGCCGTCGGCGATGTTCTGGCTGTTGGGGTCGGCGACGGCGAGCACCTCGAGGGCCCGTTGCGCGCGCTCGACGTCGCCGAGCCGCACGTACACCCACGCGAGCTCGTAGAGCATGGTGCCGAACTCGGACGATCCGCGATCGATGTGGTTATAGGCCTGGACGGCCTGCGCCCACTGATCGGCCTCGTAGAAGAGACGGCCGATGGCGAGCCACGAGAGATCGATCACCTCTTTGTGCTCGGGCGTGTCCGCGGGGAGCTGGGTCACCTTCGCGAACTGGCTCACGGCCGCGGCGTAGCGCGAGGGCGGCACGAGCGGCGGCGTCTCGCCGTCTTTGAGCTGCACGGGCGGGGGCGTCGCCTCTTTGACCGCGACGACGCCGAGGAGGTATTGCGCTTGGTGGAAGTACTCGCTCTTGATGTCGACGACCCCGAGCGAGGCCTTGGCGCCGGCCCAGTCCTTCTTGGCGACGAGCCCTTTGCCTTTGGCGTACGCGAGCCCGCTGCCCACGGCCGAAGGCGGCACGCGGTTCATGGAAGCGAAGATGTCGTCGAGCGATCGGTAGTCTTTGATGCGGAGCGCGATGTCGACCAGGCGACCGAGCGCCTTGGCCTGGTACGACGAGAAGCGCGGCTCCGCGCCGTGCTGCACGATCTCTTTGAAGGTGCGGCGCGACGACAGGTATTGCCCCGCGCGGAAGTAGGTCTCGCCGAGCATGGCCATCGCGTCGGGGTACGCGGCCTGATCGTTCGGGTACTTCTCGATGACCTCGTTCAGCACGGTGATCGCGCGCGCGAAGTCCTTGGAGCCGATGAGCAGCACCGCGTCGGCGATGCGCTGCGCCGCGGTCCGCTCGCGTGCCTTGGAGGCAGCGATCGCCTGCTGGATCGCGCCCATGTCTTTGGCGACGGCGTTGATCTGCTGCGCCGCGTTGACGTACGCGGCGTCTGCCTCGACGGCCCGTGCAGGAGCGGGCGATACAGCGATCGCCGCGCCCAAGAGGAGCCCGGCGATCGGCCCGAGCCAGCGTCCCCTCCCGACCTCCCTCACCATCATGTTCGCGAATCCTCTCGCATGAGCCTCGTCTCCACCGACCCCGCGGGTCCGCCCATCAAACCTGTATGGACGCCCTTCGAGCTTCTGATCACTCTCATTTGGGGGCGGCGGGCGGCGGTTGTGCTCCGGGCGGGGGCGCCGCAGGGGCGGGCGTGCCGGCGCCGTCGGACAGGCCCGCGGCGACCTTCTCGACGTAGCGAATGGCGGGGCGCTCTTCGAGCGGCGTTGTGACGCCGCCCTTCTCGTACGCGATGGCCTGGAGGTTCATCGTCTTGCCTTCGACCGCGGTGAACGAGTGGCTCGACCGCACCTCGAAGCGGTAACCGCGGAGGTACGAGAAGACGCCGTAGCCGTTGCCTTGCAGGTTGACGAGCACCTGGAGCGTGTGATCACCGGGCGGCACGGATCCGTTGAAGATCGGGATCTCGGCCTGGTCCGAGAGCACGCCCGACTGATCGGTCTTGTTGTATTGGACCGCGCCGTCGAGCACGACGAGCACGCGCGTGATGCGGAACGCGCTCGACAGCTCGTTCTGGAACTTGATCGAAGCGCGCGAGCCCGCGCCGCCGCCCGACAGGATGGTGTCGCTCAGGAGCGAGAGGCGCGTGTGGCTGCGCCGGATCTGCTCCTTGAGCTCGTCGATGCGCTGCTCCAGATCGCGGAGGCGAACCGAATAGGTCTGGCCGTCCATCGGCGGGGCTTGCGGGGGACCCGGCGGTTGCGCGACGCCCGGCGGCCCCGGAGGCTGTTGGGCTTTTGCTCCGGGCGGCTGTTGCCCCGCGGGAGGCTGCTGCCCTGGCGGCGGCTGCGCGCCGGGAGGTTGCGCGGCGCCCGGCGGTTGTTGTGCTTTGCCTGCGGCGGGCGGCGCCCCGGGCTGGACCGAAGGCGCGGCGGTCGGCGCAGCCTTGGGCGGGCCTGCTTTGGGAGAAGCGCTGGGAGAGCCGGGCGGACCAGCCTGCGCGCCGGCCTGCGTTGCGGCGGCGACGGTGAAGAGAAGGGCAGCGCCCGCTGCGACCAGCGTCTTTTCGAGACTCATCTCAGACCTCTTTTCGGGCCCGACCGCGCGGACGACCGAAGCGTCGGGACAAACGAAGCACGGCGCAAAGTCTAGTAGGGGGCCCCTCGCCCGCGCAACGGAAGAGCACCAGATCCACGCGAAGGTCCCCCGGCCCGCGCCCAAGTCTCCAGACGAAAGCGGGTGCCACGCCGCCGGCGACAGAATGATAAGGTGGCCCCGTGCCGGGTGATTCTAGATCGTCACGACGAGCCGTGCGTCAGAGAGACCAACGCAACGGCCGCACTCCCAGGCCCTAGCGCATGGCTTCGATCGCGCGTGAGGAGGTGACCGACGAGGTCCTGATGATGCGCTTTCAAGCCGGCGATCGCAGCGCGTTCGCGGGCTTGGTGAGGCGGCACAAAACGCCCATTTTCAACTTCATCCTTCGGCTGGTCCGGTCCCCCAACGCCGCGGAGGACTTGGTCCAGGACGTGTTCGTCAAAGTGGTGCAGAGCGCGGGCGACTTCAAGCACGAGTCCAAGTTCTCGACGTGGACCTACTCGATCGCGCGCAACCTCTGCATCGACTACCTCCGCAAAATGTCGTTCCGAAGGCATCCTTCGCTGGATCAGCCGCAGGGCAACGACGGCGAGGAGGGCCCTACGATCTTGGAGCGGACGGCGGATCAAAAGCCCGGCGCGGCGGTCGAGCGATCGGTCATCGGGACCGAGATCGCCCGGCGCATCGCGACGTGCGTCGAGGAGCTCCCCGCGGAGCAAAAAGAGGTCTTCTTGCTGCGCGAGATCGCGAACATGCCGTTCAAGGACATCGCGACGGTCACGGGCGTCCCGGAGAACACGGTGAAGAGTCGAATGCGCTACGCGCTCGAACGTCTCCAAGGAGCGCTCGCGGAGTACGAAGATTATGCGAAGGCCCTGCGATGAAGCGGGGCGCGACCTAGAGTAGAATGGGATCGCCGGTTGCCCGGCGCTCCCGCTTTCGGCAGTAAGGTGAGCGGAACCCCATGGATTGCGAGAAGTTCGACCAGCAAATGCTCGACGCGCTCTACGGAGAGCTCGATGAGCCCTCGCTCGCCTCGTTCGAGAGGCACGTGGAGAGCTGCTCGCGCTGCAAGCCGATCTACGCCGGTCTCCGCGCCACGCGCGACGTCGGCGTGCTCCCGCTCGTCGAGCCGAGCGACGATCTCGAAGAGAAGATCCTCGCCGCCGCGGGCGCGGCGGAGCGACGCACGCCGTGGACGCGCAAGGTGCTGCGCGGGCTCGCGTGGGCCGGCAGCCACGCGATGCGGCCTCAGCTCGCGATGGCCGCGCTCTTCTTCTTGGTGATCGGATCGAGCCTCTTGCTCCTGCGCGCGCGGCCGAACAGCCAATACGCTGTCCCGGTCCGCGTGACCGAGCGCGGCGCGCCCGCGGACGACGGCGAAGCGCAGGCGCGCTCGGCCGAGCAACCCATCGCCGCCGCGACCGCAGCCGCCGCGCCGAGCGCGGCCGACGCGGTCGAGGGCGCCAACGAGGCCGAACAAGCGAAAGACGGCAAAGCGTACGGAGAGGGCGACAAAGACGGCCGCGCCGCGCTCGCGGACGCTCGCTCCACGCGCAACGCGTCCGGCTGCTCCGCGGCCGTCAAGAAGTACGACGACGTCGGCGCGCGCTTCGCCGGCACGGCGATCGCGGCCGAGGCGATGTGGGAGGCGGCCTCTTGCTACGAGTCGATGGGCCAAGCGGACAAAGCTCGGCAGCTCTGGCTCGCGCTCCGGTCGAACAACAATTATCGCGGCAGGGCCGAAGAGAAGCTCGGAACGGCCGACAACAACAACCTCGCCAACAACGCACAATCGATCGCCGCCAAGCCTCAAGCCCCGCCCAGCGCGGCGCCCACCGCCGAGGCCACCGCGCTCGCGCTCGAAGCGCCTCCGGCGGCGCCCGCGGGCGGCGTCCACAACCGCGCTGCGGCGCCCAAGGCAAAGGCCCCTGCGGGCGGCGGGCCGGGCTCCAAAGCAGCTCCCTCGCCGGTGCGCGCACCGGCGAAGAACGATAACGTAGCGTTTTGAGCGGGTGTCAATCGACCGAGGCGCGGAGGGATCGAGCGCTCCAACGAGCCTCCGCGGCGCGCCAGACGCGCTCGGGCACGAAGGGCCGAATCAGCTGCGCGAAGTAGCCTTTGGGCCAAGGATCGGTGATGCCCAAAGGATAGGTCTCAGGCCCATGAGGGCGGTGATAGGTGCCAAAGAGGACGTCCACCCAAGGAGCCAAGTTGGCGAAGTTGTGC
>CAYTJL010000158.1:0-11694 GCA_964437785.1 uncultured Polyangiaceae bacterium
CGCCCGACAAGACGGCCTTTTGGGGGAACTTGCTCACATCGAGTCTCCCCTTCGTGGGCATCACGCGAGATGGGATTGATCTCGCGATCGCCGCTGGGGATGGCGACGTGCAAGGGGTCGCCAGGAGGGCGGTGCCGCTTATCGCCGCGGTCGTTGGCACCGTCGTTGCTGGGCGCGCGCTGGGCACTCCCAAAGCTGCCGCCGTCCGTGCTTACGAGGTCGGAGCGTTCGATGCTCTTCAATCGCGCTCGGTGATCGGTGATGATCTTTCTCTGCATCATGCGGGACAGGCCCATGCAATGCAGCAAGTCGTGCCGGGATACTCGCGAACCACCGGCCCTGCGATCGCGCTTCCTGCGGACGAGCATTTAATGATTCCTAATCTCAAAGGCCCCGTCGGACTCTCTCCGCGGCAGCTTCTTGCTCGTGACATCGTGAACCTGCGAAGGTATACACAGGCCCCGAACAGCGCGCTAAAGCAGCTCATTCAGCTCAACAAGAGTATGTACCCGAAGGCGTTTGCACGATGAAAGCACAAGCATTTGTCGCAGCGATTCACGAGGTCGTGCTCGACGCGACCGTCAAAGGTATGGTCTCGATCTTGGAGCGTCCTCCCGGGCGAAGGCCCGCCGCAGACCTCGTGCAGTTGAGCGAGTGGTACAAGGGGCTTTCCGAACACGACAAAGAGATGGCCGGGCGCTTGGTCGGGATGGCCGCGCGCCACGCAGTTTTTAGGGTATTTGGGGTGCTCGATGGAACCCTCAAAGTTGATCCTGCTGCTACGGCGAACGACTATTTCGAGCTGCGCCACGTTCACGGCGGCGCGGAGGACATTTTGACGGGTCCCAAGGGGGAACCGTTGCACGAGTTGCTTTGATCGCTCACCCAGCCGATCGAAGCTCGGGCGAGCCAGCCTCGGCGCGTGCAGATCATCAGCCGCTGCGTGCGCGTGTGCGCCGAGCTTGGAAGGAGCCCAGATCCATGCTCCCGAGGAGGGTAAAGCCTTCCGCGGAGCACAGGTTTGGTCAAAGCGCCTCGCTGCTCCTTCCCGTAGAGAGCAAATCTGGGCAAATTGCCTCGCTTTCTTCTCTCTCAGAGCACAGGTTTGGTCAAAGCACCTCGCTTCTCCCTCCCGTAGAGCATAGAACGTCGCGATCACCCCTCGCGCGCTACACGGAAGCTCGAAAAGACATACGGATAATCACGCCGGTACCAGTTGCGGAAGCTCGGCCGCGCGAGCGCCTCGTCCGTGGCCCACGACGCGCCGAAGACGACGTCGTGCTCATCGTCGAAGAAGTCGGCCGAATAACCGGGGTACGTGCGCGCATAAGGGGTGAACCCCGGGAGCGGGCCAAAGGTGGTTGACGTCCACTCCCATCCATTGCCGACGAGCTCCTCCACGCCGAAGACGCTCGCCGCCTCGGCGTGGCTGCCCGTGGGCACGGGCGACCAGCAGCGGAATCCAAGGTTGCTTTGGCCCGCGCCCTCCGCGGCGCGCGTGAGCTCGGCCTCGGTGGGCAGGCGCCCGCCGTGACGCTCGCAATACAAACGCGCCTGCACGCCCGAGACCTGCACCGGCCAGCCCTCGGCGAGCGCGAACGGCACAGGGCCAAACACCGTCTTGACGAAGATGTCATGGCCTCGCTCGACCCACGCGCGGGGCGTGAGCGCCGCGCGCGAGGACTCGCCGCTCCCGCGCAAAAAGTCGAGGTAATCCTTGTTGCGCACAGGCAACGAGTCGAGCGAGACGTCGCGCACACGCTCTACGAGACGCCCAAACTCATTGTCCCAACCAAAGTCGATCGCGTCGAACGAGACACCGATCGTGACCTCGCCGCCGGGGACGAAGCGCGGCTCCGCGGCGCGGCCCACGCCATCGGCGAAGCCGCCCAGGTGCGCCGGGCGCGGCCTCGGCCCCGCGGCGTGCTCTTGGACCATGTAGAGCAGCGTCTCATGGTGCATCAGCTCGTGCTCGATGACGATGTTGAGCACACGGCCCTTCTCGCAGAGCACGTCGCCCTTTTGCGAGAGCACCTCGGGGATGCGCGCGAGCACCGCGGCGCGCGCCTCGTCCCGATACGCGAGGACCTCGTCGAGCGGCGGCCAACGATGGATGGAGACCCCGCGCGCGCCCGCCTCGCTGGCGGGATCGATGCCGCGCTCGAAGAGCACGTCGAAGTCGCGGCGCAGGTGGCCTTGCCCGAGCACGCCGCGGCCCACCTGGTTCCACGCGAACGCGGGCAGGTGACCGACGTAAAAGAGGAACGGGTGGCGGAGCGAGATAGGGCGCTCGGTGAGCTCCTCGGGCCTGAGCAGCGCAAAGAGCTCGTCGCTCCGCTGAAACGCAGCGCGGAGCCTCCTATCGAGATCGGAGAGGACAGCGCGATCGGACATAGCTCCCTGATGCCGGCGTGCGGGGATAGCAGATCCGCACGAGCCTCAAAAAGTCAAGACGAAATCGAGGTTCAAAGGCCGTGTGATCAGGTAATAATCGGAGCCCAGCATGACCTCTCCCCGGCGCCCCGAGGGCCTCATCACGCTCGTCAACCCCAATTTCGTGTGGCCTGGCGTGACCCCTTATGCCCTCGACATCTTGTGCTCGCACCTCGAGCGGGCCGGCTTCGACGTTCACGTCGTTGATCTCACGTGGTCGCGCGACACGTGGCGATCGGTGCTCACGAGCTACTTCAACGAGCACCGCCCGCTCCTCGTGGGCGTCACGCTGCGCAACGCGGCCAGCGTGCAGCCGCAGGAGCAGCGCGTGTTTCTGCCGGAGCACCGCGAGGTGGTCGACGCGATCAAGCAAGCGACGAGCGCGCCGATCGTGCTCGGCGGCGCGGGCTTCTCGACCATGCCCTACGCCGCCCTCGACTATTTCGACGTCCCCTTCGGCGTCAAAGGCCCCGGCGAAATCATCCTGTGCGCGCTCGCGGACGCCCTCAAAAACGGCCGCTCTCCCGAGCGCGTCGCGGGGCTGATCCTCCACGACGAGAAGGGGACGCGCCCCGCCGCCGGCCTCGGTCATCCTATCGCCGGAGCGACCTTGGGCCGCGACGTCGAGAGCCGTTACGTGCGCCGCTCGGGCGTCCCCTATCGCATCGACAACCGCGTGTATTACGAGCGCGGCGGGCTCGGCAACGTGCTCACCAAGAACGGCTGCCCGCTCCTCTGCAACCACTGCGTCGAGCCCGACGCGAAGGGCAACAAGCTCTCTCGGCGCGCGGCCGAGGTGGTCGCCGACGAGATGGAAGCGCTCGTGTCTCAAGGCATCTTCGATCTCCACACGACCGACAGCGAATTCAACCTCAGCCTGCCCCACACCAAAGAGGTCCTCCGCACGATCATCGCGCGGAGGCGCGCGTCGAGCCCCCTCAAAGACCTTCGGTTATGGGTCTATCTGCACCCCGTCCCCTTCGACGAAGAGCTCGCCGACCTGATGGCCGAGGCGGGTTGCAAAGGGGCGTCCCTCTCGGCCGAGCACATCTGTCGTGAGGACATCGCGGTGTGGGACGCGTCGCTCGGCTCCGTCGGGCTCGCGTATTCGCTCGCGGACGTGGAGCGCGTGACGCGCGCCTTCGGCGAGCGCGACATGATGGTGACGACCGAGCTGTTGCTCGGGCTGCCGGGGGAGACCATCGACACGGTCAAACGAGCGATCGACGCGTCGCTCGCGCTCGGGACGACGGTGGTGGGCTACACGCTCGGGTTGCAGGTGTTCCCGTATGCGCCGCTCGGCGAGCGTATGGCCATCGAGTCAGGTGGTCACCGGACCGTCCGCGGCCTCCAATCCAACACCGCGAAGGGCCCTATCTTGCTCAGGCCCCTCGAACAATGTGCCTCCCGCGCCGACTACGAGCGCCAGTTCTGGTTCGACGAAGAGGGCAGGATCCGCCCTGTCTTTTACTTCTCTCCCGATCTCCCCGAGGACCCCGAGACCATCGCGCGCCCCGACGGCCGTTGGGTCCGAACCATCGAGTGGATCCAGCGCTACGTGCCCGAGGAGGAGCATTATCGCGTGGCGCTCCCCACCATCGCCGGCGACGGCAAAGACGACAACAACTACGCGGACAACCCCTTCCTCCAGCGCGCGGTCGCGCTCGGGTACAAGGGGGCTTATTACTCATGGTGGCGTAAGCGCAAAGAGGTCATGTCAACGCCTCTGCCCGGATAAAAGAAGAGAGGAGAGCCCGTGAAGGAGCAGCTCGTGCTCCTGCCGAGATACCTGACCGCGCACCTCGGGCTCACGCTCGCCGCGCTGGTCCTCGGCGTCTTGGTCAGCGTGCCGCTCGGCGTGATCGTGACGCGGTTTCGTCGCGCCGAGATCGCGGTGCTCGGCACGGCGAGCGTGATCCAGACCGTCCCGAGCCTCGCGCTGCTCGCGTTCATGGTGCCCGCGCTCGCGGCGATCGGCGCTCCGAGCATCGGCTACTTGCCCGCGCTGATCGGGCTCTTTCTCTACAGCTTGTTGCCCGTTCTGCGCAACACGGTGACGGGGCTCGCGGGCATCGATCCGGCCTTGATCGAGGCCGCGCGCGGCGTCGGGATGACGCCCATGGAGCAGCTCCGCCGCGTCGAGCTGCCGCTCGCGCTGCCCACGATCGTGGCGGGGATCCGCACCGCCGCCGTGTGGACCGTGGGGATGGCCACGCTCTCGACGCCGGTCGGCGCGCCGAGCCTCGGCGACTACATCTTCAGCGGCTTGCAGACGCGCAACTTCAACGCGGTGCTCGTCGGCTGCTTGGGCTCCGCGGCGCTCGCGCTGCTGCTCGACGGGCTTGTGCGCGCGCTCGCGGCGGGCATCACCCGAGGGAGCAGGCGCATCGTGACCATGAGCCTCGCCGGGCTCGCCGCGCTCGTGGTGATCGCGCTCGTGCCCGCGGCGCGCGGTGCGCTGACGAGCGGGCGCGCGCCCATCACCATCGGCGCCAAGAACATCACCGAGCAATACATCGTGAGCCGCATCCTCGCGGGCCACATCACGCGCGAGACGGGGCTCGCCACGAGGCCTCTGGACTCGCTCGGATCGACGGTGGCCTTCGACGCGCTGCGGGCAGGTCAAATCGACGCGTACGTCGATTATTCAGGCACGATCTACACGACGGTGCTGGGCCACGAAGGGGCGGGCGTCGATCGCGCGGAGGCGCTCCGCGTCGTGGAGCGCGAGCTCCTGGATCGTTATGGGATCGTGCTCGTCGCGTCGCTCGGGTTCGAGAACGCGTACGCGCTCGCGCTGCGCCGCGCCGACGCCGAGCGGCTCGGCGTCAAGAAGATCAGCCAGCTCGTGCCGCACATGTCGTCGCTGCGGATGGGCGGGGACTACGAGCTTTTTCAGCGGCCGGAGTGGCGCTCCATCGAGCGCGCTTATGGAGGGGCGCCGTTCAAGGAGCGAAGGAGCATGGATCCTTCGCTCATGTACGAGGCGGCGAAGACCGGCCAGGTCGACGTGATCAGCGCGTTCTCGTCCGACGGGCGCATCGTCGCGTACGACCTCCTCGTGCTCGAGGACGATCGTCGCGCCATCCCTCCTTACGACGCCATCATGCTCGTGAGCGCGCGGATCGCGAAGGAGCACCCGGAGGTCATCACGGCGCTGCGCGGGCTCCGCGGCGCCATCGACGACGATCGGATGCGCCGCATGAACGCGGCGGTGGACAGGGACAAAGAGTCGCCCGAGAACGTGGCGAAGAAGTTCCTCAAGAAGCGGTGAGGGGCTACCTGCCGGCGACGAGCAACGTCGTCGAGAACCTTCCTTCGCCGTCGATCCATTGCTCCTGGCAGACGAGGTTCGCGCGCCACGCGAGCTCCGCGATCCCGTCGGGCGTGTACTTGTGCGAGCTCTCGGTCCAGATGCGCTCGCCCGCCGTGAACGCGACCTCGATGCCCGCGCCCGGGATCGTCACCGCCTGATCGCGATCGCTCTCGAGGTGCATCTCGACGCGCGACGCCGCTTGGTTCCACACCGCGCGGTGATGAAAGCTCGTGAGGTCGAACGACGCGCCGAGCTCGGTGTTGATGCGCAGCAAGATGTTCTTGTTGAAGGCCGCCGTCACGCCGAGCGGATCGTCGTACGCGAGGACGAGCTCGTCGCCCGAGCGCACGAGATCGGTGCCGAGGAGCAGCCCGTCGCCCGGGCGGAGCAAGCGGCGGATCGCGCGGAGCTGCGCCTCGGCCTCGCGCGCGTCGAAGTTGCCGATGTTGGAGCCCAAGAAGAGCACGAGCATCGAGCCGCGCGCGGGCCGCAGCGCCATCGCCTGCGCGAGCCCCTCTTCGTAGGTCGCGAGATGCTCGTGCAAGACCAGGTCTTTGTGCTTTTGCAGGTTGGCGCGAGCGAGCGCCAGCGCCTTGTCCGAGATGTCGACGAGGTGCACCGCGATGGAGCCGCGCCGCCGCGTGACCGCGGCCTGCGCGACGAGGTCGAGCTTCTCGCCGCTGCCCGGGCCGAGCTCGACGATCGCGCTCACGTCGCCGAGGCCCTCGACCATCTCGGCCGCGTGCCGCACGAGGAGCCTGCGCTCCGCGCGCGTGATCGGGTACCAGGGGAGCAAGCAGATCGCTTCGAAGAGCTGTGAGCCGAGCGCGTCGTAGAAGTAACGCGCGAGGAGCATCTTGGGCTTGCCTTCGAGCCCTCGCCTCACGTCCTCCGCGAAGTCGGCGGTCGGTCGTAGCGCTCCGCTTTGCCCGTCGCTCATGATCCCGGGATACCCCAGAACCGCGATAAATGGCCATTCATTCGAGCGAGCGCTGGATGGCGGTCGCCTGCCGCAGCGGCGCGCGCACCAGCTCGGACACGTACGGATCCGAGGGCGTGTCGAGCAGCGCCTTGCCCGAGCCCACTTGAAGGAGCCGCCCGTCCCGCATCACGCCGATGCGATCGCCGAGGAGCAGCGCCTCGGCCATGTCGTGCGTGACGAACACGACCGTGATCCCGAGATCGCGATGGATGCGAGAGAACGCGGTCTGAATGCGCTCACGCGTGATCGGGTCGAGGGCCCCGAAGGGCTCGTCGAAGAGCAGCACCTTGGGCTCGGCGGCGAGCGCGCGCGCGACCGCGACCCGCTGCGCCTGGCCGCCCGACAGCTCGCTGGGCCTGCGATCGCGCACGAGCGCGGGATCGAGCTCCACGAGCTCGAGCAGCGCGTCGACGCGCGCGCGGATCGAGGGCGCGCTCCAGCCGAGGAGCGAGGGCGTGACGCCGACGTTCCCGGCGACGGTCATGTGCGGGAAGAGCCCGAGCCGTTGAAACACGTAGCCGATCCGCCGCCGGAGCACGTGCGGCTCGATCGACGTCACGTCTTCTCCGCCGAGGATGACCTTCCCCGACGTAGGCTCGATCAAGCGGTTCATCATCTTGAGCGTCGTCGTCTTCCCCGAGCCTGATCCGCCGAGCAAGACGAGCATCTCCCCTGCTTCGATACGCAACGACACGTGGTCGACCGCCGTGACCTCGCCATATCGTTTGCTCACGTCCACGAGCTCCAGGGCGCTCATCGATCATCGAGGGTCGTCGCGAGCGCGCGCCGGGTCAAGCGTGATATGCTGGAATCGCCATGACGCCTCGTCGATGGGTCCTTATGACGGTGCTCCTCGTGAGCTGCGGCGGCTCACAACCCAACAACTACGCGAACGCCGCGATCGGCGCGGGGATCGCCGCTGCGGCCAACGGGATCAACCGCGCTGCGACGGGGGAGTGTTGGGGCTCGTGCAGGCCGGGCACGGTGTGCGATCGCGCGACAGGTCTTTGCATGGAGGAGCGGTTGTCGACAAACAAGCCAAAGGCACCTCCGGTCGGCTCATGGGAGCCGCACGACGAGCCGCCCGGGCACGAATACGAGGTGCCCGCCATCCAAGACGCGGGCCCGGACGCCAAAGCACCCTGACGACGAACAACGAAGCTCGGAGATCAATCCTCCTCGGACGACGGGGGAGGCGGAGGAGAGCTCTTTTTGGGGGCCTTCGTGACTTTGGCTCGTTTGGCAGGGGGCTTTGAAGCTCTGGGGGCGCGAGGGCCCGCGGCCCCCGTTGATGACTCGGTTTGGCGAGGCTTCTTGAGCTTGCGCGGGGGCAAGAGCTCGGACTCACCCACGACCTTCATGGCGAGGAAGATGGCCGCGTCGAGCTTGTAAAAGCTCCTCTTGCGATAAAACGAGAGCGCGCGATCGTTGTTCTCGGCGACCTCCAAGACGAGGTGTGTGCAGCCGCGGACGCGCGCCAGGTGCTCGAGCTGCTCCAAGATAAAGGCGCCTACGCCGCGGCCTTGATAATTGGGGTGGACCGCCAGCTCCTCGACGAAGAGCGGGCGCATGTCGCGCTTGTCGAAGTAGCGCTCGTTCATCCAGTTGTCGCTGCCGCTGATCTCGAAGGCGCACTCGGCATATCCGACGATCAACGTGTCTTTGCCCTCGGTCGTCTCGAACAAGAGCTGCTCGACGCCCTCCTCCTCGTAGACCTCCAAGAACCTCCGTTTGGATCGGGGCCTTTGGTACTCGACCGTCTCGCGGTTGACGTCACGAAACACGAGCTTGAGGAACTCCCATGCGCGGTTCAGGTCGCGACGGTGAATGCGCCGCACGCGGATCGTCGCGTCGTTGTTGCCCTTATTGGAAGGGGTGGGCTCCGGCGGGGGAGGGGCATCGCTCATCACGAGCGCAGGTTAACAGAAACGCGATCTCCGGGCTCACACGGAGAGCAACACGCCCTCTGCGCGGAGGCCGGTGGCGGCGCGGATCGCCTCGGCATAGAGGGCGATTTGCGCGCGATATTTATCCATCCTCCCTTCGAGCTCGGCGTCGGTTTTGTAGTCCACGACGACCCAAAGCTCACCCTCGCGAAAGGCCAAGTCGACCACGCCCTCGATGAGCGCGCCGTCCTCGCGCATGAGCTGCACCGGCGTCTCGCGGCGGCAGCCGCCGTCCTGCGCGCTCGCCGCGGCCCTCCGCAAGATCGGGTGCGCGAGCGCCGCGACGACCGCGCTCTCCGCGGCGGCGATCTCGTCCGCGGTCGCGCCGATGAGCCTCGCCTGCGCGCGCACGACGCTCGCCGCCTCTTCGGGCGTCGCGCTGAGATGGACCTCGGCGAGCGACGCGTGGACGAGCACGCCGAAGCGCTTGCCGCCCGGCCTCTTGGCGCGCGAGACGGACGTGCGCTCGACGGGCACGGGGATGGGCGGCGCCGCGCCGAGCTCGCCCGCGGCCTCGGCGAGCTCGGTCACCGTGCGGATCGGCGTCGACGCCGCGGATCCTGCCGCGAGCGCGTCGCGTCGCGCCTCGACCCACGCGCGGTGCTGCTCTTCGCCTTCGCCTGCGATCACCAGCGCGGGCGCCTCGTCGGCGGTGAGGATGCGCTGCTGGCGCACGCCGCCTTCGGGCTCGCGGCCCAGATCGAGCGCGCGCGGATCCCACCACACGAAGGGCGGCACGCCGGGCACGTGGTGGAGGCCGGGCGCGACCGACGCGCCCGCGCCGCGGCGCGCGTCGGCCGGGCGTTCGAGGACGCTGTCGCCCCCGAACGCCGGGCAGTTGGGCGCCGGCACCGCGCTCCTTCGCAGCTCGCCCGGCGGATGGAGCACCGTGTAGAGCGGCGCGAGCCAGCCCTCGATCGGCTCGTCGCCCGTGCTCGGCACGACGAGGAGATCGCGCGCGCGCGTCGCCGCGACGTAGAGCAGGCGCACGGCCTCGTCTTGATCGCGCGCGAGCACCTCCTCGCGATGATCGAGGAGATCCTGCGGGACGCACCCCGCGATGGGCTCGGCCCAGAGCGCGCGATCGTTGTCGATGAAGCGCGTGGGCTGCGAGAGCGTCGCGGGCGCGGTCGGATCCGCGAGGATCACGACCGGGAATTCGAGCCCCTTCGCGCGGTGCACCGTCATGATGCGCACGCCCTCGGTGCCCTCCTCGACCACAGGAGCCTCGCCCGCTTGGCCGCTGTCGGCGTCCTCGTCGAGGCGCTCGGCGAAGGCCCGGAACGACGTCGCGCCCGACGATTCGAAGCGCCGCGCGAGGTCCATCACGCGCAGCACGTTGGCGAGCGCCTGCTCCCCCGTGGGCCAAATCGCGATGCCCGCGTGCGCGCGCGTCGACGCGAGGAGGGCCGCGAGCGTGTCGGCGATGGGCCTGTGGTTGCGCGTGACGTGGAGCTTCGCGAGCACGCTGAGCGCCTCGTCGACCTCGCGGATCGAGGCCGGCGCGTCGTCCTTCCCCGCGAACGGCCGGTGCAGCGGGTGGAGCGTGCCGAGCGCGCGGTTGCCTCCGATGGCGGCGCGGTACGCGAGGAGCGCGTCGTCGCCGAGCGCGAAGAAGGGCCCGCGCAGCGTCGCGTAGACCGACAGCTCGTCGTCGGGCCACTCGATCGCGGTGAAGGCGCTGCGCACGGCCTGCACCTCTTCGCGATCGTGGAAGCTCCTGCCGCCGACCAGCACGTGCGGGATCCTGCGGGCCTCCAGCGCGCGCACGTACGCGCGGGTCATGTCCTCGCCGAAGCTCTGAAAACGCTTGAAAAGAAGGCAAATGTGACGCGCGCCGAGGGGCACGCGGCTCTCTTCGCCGCCGCGCGTGTCGCGCTCGGTCACGCGGTAGCCGCTCTGCTCGATGAGCCACGCGACGAACGCGCCGACCGCGTCGGGCAGCGACTCGTTGATGCGATAGTTCGAGATCTTCCCCCAGTCGGCGTAGGGCTTGGGCGCGGGCAGCACCACGAGCGCGGGCTGATCGTCGTAGCCCTCGCGGTAGCGTTCGAGCGGCACGTACGACGCTTGGCTGCCCTCGGGCCCGCCGCGCATCACGGGTTGGAACGCGAGGTTGACCGCGGCTTGGATCGCGGGCGATCCGCGGAAGCTGGTCGTGAGGTAGACGAGGCGCGCGCCCGACGCGACGAGCCTCTGCTTGACGGTCTCGTAGAGCGCGACGTCCGCGCGGCGGAAGCGATAGATCGACTGCTTGGGGTCGCCGACCAAGAAGAGCTTGCCCGGCGCGATCGTCGCGTCGAGGTACGCGCTCGGTTTGTCCTCGCGGTGGGGCTCGACCCGATCGGCCGCGAGGCGCAGCAAGATCTCGGCTTGGAGCGGATCGGTGTCTTGGAACTCGTCGACGAAGAGGTGCGTGAAGCGGCGCGACAGCTCGGCGCGCACGTCCTCGTGATCGGAGACCAAGCGGCGCGCATCGAGCAAAAGATCGAGGAAGTCGACCTTGCCCGCGCTCGCCTTGAGCGCGCTGTACCGCGTGACGAGCGGCGAGAGCTCCTCTTGCAAGAGCGACGCGAGCTCGGCCTCGGCGCGCTCGATCAGCTCCTCCAGCTCCTCGCGCGCGCGGTCACGCCTTTGG
The DNA here is from genome assembly GCA_964437785.1 of uncultured Polyangiaceae bacterium. Lineage (GTDB taxonomy): Bacteria > Myxococcota_A > Polyangia > Polyangiales > Polyangiaceae > CAYTJL01. The sequence continues at coordinate 11,316 of CAYTJL010000158.1, forward strand.
AGGACCTCGTCGCGCGTGACGCCCTCGCCGTAGTAGCCCGCGCCCCGCCAGCGCCACTCTTTGCTGCGCGCGAGGTCGGCGAGCTCGGCCTCGAGCCCGTCGTAGTCGCGTCCGCGCACGGCCTCGCGGCGCGACAGCTCGGCGAAGAAGCGATCGATCGTGTCGAGGTTCCGCGCGAGGTAGTCGTCGCGCCGCGCGGCGAGCGCGGCGAGCGCGCCGATCTCGCCGAGCCGCTCGATCGCGTGATCGATCGCGGCCTCGCGATCGAACGGCTCGCGCCGCCACAGCGCGGGGAAATCGCGGCGGCCCACGATCCTGTACGCCGCGTCGCGGATCACGTCGCGCGGTCCGCGGTGGCCCGAGCCCCGCGGCCTGCGCC
>CAYTJL010000158.1:11794-22676 GCA_964437785.1 uncultured Polyangiaceae bacterium
GCCTTCTCGGTGAACGTGACCGCGATGATGCGATCGAGCTCGGCGAGCCCCGCGCGCAGGACCGCGATGATCCGCGCGACGAGCATGGTGGTCTTGCCGGTGCCCGCGGCGGCCTCGACGATCAGCGTCGCGCCGAGATCCTCGCGGATCGCGCGGCGCGCCTCCGCGTCGGGGAGCGCGCGCTCGGAGGTGGGCGGGACGGAGGATGAGAGCACCGCACGTCACGGTAAGCGGAGAGCCGCGCGCGCTCCAAGGGGGAGTTTGAGCGCCGAACGTGGCGCTCCGTTCAACGCGCCTCACCGTCTCCTGTTCTCACGCACGGGGCGCCTGTCGCTCTTCTTCCAGAACGAGCTCGAGCACGCGGTCACGGCGTTGAAGGAACCGAGGGCGGGAAAGGTGACGCCGCAAATTGGGGCCGGCGAAACGACCTGTGGTACGGCCTCCTGCGATGGCACAGAGCGCTGCGGAACGTGAGCCTCTTCGTTTGGACGACCTCGAGCTGCTCGAGTCCGAACAGCCGCCCCCCGTCCAAGAACGGGTGGGCGGCGCGCGCGCCGACTTCGTCGCGAACTTGGGGCGACGCGTGCAAGAGCTCTCCGGGCTCGCGCGCGCGGTCGCCGAGAGCCCGTCGTCGGACGAGCACCGCGACGATCTCCGCAGGCGCATGCACGCGCTCGCGGCGGGCGCGAGGCTCCTGCGCTTCGCGAGGCTCGCCGATGAGCTGCGACGGGGCGAAGAACGCCTGCTCGAAGCGGCCGAGCGCGGCGAGGTGACGCCCGACGATCTGGCGGAGATCCGCGCGATCTTCGAGCAGGTTCCGGCGCTCGCGTGGGGCGAGATCTCCGAGGGCGAGCGCACGCCCGATCCGAGCCGCGCGGGCCCGCCGAGCTCCGAGAAGAGCGGCGTGCGGCGCACCCAAGCGCTGATCGAGCCGCCGCGCGTGTCGATCGCCGCGCCCAAGATGGAGCCCGAGGGGCCGCCGATCACCGTGCTCGTGGTCGGCTCGAACGACATCGCCGACATGCTCGGCGAAGAGGGCGCCGAAGCGACGAACGGGATCGAGGTCGAGCGCACGAACGACGTCGCGCAGGCCGTGGTCCTGGCGCGCGCGCTCGCGCCGGACGTGATCGTCCTCGACGCCGATCGAGCCGGCGCGCGCGAGCTGTGCGAGGCGCTCCTCGCCGATCCGCTCACCGAGTCGACGCCGATCGTGGTCACGGGCGCGTGGACGCGCGCCGACGCCGCCGCGCCGTTCGTCGCCATGGGCGTGGCCAAGGCGATGATGAAGCCCGTCACGCCGGACGCGCTCCGCCGCGCGTGCCTCGACGCCGCGGCCGCGTACGTGCGCGGCGAGCCCGCGCGATCGCCGCTCGGCGAGGTCTCGGTCGATGATCTCGGCGCGCGCCTCGCCGAAGAGCTGCGCCGCGGTTTGTGCGACGCCGCGATCGCGCAGGGCCGCAGCGCGCGCGTGGATCTCGGCGAGGGCAGCGAGGTGCTCGCCGCGCTCTGGGGCGCGGTCGCGCGCATCCGCGATCTCGTGACGATCCGGTCGAGCGGCGGCGTGCGCTTCAACGCGAGCGGGCCCGAGGGCGCGATGCCCATCGCGCCGTGGATCGGATCGTCCGACGGACAAGGCGGAGAGCGGCGCGGCGCGCGCGCGCCGGCCGATCGCGTGGCCGAGGTGTCGCTCGACGAGAAGGTGATCGTGGTCGCCGACGACGATCCGGCCGTGACGTGGTTCCTCGCGGGCGTGCTGCGCGCCGCGGGCGCGACCGTGCACGAGGCGCGCGACGGCGCGCGCGCGCTCGAGATCGCGTTCCACGTGACCCCGCACCTCGTCATCAGCGACATCCTCATGCCGGGCGTGGACGGCTTCGCGCTGTGCCGCGCGCTCAAGCGCGATCTGGTGCTGCGCGACGTGCCCGTGATCCTGCTCTCGTGGAAGGAAGATCTCCTCCAGCGCGTGCGCGAGCTCGGCGTGGGCGCGGACGGCTACCTCCGCAAAGAGGCGAGCGCCGCGTCGATCCTCGATCGCGTGCGCGAGGTCCTGCACGGCCGCGCGCGCCTCGCCGAGCGCATCGCGGGCGAGGGCGAGGTCCGCGGCAGGCTCGACGGGATCACCGCGCGCACGCTGCTCGGCATGGTCGCCGCGGCGCGGCCGGACGCGCTCCTTCACGTGCGCGACGCGGCCCACCTGTACGAGGTCGAGATCCGCGACGGGAGCCCCGTGCGCGCGTCGCGGACCGCCTCGGATCAAAGCTTTCTGCGAGGGCCCGAGGTGCTGACCGCGCTGCTCGGCGTGGGCGTGGGCCGCTTCATCGTGACCCCGCTCACGGGCGAGCTGCTCGCGCCCGAGCTCGAAGGCAGCCTCACCGATCAGCTCGTCCCGACGATCGCGGACGCGCGCGCCGCGCAGCGCCTCTTGATGGGCGCGTCGCTCATGCGCGTCGAGCGCGTGGAGCTGTCCGCGAGCCGTATGGCCGGCTACCTCCCCGCGACGCCCGAGGCCATGCGCGCGATCCTGCGCACGCTCGCGACCGGCGCGTCCCCGCGCGCGCTCATCGCGTCGGGCCAAGCCGCGGCGTGGCTCGTCGAGGACGTGCTCTGCGACGCCGCTGCGCACGGCGCGATCCTCGCGGTGCGCGACGCGAGCGGCGACGATCTGCTCCCCGCGGCCGTCGATCGCGAGCTTCAAATCCTCGCGGGCGTGCGGCTCCCCGAGGCGCCGCCGCCCGAGCCCGTGCTCGATCTCGGCCCCGTGATCGCGACCTCCGTGCCCGGACCTGTCGAGCTCATCGAGCCCGATCCGATCGAAGAGGTCGTCGTCACGATCGAGGAGCGGAGCGTCGAAGCGAAGACCCTCGCGCCCGTAAAAGAGGCCGCGCCGCCGCTCATGATCGTGCGCGACGCGCTCCACGAGAACCGGGTGGAGGTCGCCGCGGGGCCCGTCGTGACGCTCGGATCGCTCACGCCGCCGCCCGTGCTCCCCACCTCGCGCCCCGCGCTCCCCAAGCCTCCTCCGCCTGCGATCATGAGCACCATGGACGAGTCGCCGTCGCGCGCCGTGCGCAAGCCGTCGTCGTTCGCGAAGCCCAACGAGGGCGCGCCGCCCGCGCCTCAGCCCGCGCCGCCGCCCGCGAAGGACAACCGATCGATGTGGGCGCTCTTCGCGATCGCGGGCGTGGTCTTCGCGATCGGCGCGCGCATGTCGCGCGATCGCGAGGACGACAAACAGACGACCGCGGCGAAGCCGCCCGCGCCCGCGATCACCGCGGAGGCGAACGCAGCGCCCGCGCCGGAGCCCGCGCCCGAGCCCTCGGTCACCGCGACGGCGACGGCCGCGCCCGCGCCGGCCAAAGACACGGGCCCCGGCACGAACAAGGCCGATCCGATCTTGCCGCAGGATCTCCCCCTCCGCGCCGACGACAAGGTGCCGCCGGGCCAAGGCATGATGGAGGTCATCGCGGGGACGAGCGACGCGATCGCGATCGACGGCACGCAGGTCGGCAACGGCCCCATCATCAAGCGCGCGCTCGCGCCGCGAAAAGAGCCCTACGAGATCCGCGTCAAGGTGCGCGACGAGGAGCGCGTCCGCTTCGCGTTGGTGCGCGAGGGCCGGCTCACCCGGGTCCGCATCGCGCCGCCGTGGTCGCGGTGATATGCCGTCCGGCCCATGCGCTTCGGGAGATCGGCGATCGCGATCACGGCCCTCGCCGCGTGCGTGATCGCGACCGGGTGCTCGGGCTGCTCCGACGATCGGCGCGGCCGGCCAAAGCCGTCGCCTGCGTCCTCCGCGACGGTCGCGGCGCCGCCTAAAAAACCGCCCGCGCGCGTGATCGCGGACCTCTTCACGTCGCTGCCGAGCTGCGACGTCGAGCACCGCGGCCTGCTCATCGACGCGGGGACGCCCGCGCTCGCGGGGCGCTTGGGGTGGGCGGGCTCCATCCCCGAGGGCTTCAGCGACGTCGAGCACGACGGCTCGACGTGGTCGCGCGTGATGGATCGAAAGTTCCAGATCACGTTCCTGCTCCCGTCGGCCTCGCCGATCTTCGTGTCGACGCGCATCGAGGGCTACGCCGCGCGATCGGTCGCGGTCGCGCTCGACGATCAGCCGCTCGGCACGCTCCAGCTCGGCCGCGAGCAGATCCGCGTGGCCTCGACGGGCACGACGACGCTGCCCGTCGATCCGGGCCTCCACACGCTCGGATTTCGCTTCTATGGCCGCGGCGGCGAGTCGGACGCGTTCGCCGACATCGACTGGATCCGCATCGGCATCCCGGACGAGAGCGCCTCCACGTACGGCCCGCCCACGCTCCGCGACGTCGCGCAGGCCGCGGCGTCGATCGGCGGCGTCCCGCATCGATCGATCGCGATGCGCACGCCCGGCGCGATCCGTTGCGCGCTCGAAATCCCGCCTGGATCGAGGCTCTCGACGTCGGTCGGCGTGCTCGGCACGGGCCAAGGCGAGGCCGAGATCCGCGTGCTGCGCGACGGCAAGAAGCCCGAGCTGCTCCGATCGGCGCACCTCGAAGGCGGCGAGCGCGCGTCGTGGATCGACCTTGATTTGCCGCTCGATCCGTTCGCCTCGGGGATCGTCGCGATCGAGCTCCGCGCGCTCGACGCGCCCAAGGGCGGGCGCGTGCTCTTCGGCGATCCCGCGATCGTCGCGCCCGCGCCGCAGAAGGCCCGCGAGGAGCGGCCGCCTTCGCGCGGCGTGGTGCTCGTGGTGCTGAGCGGCGTCGAGCGCGGGGATCTGCCGCCGTGGAGCGGCGCGCCTCCGCGCGGCCTCGACACGATCGCGGAGCTCAGCCAGAGCGCGGCCGTCTTTCAGCGGCACCGCGCGCCGACTACGGTTGCGTCGGCGAGCATCGCGACGTTGCTCTCCGGCCTCAGGCCCGAGGCGCACGGGCTCACCGACGCGTACGCGCGCTTGCCCGCCTCCACGCCGACGCTCGCCAAGGCGCTGCGCGAGGCCGGCGTGCGCGCGGCGATGTTCACCGGGGTCCCGCACAGCTTCCGCGCGTTCGGCACGGCCGAGGGCTGGGAGCGCTTCGTCGAGATCTCACCTTCGAGCGGCGACGCCGCGACCGCGCCGATCGATCAAGCGACCGCGTGGATCGCCGACGTCGTCAAAGGCTCGCAGGACGCGCGCTTCCTCGCGGTCGTCCACGCGCGCGGCGCGCACCCGCCGTGGGACGTGACCCCCAAGGAGCTCGGGGCCGCGCCGCCGCTCGACTACACCGGCCTCGTCGAGCCTCGCCTCGCCGCGCAGGTCATCGCCAAGATGCGCAGGAGCAAGCGAACGAACGTGGTCACCGAGGCCGATCGCACGAGGATCCGCGCGCTCGCCGCGCTCGGGCTCGCGGGGCAGGACAAGGCGCTCGGCGCGCTCATCGCGATGCTGAAGACCACGGGCGCCTTCGAGCAGGTCACGCTGCTCGTCACGGCCGACGTGTCGAGCGGGACGGCGTCGATGTTCGCGAGCGACATGGAGCTGAAGGATCCTCCGCTCACGCTGCCGCTCTTCGCGCGGTTCTCGGGCGGGCTCGGCGTGGGCCGGAGGGTGATCGCGCCGACCGAGGCCATCGACGTGGCGGCCACGATCCTCGCGGCGCTCAAGGTCAACCCGGCCAAGCCGCTCCCGGGCCGCGATCTCGCCAAGATCATCGAGGGCTTCGACGTGCCGCGCGCGGGCCCGCAGATCGCGTCGCTCGATCTGCGCTACTCGACGCGGTGGGGAGAGCTCGTGCTCTCGGGCAGGTTCCCCGCGGCGCCCGAGCTCTGCGATCTCTCGCTCGATCCGCTCTGCGCCTTCAATCGTCGCGACGCGATGCCCATCTCGACGCAGGCGATCTTCCGCACGATGGTCATCGAGCAGCCCATCCGCGCGGTGCCCGCGGTCAAGCGCGAGGCGGCGACGCTCGACCCCGACACGTTCGCGGCGCTCCGCGTGTGGGGCGCGGTCGAGTAGCGATCACAACGTCGAGAGGAACTCGCCCGAGGGCGTGAGATCCGCGTCGATCCCCGCGCCTTTGTTCAACGCCTCGCGCACCGCGGTCACGCCGCGCGCGCCCGTCGCGAGGATCTTGTCGATCTCGCCGCGCTTCGCGTGGGCGATCACCAAGAACGAGCAGCGCTCCGCGCCGCCCGCGCGGCACGCGACCTCGCGCGCGGCGAGGCGCCGGCCCGCGACGTGGCTCAAGATCGCGCCGTACGAGCCCGCGAGCAGCGCGCAGGCGAGCTGGCCTTGTTTCGTCGAGGCGCCCATCGACTCGGCGATCGCGCTGCGCGACAGCTCGATCGCGACGAGGCCCGAGCCCATGTGGGAGAAGTCGATCGTGGTGAGGCCCCACCCTTGCCGCGCGAAGACGTCGCTCACCATCGCGGCCACCGCGCGCATCGGGAGCTCGCGGAGCGACAGGCTCTTTTGTTCGAGCGCGAGGCTCTCGAGGTCGACCGCGGCGCGCCTCCCCCACTGCACGCCCCACTCCGCGCAGAAGAGCTGGAAGGTCTCGGGCGCGACTTTGTCGAACGTCGCGCGCAGCGCGGTGAGCACGTTGGCGGGCAGCTCCACGATGCGGCGCTCGACCTCGTCGCGCCGCACGCCGCTCTGCGCCTCACCCGGCGCGAGGTCGGTCTGGAGCGGCGCGAAGCGCGTCTCCGGGACCTCGCTCCGTGGGCCCATCGCGCGCGTACGATTGATGAGCAGGTAGTAGCGACCCTTCGCGTTCTGGGGTCGCACGATCTCGATCGCGACCTCCTGCGCGCCGAAGCGAAAATCGAAGATGAACGGGAAGCGATCGAGGCTCCCGAACGAGCCGTTCTCGACGGCCTTGCGGAAGCGCCCTTCGAACGCCTCGCCGCCCGTGCACGGCGCGACGTCGGTGAAGAAGCGGCGCCCGATCACCTGGTTGCGATCGAGCCGCGCGAGGCGCGCCTCGTATTGGTTGTACCGGAGGATGGTCCCGTCCGGGTCGAGGCCGATCACGCCGAAGGGCAGCAGATCGAGGTCGGCGTCGCTCGACTCGTCGAGCAGCGACGGGTCGACCGAGAGCGGCGTGGAGGGGGTCACCGATTCGCGCGGGTCGAGCATGGTCAAGCGTCTCCGAGCTTGTTCGCGAACAAAGGATCGAGTGATTCGAGCCCGTCGTCGTCGTCGCTGAGCTTGCCGCCCGCGACGAGCGTGTCGCTGCGCCGTGAGGGCCGCGGGGGATCGTTGATCGGAGCCGCGTCGATCGTCGAGTCCACCGCCGCCGCCGGCGCGACGGGCGGAGCCGCGGGGATGGGGATCTCGAGCGTGGGCGCGGAGGACGTCGCCGGCGCGTCGCCGCGCGTGGCGAGCCACGCGGCGAGCGCGCGGTGCAGCTCGGCCGCCGACGCGAACCGCTCGCCGGGATCTTTGCGGAGCGCGCGGGTGATGAGCGCCCAGAGCCGCCCGTCGAGCCCTTCGGCGGCGCGCGGGAACGAAGGTGGCTCATCGACGATGCGCCGGATCGACACCATCAAGCTCGTGTGCCGGAACGGCGACTGCCCCGCGATCGCCTCGTAGAGCGTGGCGCCCAGGCCCCAGACGTCGGTCCGCTCGTCCGCGCCGCGATCGCTTAGTTGCTCCGGCGCCATGTACTCGGGGGTGCCGACGATCGCGCCCTCGGCGGTCAAGCGCTCCTCTTTTTGCCTGCGATCGGCGGCGATGCCGAAGTCGATGAGCACGGGGCGCAGCGCGCCCCCCGGCGCGGTCGCGAGCTGGATGTTGTCGGGCTTGACGTCGCGGTGAATGATGCCGAGCGCGTGTGCGGCAGAGAGCCCCGATGCCACGTCGCGCGCGATGGCGACCGCGAGCTTGACCGGCAACGGCCCGTCCGCGAGGCGCGCGCCGAGCGTCGTGCCGTCGAGCAGCTCCATCACCACGAACGGCGCCCCGCTCTGCATCTCGCCGAGGTCGTGGACCTCGACCACGTTTGGGTGACGCAAGTTGGCGAGCGCCATCGCCTCGCGCACGAGCCTCGCGCGGATAGCGTCGGAGTCGGCGCGAACGAGCTTGATCGCGACCTGTTTGCCGAGCTTGTCGTGCCGCGCGGCCCACACCTCACCCATTCCACCTGCGGCGATTAGCCTTTCGAGGCGAAAGCGGCCCCCGAGCACCAAGCCGGGAGATCCATGCGGTTTTGCGCGAGGATCAGACATGAGGATACGCGATGGTATGCGGCCCCGAGTTGCGCTGTCTAGGTGTTAAAAACCTATGAAATCAGGACAAAGTATAGACACGTTTTGGGGCGTTGATGCGCTGATATCCACGCTCGGGTGGGCCTTGGGGTCACACCCCCACATACAACGATATCATCACGACACACGTTGACGAAGGCTGCTTAAAGGCTCAGCGGAGAGCGCCAATCACGGGTGCATTAACGCCCGACGCCGATGCCGACGCCCGTCCCCAGCCCCGGCCCAAACCCCGGTCGGAGCCCCGGTGTGAAGGGCCCGCTCAAAGGCACCATCTGCCCGATACCGCGCGTGGCGAGCACGTGGCTCACCAGCAAGCACGCTTGGCTCGCGCGCGGCGTGGGGCCGCAGCCGACCCAAACACCCATGCTGACGCGCTCGCCGGAGTCCTCGAAGCGAATCAGCTCTCCGTTCGGGTGAATCATGAGCCACGCGCTCGTCGCGTCGCCCTTGGATGCCGTCACCCACCCCACCGCGCCGAGCAGCGCGTCGTCCGGCGCGGAGAGCTTGCCGTCGCGCTCCAACATCGCGACCGCCTCGCCGTCCGCGTTCACCACACGCCCCGCGCGATCGATCGTGAGGTCGTGCGTGCCGTTGATGAGCACGCGGCCGTCCGGGAGCAGGTCGACCACCGCGTAGCCCAAGGTCGCCCGCGCGCGCGGCAGATCGAGCGCGGCGCCGCCCTCGGCCCAACGCGCCGGCGCGCGCGCGCCGCACGCCGTGAGGGCCAACGCCAACGTGGTCAGGAGAGCGCGCTTCATCGTCTCCATCGTATCGTCTTTTTCTCCGGCCACGGAGCCATGTTAAAAGGCCCCTCGCCCACTCGCTTCGAGGCCCGCGTGCCCGACAAGACCGCTACCACGCTCGACGATCCGATCGCCTCTTCGATCCTCCTGCCCCTCCGGGACGCGGGCGCTGGCCGCAAGACGTCGGTCAAGCTCGTGGGCGGCAAGGCCGCGTCGCTCGGCAAGCTCGTGCGCGAGGGCTTCGCGGTGCCCGAGGGCTGGGTGATCGACGCGCGCCGCTTCACGCGGATGGCCGAGGAGACGCTGCCCAAGGGCCACGACCTCGCCACGCTCATCAAGCAGGCCGGCACGCGCCCGGGCGTCGATCGCGCGGCGCGCGCGCGCGATCGCGTGCTCTCCGCGCCCTTGCCCGACGCCATCCGCGACGCGCTCGCGAAGCTCGTCGAGGCCGCCGCCCCGAGCGCGCCGTGGGGCTTCGCCGTGCGATCGAGCGCGACGTGCGAGGACATGACGGACACGTCGCTCGCGGGCCTCGCCTCCACGGTGCTCGGCGTACGGTCGCTCGACGCGCTCTCGGACGCGATCCGCGAGGTGTGGGCGAGCGCTTTTTTGCCGCGCGCGCTCGCGTACCTCGCGCACGCCGGCGTCCGCGACCTCGCGATGGCCGTCGTGATCCAGGTGATGGTGCGCGCGGAGGCGGCCGGCGTTTTGTTCTCGGCGCCCCCCGCCGGCCTCGGCGGCGATCGCGTAAAGCCCGACGAGCGGCTCATCAACGCGACGTTCGGGCTCGGCGCGCCCGTGGTCGAGGGCGCGATCGCGACCGACACGTACCGGCTCGCGAAGAGCAACGGCGCGCTCGTCGACGCCGCGATCGCGCGCAAGACGAGCGCGCTCGTCGTCGGGCCGAGCGGCCCCGAGGTCGTCGCGATCGACGACGCGAAGGCCAACACGCCCGCGCTCGGCGCGGCCGCGCTCAAGGAGATCGCGCGCATCGTCGATCGCCTGGAGCAGTCGTCCTGGAAGCTCTTCGAAGGCGCGAAGGGCGCGTCGCTCGACGTCGAATTCGCGGTCGAAGGCGAGGGCGAAGGCTCACCGGGATCGCGCGTGTGGCTCCTCCAAGCGAGGCCGGTGACGGGCGGCGGCTACCCCGAGGGCGGCGACGCCGAGACCATCTGGTCGCGCGCGAACGTGGGCGAGGCGCTGCCCGGCGCGGCCACGCCGCTCACGTGGTCGATCGCGCGATCGTTCTCGGACAAGGGGTTTCGCGAGGCGTTCAGCGCGCTCGGCTGCAACGTGCCGCGCGGCGCGGTGCTCGTCACCAACGTGCTGGGCCGCTTCTATTTGAACCTCACCACCTTCGTACGCATCGCCGCGCAGGTGCCCGGCATCACGCCGCGCGCGCTGCTCACCGCGAGCGGAGGCGCGGACGAGGGCATCATCCGCGCGCTCGAAGCGCAGATCGAGGGCGTGTCGCAGCGCGGCTTCTTCGCCAAGCTCCCGCTCTTGATCCCCCGGCAAATCACCAAGCAACTGAAGCTCGAAGCCGAGGTCGCGGCGTTCGAGGCCGAGGCGGATCGGGCCGTGCGCGCGCTCGCCGACATGGATCTCTCGCTCTACCCGGACGACGGCCTCGTCACCACGCTGAAGGGCGCGCGCGCGAGGCTCGATCGCACGGGCACGCTCATGCTCTCGTGCGCGTCGGCGTCGCTCGCGAGCCACGTGCTCTTGTGCCGCGCGCTCGAGCGCGTGGTCGGCTCGCGCCGATCGAGCGACGATCCGAGCGCGGCGTGGGGGAGCGCGGAGCCGCTCGCGCAGGCGTTGATCGGCGGCGTGCGCGAGCTCGACAGCGCGGAGCCCGGCATCTTGCTCGCGCAGGCCGCGCGCGCCGTGCGCGACGACGCCGCCGCGAGGGACGC
>CAYTJL010000159.1:0-10355 GCA_964437785.1 uncultured Polyangiaceae bacterium
ATCACCAAGAGCTCTTCGAGCGCCGCGGGCGAGAGCGGCTTGCCCATCAGATACCGTGTCTCCTCGGAGAACCCCCGCTTCGCCCGCTCCCACCACGCCTTGACCCTAGGCACGTTGGGCCAAGGGTACACCTCGTCGGGATCCATGCGCACGTCGTCGTCCTCGGGGTTGTCGGTGGGCGTCGCCAAAAAATCCTCGGGCGCGTCGCCTTCGAGGTCGTCCTCCGCAAAATCAGCCCCCGTAATGGTGCGGAACGCGCCCGCGGCCAAGCGGGCGAGCGCGGGATAGGCCATCTGATCCACGACCCAAGGCACCATCGCCGCGTCGCCGAGCGCCGCGCTGCCCATGAGCGCGAGACGCCCCTTCTTGGCATCCCGCGCGAGCCCTTGCAGCCAGGCGCGCGCCTCGCCCAAAGGCATCTTGCGGACGGCCGTCGAAGCTGCCTTTGGCGCAAACGGGCCTCCCGCCTCGGCCATGGCCTTGAGCGCGCGCACGCTCTCGGGCTCTCCCAGGAGCACCCCCGAAGACCCGGCCGCATACCGACAAGCCTCCTCGTCGTCTTGGAGCGCGTCGCGCACGGCGCCGCGCAGATCGAGCCGCCCGAGCTCGCCCGCGGCCAAGAGCGCCCGCGCGCGCAGCGACGCGCTCGCCGCGTTGAGCGCGGTGCCCAACACGAGCCCTGGATCGCGGCGGTGCTGCGCGCACGCGGCGATGCCCACCTCGCGCAGATCGTCGGGCGCGCCCGAGAAGAGGAGCCCTGGCAAACACCGCTCGACGTGCGCAAAAGGCACCCAGCCGAACGCCGCGATCAAGCCCGCCTTGCAAACAGGCCTCTTTTGCGCGGCGTCGAGCGCCTGCGCCACACCGGCCTTGTCGCCGCGATCGAGGGCCACCACCGAGGCGACGAACACCCCGCCCGCGTCCGGGAAATCGAGCGCCGCGCGCGCCGCCTCCCACCCTGTGCCCTCGGCCAAACGGAGCGCGTCCAAACGGGCCTCCACGCGATCATCGAGCCGCTTGAGACCCTTCTTATCGTACCTCGGGTCGTCCGCGCCGGCCTCGCGCAGGCTCCACAGGAACGCGGCTTGATCGGCGTGCTCCTCCAGAATCTCGCGCTCGAAGGCCGAAAATACGGGCGGGCGCAACGACCCCTCGTAAAGCCCCATGGCCGGCGCCCGCTCCATCGCCGCGAGGAACACCGCCCCCCACGCGCGGCCCGCGTGCGACGTGTCGTGGCCGCTCACCGGCGCGAACGAGCCTGTCATGGGCATGAAGACAGGCTGCGCCGCAGGCAGCAAAGGCTCCTCCGGCAACGGCGCGGAGAGGGGAGATGCCGAGAGCTGAGGTGCCGAGAGCGGAGGTGCAGAGAGCGGAGGCGCCGAGAGGGGCGCCGGCTCCGACCAAGGCTCCTCGTCGTAGCTGACAGACCGCTGCGCTTCGACGAAGGGCATGGCCGGCCGCGCCGCCACAGGCCCGCTCAGGTTCACGGTCCCGTCGCCGAGCGGGTCGGCCGGCAAATCCATGTTGGCCCACGAGGACAACATCACCGTTGGCAAAGCGACCGGCGCCGGCGCGGAGACCGCCGGAGAGACCGCGGTCGACGCCGGCGGCTCCCAAAGCACCGTGTCCCCGCCGATCTCGATGTCCGCGTCCGAGAGGCGCATGGGCGCGTCGTCGTGCGCGTCCTCGACGGCCGCCGCGGGCAAAGGCCCCGAGGACCACGCGAGCGGTTGATTCGGCTCCTCCACACCCGCCTCGACCCGCACCGCGTCGAGCGACGCCCCGGGAGGCAGCGGGAAATTGCGCCGGAACACGAGATCACACGTCTGCTCGTCTCCATCGATACAGAGCATGTCGAGCGTGAGCGAGAGCGGGTGCCCCTCGGCCACGCCGAACGCTGACAGCCCATACACCCGCGCGAGCCCACGAGCGCCCGGGAGCCGCGTCGCGAGGCGCGCGCCCGAAGGGCTCAACCCTTCGAGCACGAGCCGCTCGTCGCCGCGCAGCGAGGGCACCCGTTGATCGGGCGGAGAGGCTTGAAAATACGACCAATCAAACCCATCGGGCACGTCGATCAGCGCCCCTTGGAGCCGGCCGCGGGCCACGCCCCCGAGCAGGCGCCGCCGCGCGAGCCAGCTCCGCGCGACGGGCCCGAGGCCGATCGTGCGCTTGGGATCGGCCGGATCGAGGATGTTTGGCTCGTTCGATCCAACCGGGTTCTCCGGGTGCTGCAAGCCGCCGAGCGCCCGCTCATACACGATGGGCAACGCTCGAAAGCCCGTCTCGCTGCACACGAGGAGCGATTTGCTGAGGAGCGCGCGCTCCCCGTCGAACAGAGAGAGACGCACCTTGAGCATCTGCACGAGCGGGCCCGCGGACGCGTACGCCGAGCCCGAAAAGAGCACGTCCACGCTGCCCAAATGAGGGGCCATGTCGCTCGCCCACCGCACGCTCCTCATGGGATTGTTGTCGTAATGGACGTCCGCGCGACAAAGCTGCCGCGCCCGCCCGCGCCTCATGCCCTCGCCGTCGTGGAGCGTAAAGGTGGCTTTGGCGATGACCGTGACCTGCGTTTGCCCCGCCGCGCGCCACGCCACCGCGCCTGCGGATACGTCGCCCACCGGCACAGCCGCGTTGGGGGAGAGCGCGTTGGTCATGAGCGGCGGACCCTATCATGACCGCGCTCGCCGCCGCAACGCGCTTTTGCGATCAAGGCAGGCGGCGCAGGTTCTTTTCGAGCGAGAAGGGCGCCCAAAACGGGGTCTTGATCGAGGTCGCGCCCGGCTCCACGATAAACCACGCTGCCTCGGGCGCGCGCGAAGGGGCGTTGTCGGGGCGGAGCACATGAAAGCTCTGCGCGGGCATGAAGCCCTGCGCGAGCAGGAGCGCTCTCCTCCCGTCGGGCGCCCGCGCGACGTCCACGACGAGCACCGCGTGACCCGGCGTCCCCGCGACGACAACGAAGTCCCCCGCCGTCAACGAAGCTGCGTTGACGCGCTCGGCGTCGCGCGCCAAGGCCCCTGTGTTGGCCCACGTGAAGACCGCATCGAGGTAGCGGCGAAACGAGGCATAGCTCGCGTCGGGCCTGCGCGCGGGCTGAAACGTGAACGACAGCCCCTCGGGCTTCGGCCGCTCGCCCGCGGCCCAACGCGCGAACGGCATCTGCGCGCCCGACGCCGCGCGATACAGGTGATCACGGCGCCCGCGCGACCAACGCCACTCCGCGTGGAGCCGAATCACCGAGTCTGCGCACTGCTGCAAATCCCTGTCTCCAACGTCGATGGCCACCACCGCCGCGAGGTTCGGGTGATCCGAGGAGAGGACCAAATCCCCATGATGGCTGAGCACGCTCGTGCCCCGGGGGAGGAGGGGTAAACCCCGGAGCCACGCTCCAAACGAGGTTGGGTCGAGCTCCTCACGAAGAAAGCCCGCAGGCGGCGCAAAGCGCTCTTCGACGTTGTCCGCCGGCCTCGGCACCGCGATGGTCGCGTCGTCGAGCCATGGATACCGATCGCCGAGAGGCGCCTTGATCGCGGCTGCGGGCGCGGGTTTGGGCGCTCCCTGCGGCGTCGCGGCCGGCGCGGGCGGGCGCGGCTCCATGGCCTCGCCGCCCTCGGTCGGGCGCGGAGGCGTCCTGACGCTCGGCGCGTGCTCCTCGGTGGGAGGAGCCCCGGGACGCGCACACCCCATCACCACCGCGAGCACAGCCAACCACGACGCTCGGGGAACGACCATGTTGCCTCCTCGGGAATAGGCTCGATCTCCGGGGTGTCGGAGGAGCCCCTCCGAGTGTGACGCCCGGACGATTATTTTCGTGGGTCCGCGGCGGCGGCAGCAGCTTTGCGCAGCCGGAGCGCGATCACGCCCGCCGCGCGCGCGACCCCCTTCTCGGCGAAGCGCACCGGAGGGGCCTTGTGCTTGCGCGGGTACGCGAGCAGCGCAAAGAGGCACAAAGCGAGCGCGAACGGCGCGATCAAGAGCGGGCTCTTGGGCCTCGCGAGCGCTTGGCGCTGCGCGCGCGGCGGCCGCGACGTGGGCGGGCTCGGGACGATTGGCACGCTCGGCGGAGGCGGAGGCATGGAGCCGCCCGCGCCTTCGGCGTGCGCGTCCCTGTCCCTCGCGCGGATGCGCGCGAGCGCGCGCTCGAGATCGACCCGCAGCGCGGTCGCGCTCGCGTAGCGCTTGGAGGGCTCTTTGCGCGTGCAGCGACGGATGATCGCGGCGAGGTCGTCGTCCACCCACCCCGGCACGTCGGCCGGGCCGTCGCGGACAATCGCCTCCAGGATCGCGGCTGTGCTCTTGCCGAAGAACGGCAGCTTGCCGGTGAGCGCTTCGTACATGACGACGCCGATCGCCCAGAGATCGGCCGCGGGCGTGATGTCGATACGGCCGCTCGCCTGCTCGGGGCTCATGTACGCGGGCGTGCCGATGACCTGCCCGTCGATCGAGATCGCGCGCCTCTGCATGCGATCCCCCGAGGTGCTCACGCCGAAATCGAGGATCTTGGGGACGACGGCGCCTCGCTCGTCGATCGCCAAAAAGATGTTCTCGGGCTTGATGTCGCGGTGCACGACGCCGCTCGCGTGCGCCGCTTCGAGCCCCTTGCACACGCCGATGAGCACCCCGAGCACCTCGGCGGCGGGGAGCGGATCACCGGCCTCGACGCGCTCGGCGAAGGCGCCCCCGCGGAGCAGCTCCATCGCGAGGTAAAGGCCGCCGTGATTGGGCAGCTCGCCCGCGTCGAGCACGCCAACGATGTTGGGGTGAGAGAAGCGCCGGATGACGTTGGCCTCGCGGAGAAAGCGCGCGACCTTCTCGGGGTTCGAGCGGGTGACCGCGACCTTGAGCGCGACGTCTCGCCCGCTCGTCTCGTCATGGGCCCACCAGACGGAGGCCATCCCCCCTTCGCCGATGGGTCGCACGAGCCGATACCGGCCCGCCGCGAGGTCGCCTTCACGCAGCACGGAGATCATGATGCGCCATGTCTCCTCAACGCGCCGACTGCTCGCGAGCCCGTTCAGCCGATTTTGAGCTTGCCGATCCCTTTGGCACGGCCGCGCATCTCTCGGATCTCCACGTTGTAAATGCCACCTGCGGAGGGGACGAACTCGAACGGTGGAGGGCTCTGCGGCTCACCCGTTGGGAGCGCGCGGATGATCGTATCGACGATCGACGAGCCGGAGGGGGACGAAATCTTGAGTTGGTAAGGCGGATTGGGCTCGTCGATGGGCCGGAAGATGAGCTGCACGCGATCGCCTACGCTGTATTTGTGAAGGCGCGTAGGGTAGTTGATGATCTCGATCTCACCGGTGCTGTCGATGGGACTGGACATACGGGCGTTGCAGCGCTCCCTCGCTCAATACCTGTCGTCATAGCAGGAAAGTGCGCGCCGACTCAATATCGACGTGGGCGGCGATCGGGGCTCCTAGGCGGGCGACACGGGCACGAGGAACCCTTCGTCGACGAGCTGACGCACGATCGCGGCCGTCTCCTCCGGCACGTCCTCCTCGCTCCACCCGAGCGCCGCCGCGGTTTTGTCGATCGCTTGTCGCAACGTCCGCGCGCCGTCGCACGCCGCGATGAGCTCGGCGACATACGTATCGACCTCTTCGACGTACGCGAAGCCCTTCGTCACCATGACCTTCGCGGACACCTGCGCCCAGCCCTCCGCCGCGGGCGTGCACTCTTGCACGAGCTTGACGTGCGGCGAGACGCCGAGCACCGCGCCGAAGAGCGCGGCGTCGTCTTTGGCCGCGCGCTCCATGAAATCCAGCGCGCGCATGCGATCGCTCACGTCGCGCCCCGTGGGGGCGATGATCTTCTCGGGGCCGTCGAACATGCGCACCCACGTATCGCCGCCCGAACGCTTTCGCATGGTGATGGCGCCCGCGTCGATCGCGGTGATCTTCTCGCTCTCGTAATACGAGAGCCAGGCCTTGAGCCGCGCCTCGCTGCTGCCTTCGTTGTGGCCCACGCTCATCCACCCGAGCGCGTACGTGCGCGGCTCGGTCACGCTGGATCGGAGCACCCACGTGTCGCACGAGCTCCCTTCGAACCAGCCGTGGAGATGATCCTGCCAGGGCACGCCCTCGTTCTCGACCCAGTTGCAGGTCATCTGAAAATGCCCGCCCTCGCGCAGCATCGGCGACACGCCGCGCGCGAGCTCTGCGCAGAACGCGTCGGCGCGCATGCCGCCGCTCAAATACGTGATGCGATCTTCGGGCGAGATCATGAACGGCGGGTTCGAGAAGATCAGATCGAACGACTCGCCCTTCACCGGCTCGAAACGATCGCCCGTGCGCGCCTCGATGTTGGTGACGCCGTTGAGCGCAGCGTTGAGATCGACGAAGGCCGCCGCGCGCGGGTTGATGTCCGTCGCGATGACCTTGTCCGCGTGCCGCGCCGCGAGGAGCGCCAAATACCCGCAGCCCGCGCCGAGATCGAGCGCCTGCCGCACGGGCTCGCGGAGGGTGATGCCCGCGAGCGTGCGCGCGCTGTCGCTCGGGCCCATCACGTGATCCTGCGCCTCGACCGCGTCGTCGTGCTCGGATCGATCGAAGCACACGATGAAGCCGTCGACGGGCACCATCTTGATGGTCCCGAACACGCCGCCGCCCGTCGCGCGCAGGAGCCCGCCGTTGACGAGCCGCTCGATCGACGCGGGCGCGAGCGCCTGCTCGACCGCGGCGACCGGGCACGCGACGCCGATCACGAAGAGACGGATGGCGGTGTCGAGCGGCGTGCCCCCCGAGGTGCGCGCGGTCGCGACCTCGAGCGGGACCTCGCGCAGCGACGCGATGTTCTTCGCGCCGCACGCCGCGGCCACGCCGATCTCGGTGAAGCCGGCCTTGATCAAGGCTTCGCGGAGGCTCTGGATGTCATCGTCGGACGCGGAGAAAGGGCGGCTCCTCGACATATCTCATGCGCATATCACGTCGCGTTACACACAGAAACCGGCCCTGCTCGACGGTCGCCGCGCCCGCGCTGATCCTCCGCTGCGATCGTCGCTGAACACCTTTCGCCGTGCGGGGCCCTACGCGTGTCGGGCGAACGGTGCGTGAGGCGCGCCTCCATCAGGCGCGGTCCCTGCCCATCGACGTCGCGCCGCGAAGCGCGCACGCGCGGTGATCGGTGTGGGATCGCGGCGGGGCACACGTCGTGCAGCGCCGCGCGCTCGAACCTACTCGGAGGCCATAATGAGCTTGTCCAAACGTGCTTCGGCGGAGATTTTCGGTACTTTTTGGCTTGTTTTTGGGGGCTGCGGAAGCGCGGTGCTCGCGGCGGCCTTCCCCAAGGTGGGGATCGGGCTCTTGGGCGTGTCGCTCGCGTTCGGCCTCACCGTGCTCACGATGGCCTACGCGATTGGTCACGTCTCGGGGTGCCACTTGAACCCCGCGGTCTCCATCGGCCTCGCCACCGCGGGTCGCTTCCCTGCGCGTGAGCTGCCTGTCTACATCGCCTCCCAAGTGACCGGCGCGGCCGCGGGCGCGGGCGCGCTGTATGTAATCGCGAGCGGGCAAGCTGGGTTCGACGTCTCCGCCGGCTTCGCGTCCAACGGCTTCGGCGCGCACTCGCCCGGACAATATTCGCTCGCGGCCGCGCTCGTTGCGGAGGTGGTGCTCACCTTCTTCTTCTTGATGATCATCCTCGGATCGACCGACAAACGAGCGCCCGCTGGGTTCGCGCCGATCCCCATCGGCCTCGGCCTCACGCTCATTCACCTCATCGGGATCCCCGTCACGAACCTCTCGGTGAACCCCGCGCGATCGACGGGACCTGCGATCTTCGTCGGGGGGTGGGCCCTCGCGCAGCTCTGGGCGTTTTGGGTCGCGCCGATCGTGGGAGCGATCATCGCTGGCAAGGTCTACCCGATGATCGCCGAGGGCAACAAAGAGGGTTGAGCGTCAGCTCCGCCTCACCCACGCCGCGCGCACGTCCTCCGCTGCAGCCTCGATCGTCGCGAGCATCTTCGTGGTGACCTCGCCGAGCAGCGCGCGCGCGCGCGCGCCGTCGACGTCCGCGGCTGCGGGCGGCAGATACTCACGAAAGATCGGATCGGCGAGCATCACCTTGGCGAGGTGCTGCGCCACGTCGAAGCCGCTCGGCGTGCGGATCCCGAACGTGACGTGCAGCGAGCGATCGCCGGTCGTTCGCTCTCCCTCGGCCTTCGCGTTGTGGAACTGACCGCGCGGGATGTACACGAGATCGCCGGGCGCCGCGGTGAACGTGGCGAGCGTGCGCGCGAGCGCGTCGTCACGACGCGCGCGGAGGGCCGCGGCGACGGCGGCCTCCATCTCGACGGCGTCGAGCGGGCGGTCGATCCGCACCTCGGAGATCCACCACGTCTTCCGCCCTTCGAGCTGGATCGCGATCACCTCGTGCGCGTCGAAGTGCGCGTCGAACGGCGTCCCCGCGTATCCCGTCGCGTAGACGTTGGGCCACACGTGCGCGCCGAACGCGCGCGCGATCCCCGCCGCGAGCGCGTCGATCGCAGGGAAAACGCCGCGCGCGCGGTTCCACACGATCGGGTGGCCCTCGTTCACGTACGCGCGGAGCCGATCGCGATCGCCGAGGAGCGCGGCAGCGCCGCCCTCGATCCCCGCGTGCTCGGGGAACACCACGAGGCCGTCGGGCGGCTCTGCCGCGCGCGCGAGCGCGTCGAAGAGCGTCGCGTGATCGAGGAGCGCCTCGCAGCGATGGTGATCACCCGACAGGTGAAGCGGGCTCTGCTCGTAGTAGTCGGCGAAGAACGCGCGCGCGCCGATCGGCGCGAAGAGCGCGTCGAGGTCGAGCGCGCTCACGAGGGCGTGGGCTCGTGCGCCTCGGCCGCGAGGCGGTAGAGCACGGCCATGCGCACGGCGACGCCGGCCTCGACCTGATCGAGGATCACGCTGCGCTTGCCGTCGGCGATGGCGGGATCGATCTCGACGCCGCGGTTCATCGGGCCGGGGTGCATCACGATCGCGTCGGGCTTGGCGAGCGCGAGCCGCCGCTCGTTGAGGCCGAACGTGCGGCTGTACTCGCGCGTGCTCGGCAAGAACGCGCCCTCCATGCGCTCGCGCTGCACGCGCAGCATCATCACCACGTCGGCGCCTTCGAGCGCGGGCTCGATGCGATCGAAGACCTCGGCGCCGAGCGCCTCGGCCTCGCGCGGCATCAACGTGCGCGGCGCGGCGAAGCGGACGCGCGCGCCCATCGCGCGGAGCAGGTGCGCGTTCGAGCGCGCGACGCGGCTGTGCAACACGTCGCCGCAGATGGCCACCGTGAGGCCCTCGATCTGCCCTTTTTGACGGCGGATCGTGAACGCGTCGAGGAGCGCCTGCGTCGGGTGCTCGTGCGTGCCGTCGCCCGCGTTGACGACGGCCGCGCGCGTCCTCGCGGCGACGAAGTGCGGCGCGCCCGAGGCCGAGTGGCGGATCACGACCACGTCGGGGTGCATCGCCTCCAGGTTCTTCACCGTGTCGAGCAGCGACTCGCCCTTCGTCGCGCTCGACGTCGACGTGCTGATGTTGATGACGTCCGCGCTGAGGCGCTTGCCCGCGAGCTCGAACGACGTGCGCGTGCGCGTCGACGCCTCGTAAAAGAGGTTGATCACGGTCTTGCCGCGGAGCGTGGGGACCTTGCGCACGCTGCGGCGCGAGACGCCGAAGAAGGGCTCGGCCGTGTCGAGGAGCGAGGTGATCGCCGCGCGATCGAGGCCCTCGATGCCGAGGAGGTGCCGGAGCGGGAAGGCCGATCGCGCGGTCACGAAGCCACCCCCGGGGGTGTGGGGGCAGCGGGCCCGCTCGCGGGACCCGAGCCCCCACCGTGGACCTGCGCGGGCAGATCCGCGGGCCGCACCGACGTGCCCACGGGCACGATCACGGCCCACAGCTCGCCGCCGCGCTCGACCACCTCGACCTTCTCGCGGGCGGGGATCTCGACGCGCTTCACCACGTAATCGGGCTGGATCGGCAGCTCGCGACCGCCGCGATCGATGAGCGCCACGAGCTCGATCCGCCGCGGCCTCCCATAGTCGAGCAGCGCGTCCACCGCCGCGCGGATCGTGCGGCCCGTGTAGAGCACGTCGTCGACCAGCACGATGCGGCGGCCGTCGACCTCGAACGGGATGTGGCTCGGGCCGATGCGCGGGTTCGGCAGCGCGGTCGCCGCGTCGTCGCGGTAGAGCGTGATGTCGACCGCGCCGACCGGCGGCCTCGCTCCCACGCCTTCGATGCCCCCGATCAACGTCGCGAGGCGCTCCGCGATGGGCTCGCCGCCGCGCCGGATGCCGACGAGCGCGAGCTCGTCGAGGTGCCGGTCGCGCTCGATGATCTCGAGGGCCACGCGGTGGAGCCCCCGCTGCACAGCGCTGG
>CAYTJL010000159.1:10455-19868 GCA_964437785.1 uncultured Polyangiaceae bacterium
TCGCGCTCGATGATCTCGAGGGCCACGCGGTGGAGCCCCCGCTGCACAGCGCTGGGATCCAAGAGGACTTCGCTCATGGCGCGCGTCGGTAGCCGAGCGAGCGGCGAGAGACAAGGCTCGCGACGGCGATCCTAGAAATCGTATTTCTTGAGGATGAGCTGCTCGTAGAGATCGATGCCCGACGCGCTGAGCCGCACGTTGACGACCTTCTCCTCTTCGGTCGTCACGACGACCGCGCCGAGCTCCATCAGGTACGCGAGATCCGGCAAAATATTTCTTTCGCCGATCTTCGCGGCCACCCCGCGGGAGAGATCTTCGAACGTCATGGTCTTGAACGCGTGCGCGCGCCAGTGCTCGAAGAGCACGGTGAAGAGCGCGTTGCGGAGCGACCAGTCGAAGCCCTCTTTCTTGGCCGGCGAGAAGAGCGGGCCGGGGATGCTGAAGATGGCCCGCCCCGCGGTCGGGTTGATGAGCGTCGCGAACGCGATGTAGAGCGCGATGGCGCCGAGCAAGACGGTGCAGACCGCGATGACCATGTCGAGCGACGTGGTGGGCGAAAAACCCTTGTAAATGCGGCACGCGTAGAGGATGTCGATGTCGAGCAGGAAGGCGAAGAGGAGCTTCGAGAAGAAGCCGAAGCCGTACGTGATCACGACGAAGATCAGGAGCGAGACGACGTCCACCGCGAGCACGATGGTGTGATCCGGCAGCGTGCCCGAGGCGATCGACGAGAGCGCCCACCAGTTCAAGATCCAGTTGAACGAGAAGGTGGTGAGCACCGTCCCGCCGAAGAGGTTCTTGTTGGCGAAGTTCATGAGCCCGGCGAGGAGCTGGCACCCGCCGCCGAACAAGAGGCAGATGATCGCGGCGGTCTTGAGGCCGGCGGCGGAGACTTTGTAGCCGAACGCGATCGGGGTGAGCGCTGCGCAGCCGATCGCCAAGCCGAGCAGGCCGAGCGGCGTTGGCTCGGCGAAGGTCTCGTGCTTCTTGAGGAGCTCGACGCGTTTGATCATGGCGGCGAACCCTCGCAGATTCGGACATGGAAAGCGAGGGCGCGCGATCTAGGAGCGCTCGTGCTTCCGTGGTATCGCGGGCGCACATGACATCGAGGAGAGGCCCGTTCGAAGACCTGCTCGAAGCGCAGAACCGCGATCGTCCCGAGGCGGCGCGCGCCCGGCACGATGGCACCATCCCCTTCGGTCCGTCGATGCACGTCGAGCGCTTCGCGCTCGGCAACGGGCTCAAGGTGCTCCTGCTCGAAGATCACGCCGCGCCCGTCGTGAGCATGCAGACGTGGCTCGGCGTGGGCTCGCGCCACGAGAAGCCGGGTAAAACGGGGCTCGCGCACCTCTTCGAGCACCTCATGTTCGGCGAGACCGAGGAGCACGCGTACGGCGTCTTCGATCGCCTGCTCGAAGAGGCGGGCGCCGAGACCAACGCGGCGACGTACCTCGACTGGACGTATTACCACGTGAACCTCCCCAAAGACGCGCTCGATCTCGCGCTGTCGCTCGAAGCGGGGAGGCTCCACAAGCTCGTCCTCCGCGACCCGCAGGTCGCGCGCGAGAAGGGCGTCGTCGCGAACGAGCGCCGCCAGCGCGTCGAGGACGACGTCGACGGATCGGTGAGCGAGCTCTTGTACCGCGAGGCGTTCCGCGAGCACGGCTACGGCTGGCCGACCATCGGCTGGATGGCCGACATCCAAGGCTTCACCACCGACGATTGCACCGGCTTTTACCGCACGTATTACGCGCCCAACAACGTGTGTCTGGTGCTCTCCGGCGACATCGATCCGGGCGCGGCGCTCGCCAAGGTCCAAGACACCTTCGGCAAGCTCGAAGCGTCGGAGCTGCCGGTCGAGGACGTGCGACCCGAGCCCCCGCAGACCGCGGAGCGCAGGCTCCGCGTCGACAAGCCCACGCCCACGCACAAGGTCGCGATCGGCTATCACGCGCCCGGGTTCGGCGACTTCGATCACGCGCCGCTCGTCGTCTTGAACGAGATCCTCTTCAGCGGCCGGGCCTCGCGCGTGCACCGCTCGCTCGTGCAAAAGCTCGAGATCGCGAGCGAGGTGCGCGGCTACGTGGGCGCGCTGCGCGACCCGGGGCTCTACGACATCTGGCTCTCGGCCCGCCCGGGCAAGGCGTGTGAGGATCTCCTCACCGCGTTCGACGCGATCGTCGACGAGCTGCGCCGCGCGCCGCCGCCCGAGGCGGAGATCGCGCGCGCCAAGGCCAAGCTCGAGCTCGGCACGCTGCAAGGGCTCGAGACCGCGCACGGCAAGGCCGAGCAGATCGGCTTCTACGAGACGGTGCTCGGCGATCCGGGCGCGCTCTTCAGCAAGCTCGACGCGTATCGCCGCGTGGGGCCGGGCGATCTCCTGCGCGTGGCGCGGCGCTACCTCACGAAGGGCGCGCGCACCGTCGTCGAGGTGATCCCAGATCCGAGCATGATCGAGGGGGACGAACGCGAAGACGAAGAGGGCGACGAGGGCGGCGAAGAGGCCTCCTCGCCGCGCGCGGAGGCCGGATGATCGCGTCGAATTTGTTCGTCGAGTCGAGCGACGCGCTGCCGCTCGTGAGCGTGCTCGTCGCGTTCCGATCGGGATCCGCGCACGATCCTGCGGGTCGCGAGGGGCTCTCGCGGATCACCGCGCGCATGCTCCGGCGCGGCTCCGAGGGCATGAGCGCCGACCGGATCGAGGAGACCATCGACGCGCTCGGCGGCGAGCTGTCGGCCGACGTCGCGCTCTCCGCGTCGACGGTCCACTTCGAGGTCATCAAGCGCAACCTCTGGCCGTTCGTGGATCTCGCGTCGAACGTGATCGCGCGGCCCACCTTCGATCGCGACGAGCTCGCGCGGCTCCGCCGCGAGGCCGCGGCCGAGATCGTCGAGTCGCGCGACAGCGATCGCGTGCTCGCGAGCCGCGCGCTGCGCCGCACGATCTTCGAGGGTCACCCGTACGCGCGGCGCGTCGCGGGGACCATCCCCTCGATCGAGGCCATCACCGAGGCCGACGTGCGCGCGTGCTACGCGCGCCACTATTGCCGCAAGAACGCGCTCGTCGCGATCGCGGGCGACGTCGACGACGCGGAGGCCAAGGCGATCGCCGACAAGATCCTCGCGGGCTTGCCCGAGGGCGAGGCGGTCCCGGACACGGTCCCCGAGCCCACGCTCGCGCCCGGGCGCCGCCTCGTGTTCGTCGACAAGCCCGAGCGGACGCAGGCGCAGATGGTCGTGGGCGGTCTCGGCACGCACGCGCACGACGCCGATCACATCCCGCTCATGGTCGCGAACACGGCCTTCGGCGGCACGTTCACCTCGCGCCTCATGCAGGAGATCCGCGTCAAGCGCGGCTGGTCGTACGGCGCCTCGTCGCGCGTGAGCTTCGATCGCCGCCGCGACACGTTCTCGATGGGCGCGGCGCCCGCCGCCGCGGACGCGCCGGGGTGCCTCGCGCTGATGATCGAGCTGCTCGGCGCGCTGCGCGACAAAGGCATCACCGAGGACGAGCTCGCCTTCGTGAAGCGCTACGTCGTCCGCTCGCACGCGTTCGACGTCGACACCGCGAAGAAGCGCGTGCACCACCCGCTCGACGAGGCGCTCTTCGATCTGCCCGAGGGCTATTACCGGCGCTACCTCTCCGCGGTGGAGGCCGTGACGCTCGCGGACGCGAACGAGGCCGTGCGGCGGCGCCTGCCGAGCAGCGACATGGTCATCGCGGTCGTGGGCACGCACAGCGCGTTCGGCGACGCGGTCGCGAAGGCCATCCCGGATCTGGCGAGCGTGACCGTGGTCCCGTTCGACATCGAATGATCACGAGCAACGATCCCGCATGAGCGGGGAGAACAGGAGACGTCGTGGAGCATCATCGATCGTTGGCACTTCTCCTCGCGGCGGTCGGCGCCGTGGCGGCGGCGAGCGGGTGTGGCGGGACGGGCGGCACCGGCGCCGGAGGCTCGGGCGGATCCGGCGCGTCGGGAGGCTCGGGCGGCGGCGCGCCGATCGGGCCTGCGTTCGAGGATCTGACGCCCGGGCAAGTGAACGTCATCAAGCCCGGCGGCGACACCGTCTGCTCGCGCGGCGGCGAATATGCGTTCTTCGTCATCCCGCGCGACAAGAACAAGGTGATCATCGAGTTCGAGGGCGGCGGCGCGTGCTGGAACGCGCAGACGTGCTCGTTCGCGGACGCCATCTTCAAGGACAAAGTCGATATCGCCGACTACACCGACGCCTTCAACAACCCTCCGGGCTGGTACAACCACGATAACCCCGCCCACCCCATGAAGGACTGGACGCACATCTACATCCCGTATTGCACGGGCGACATCCATTGGGGCGACAACGTGAAGACGTACAGCGACACGCTCACGATCAACCACAAAGGCGCGGTCAACGTGCTCGGCGTGCTCTCGTGGGTGTACGCGCAGATCAAGGACCCCTCCAAGATGTTCGTCACGGGGTGCAGCGCGGGCGGCTATGGATCCATCTATTGGGCGCCGCAGCTCCAAAAGCACTATGAGGCGTCCAAGGTCTATCACTTCTCCGACAGCGCCGCGGGCGTCATCACCGACAACTTCTTCCAAGAGAGCCTCCCGGCGTGGCGCGCGGATCTCCACTACCCCGCGTTCGCAGGCAAATACGAGGACGCGACGAGCCTCGCCGTCGTCTATCAGCTCATCGGCGCGTATTACCCGAACAACGTCTATGCGCAGTACAACACCGTCTTCGACGAGAACCAGACGTTTTATTACGTCGCGATGGGCGGCAAAGACAAGTTCGAGTGGTCCGACAAGATGCGCGCGAGCATCGGCCAGATCGAGGCCACGACGCCCAATTTCCGCGCGTTCTTGCCGGACGGCGAGCAACACTGCATCTTGCCCTACGACAACTTCTTCACCGTCGAGGCGAACGGCAAGCTCCTCACCGAGTGGCTCGGCGACATGGTGAACGACGCGCCGGTCCAGAGCGAATATTGCGCGACCTGTATCCCCACCTCGCCCACTCCGTAAAAAAGCGCGTGACGCGGCGCGCGGTCTCTGCTCTCGTTCCATCTCGATCGCCGGAGGAGGCAGCCCTGATGAACGCAGGCTCGGTCGTACGTCATAGTGTCTTGCTCGTGCTCGCGCTCTCGTTCGTGGGCGCGCTGCCCGCGTGCCGCAAGAAAGAGATCAAAGCGGAGAGCACCGCGGCGGCGCCCCCGCCTCCACCCCCGCCGCCCGCCCCGCCGCCCAAGCCCGATGTGCAGTTTGCGGGCACGTACCAGCGTTACGCCACAACGGCGTTCCGCGCGGGCCGGCGCATCAGCGTCGCCAACAACCGCGGCACCGGCTCGATGACCATCGGCAACGGCAAGGTCGTCTACGCGCAGAGCTATCCGTTCCAAGGCAAGAACAAGGTCGTCACGCAATACTACAAATACAACGAGGCGGATGCGCGGCCCGTCGCCGGCGGCTTTGACCTCCCGCTCGTGTTCGAGAAGATGGACTCGAACGACACCTCGTACGCGCCCGACAAGAACAACGCCAAGATCGAGGCGCGCAGGCAGGCGAGCGGCTGGCAGATCGGCTTCCTCGCGACCGACAACAATCAGGTCATGGGAGGCGTCGAGTTCAAGTAAGCTGAAGGGGGCTCCGCGGAAGACTGTGGAGCACCCTTATCGGCGCGGCGCCGCGTGGCAGAGCACGTCTTTGGGATCACGCGTGGATTGATGGCACTCCCACTTGTCGTCGTGACAAGCGATGACGAGCACGCCTGACTCGTACGCGAGCTGCAGCGTGGAGCCCGCGCGCTGGACGAGCAGGTTCGACGGGACGCGGTCCGTGCAGCCTTTGCCCATCTCGACGACGAGCTTGCGATTGCCTTTGTCGGCGCGCACAGGGTTCGCGGGCGTCTTGCCTTTGTCGGCGGTGCGCGCGGCGACCTCGAGCTTCTTCATGATGTCGTCGAGGTACGCCTTGTCGACGGTGAGCGGATCGTTGCCGCGCGGCGTGACCATCGAGAGCGTGTACGCGATCGCCATCATCTGCTGCTCGGGCGGCGCCGAAGGTTGAATCGGGCCGCTCGAACCGATGGGCACGGGCCGAGGCGGCATGGGCGGCGCGTTCGCGCTCGCCACGGCGCTCGGCGACGCCGCGGGCGCGGGGGACGAAGCGCTCGCGACGGGCGCTGCGCTCGCGGCGATCGCGGAGGCCGACGCAGCCGCGCCCCCCGCGGGCTTGGGATCGTCGCAGCCCGCGCCTGCGATCGCGACGAGCGCGAAGCACGCGGGAGCGAGGGAAGATCGCACCGCTCGCTGCGCGCGCGTCATGACAGCTCGACGATGGGATCGCCCTCTTTGACGGGCGCGCCCTCTTTGGTGAGGATCGCCGACACGGTCCCTGATTCTTCGGCCTCGACGGGCATCTCCATCTTCATCGACTCGAGGATCGCGACCACCGTGCCCTCCTCGACGGCGTCGCCGACCTTGACCTCGATCTTCCAAACCGTGCCTGTGATGTGAGCTTTGACCACAGTTGCCATGGGGGCGGGACGGTAGCGGAGGGCGCGGGGAAAAGAAATGGATCGACGCCTCGCGCGGGCGCGCCGGCCAAAAACGCTTCGCACCTTTCCCCTAAATGTGGGGCTTCCTCGGGCGATCTCGCGATCTGTTCACATCGAGCAGCAAAGATTGATCGTGACGGACGCTCCCATGATAAGACCGTACAAGACGGGCGCGCGCGCCGTTGTCGGAGGAGTCAGGAGTCATGTCGGAACAGAAGGAAAGCTCGGTCCTGTTCTCGCTCAAGGAGCTGATGAACCTCGAAGAGGATCGCATCCGAACCGAGGAGGCCGACAAGCAGGCCAAGGCCGCGGCCGAGCAGCGCGCGCGCGAAGACGCCGATCGCCGGGCGCGCGAAGAGGAAGAGGCTCGCATCCGCGCCGAGGAAGAGCGAAGGCGCTTGGATGATCAGCGCGCCCGTGAAGAGGCCGCCAAGCTCGAAGCGATCCGCCAGGCCGAGGTCGAGAAGGCCCGCATCGACGCGGAGAACCGCGCGCGCATGGAGGCCATGCAGAAGCAGCAGGAGCACGAGCGCGCGCTCGCTGCGCTGCAACAAGACCAGCACAAGAAGAAGCTCCGCAACCTGCTCATCGGCGGCGCGGTCGCGGTCGTCCTCCTCGGCGGCGCCGCGGGTGGCATCTGGTACAAGACCAACCAAGAGACGCAGGCGCGCTTGCAAGCCGAGGCCGCCGAGCGCGCCCGCCTCGAAGAAGAGTCCAAGAAGCGCGACGCTCAGCTCAAGGAGCAGCAGGCCAAGATCGAGAGCTTGCTCACGCAGCTCCAGAACGCGAACAGCGAGAGCGAGCGCCTCGCGCTGCAAAAGCAAATCCAGGAAGAGAAGGCCAAGGCCGACAACATGCGCAAGCCGAGCGGCGGCGGCGGCAAGGGCTCGTCGGGCTCGCCGGGCGCCGGCGCCAAGCCGTGCAACTGCACGCCGGGCGATCCGCTCTGCTCGTGCCTCTGAGCGCGCGGCAAAGGCTGGTCTTTCCGCTCGACGTCGCGTCGCTCGATGAAGAAGGGCAAGGGCGCGCGCTCGCGGAGCGGCTCGCGCCGGCCATCGGCGTGCTCAAGATCGGCCTCGAGCTCTTCGTCCGCGAAGGGCCGCGCGCCGTCGAGCTCGGGCGATCGCTCGGGCTCGACGTATTCCTCGATCTCAAGCTCCACGACATCCCCGAGACGATCGATCGCGCGGTCGCGAGCGCGTCGTCGCTCGGCGCGCGTTACCTCACCGTGCACGCGTCGGGAGGTCGCGCGATGATCGCGCGCGCCGTCGATCGCGCCGCGCGCGCGCCGTCTCCGCTCACGATCCTCGCGGTCACGGTGCTCACGTCGCTCGACGCGTCGGACCTCGCGTCGATCGGCGTCGGCGATGCGAGCGCCGAAGCGCACGCCGTCAAGCTCGCGAAGCTCGCGGTCGACGCGGGCGCGCGCGGCTTCGTTTGCTCGGCGGTCGAGGTCGCTGCCATGCGCCGCGCGCTCGGCCCCGACGTGCTGCTCGTCACGCCCGGCATTCGTGCGGCCGGCGCGGAGAGCGGCGATCAGAAGCGCGTCGCGACGCCGCGCGCCGCGATCGCGCGCGGCGCTGATCTGCTCGTCGTGGGCAGGCCCATCCGCGACGCGGCCGATCCCGTCGCCGCGGCGAACGGCGTCGTCGTCGAGATCGCGGCGGGGCTCACGGAGCGGGGAGAGCCGAGCGCGTGATCGATTCGCCGCGCGTGATCATGGGCGTGCAGCCGGTGCGTGAGGCGATCCGCGTCCATGGAGAGCGCCTCGCGCGCGTGCTCGTCGAGAGGGACGGCGGGCCCACGCTCGACGCGATCGCGCGCTTCGCGAACGATCGCGGGATCGAGGTCGAGCGCACGCCGCGGGCCGAGCTCGATCGGCGCGCGCAGGGCGGCCGGCACCAAGGCGTGATCGCGTTCGCGCCGGAGCTCGCGATCGTGCAAGCCTCCGAGATCCCGATCGACGCGTCGGCGTGCCTCGCGGTGCTCGACGGCGTCGTGGATCCGCAGAACTTCGGCGCGGTGATCCGCAGCGCGGTCGCGCTCGGCGCGAGCGCGGTGATTTGGGCCGAGCACGGATCGGCGCCGCTCACGCCCGCGACCTTCCGCGCGTCCGCGGGCGCGATCGAGCACGCGCGGCTCTGTCGTGTCCCCGCGCTCCCCGAGGTGCTCGCGATGTTCGCGGAGCGCGGCGTCACGTCGATCGCGCTCGACGCTTCGGGCGACGTCGAGCTCAGCGCGATCGATCTCACAGGGCCCGTCGCGATCGTGATCGGCGCCGAGGACAAGGGCGTGCGGCGCGGCGTGCGCAAGGCCTGTCGCTACGCCGCGCGCCTGCCCATGCGCGGGCCCATCGGGTCGCTCAACGCCTCGGTCGCGGGCGCGATCGCCTTTTACGAGGTGAACCGCCAGCGATCGCGCGCGCCGCGCTGACGCCTGCGCGCGCTCGCCATCATCGCGGCGCACGCGGCCAAGAGCATCGCGCCGGGAGCGCCGTCCTCGGAGCTGCCGAGATCACACAAGCACCCTCCGCGCGCGTGAACGTCGTTTGAACCGCCGGTTCCGCCCGTGGAGCCGTTGGACGACGACACCGAGCTCGTCGCCATCTCCCCACCTCGACCGCCGCCGCCCGCGTCTCCCGAGGAGCTCGCCGCGGCGCCGCCCATCCCACCCATGTTGCCTGTTGAAGAGCTCGCGGAGGCGCCGCCCATCCCCCCCATGTTTCCAGACGAGCTCACCGAGGTGCCGCCCGCGCCGCCGACTCCGCCCATCCCACCCACGTTGCCGGAGCTCGCGGAGGCGCCGCCCATCCCCCCCATTCCTCCCATCCCGCCTGTGCTGCTCGATGAGCTGGATGAGCTCGATGAGCT
>CAYTJL010000159.1:19968-22523 GCA_964437785.1 uncultured Polyangiaceae bacterium
CCATTCCTCCCATCCCGCCTGTGCTGCTCGATGAGCTGGATGAGCTCGATGAGCTGGATGAGCTCGATGAGCTCGACGAAGAGGCGCCCATCCCGCCCATTCCTCCCATCCCGCCTGTGCTGCTCGACGCGCTGGAAGAGCCATTTTGGACGCAAGTCCCGATCGTCGCATCCATCGACGTGCAGGTCTGTCCGGTGGGGCAGCCATTGCCGGTCCCGCGGCAGCCGGCGATGCATTGTTGGTTGAGCCCGTCGCAGACGATACCGCTGATCGGCCCGCCGCAGCTCGGGTCCACGAGGCAAACAGCGTTGACGTCGGTGGGTTGTGCGCCGGGGGTGACGAGGTCGCCGTCGGTGGGGGTCTGCACGGGCGGATACCCGGAGAGGCCGCCCGCGATCAAGGTGCCTTGGTTCGAGATGAGGCCGGTAAAACCAGGGTTTACGGTGACATAAAAGAGGATCGCCGACGACGCCCCGGGGCTCAGGCTCCCGCCCACGGCGCCGTTCGCGCCCGCGCCGACCCGCGCGATGAAGGTGTGCGAGGGGAGGTCATACTCGGCTTGATCGTCGCCTGGAACATCCGTCTTGAAGCCCGCGTTGGGCCCGCTCACGATCTGAATCGAGCCTGGGACGAACGTGACGCCGGCGGGCAGGACGTCGGTGAGCACGGTGCCTGTCGTGGTGTCGTCGCCGGTGTTCACCACGTCGATGGTGTATTGGAGGATGTCGCCGGGGACGATGGATCCGCCGTTCAAGTCGGTGACGGTCTTGGTCGAGGCCGAGAGATCGGGTTTGGCCACGTCGATGGCCGCGACCGCGCCGCCCAAGAGGTAGCTCTCGCCCGTGGTGCTCGCGACGAGCGTCGCGGTGGACTGGCCGGGGGAGAGGGCGGTTGACACGTCGATGACGTCGAGGTCAATCCCGCTCATGCTGCGTGGCGTGCCCGTGAGCTGCGGCAGGTCGCCCGCGACCGACACCGGCGATCCGAGGTAGCTGCGCGTGCTGTTGAAGAAGTTATTTTGAGGGTTCTGCGCGTCGCTCAACAAGGTGCCTTGGAAGGTCACCTGATCGCCCTGCGCGGTGTCGTCGCCCTCGAAGCCGATGATGCCGAGCGTGCCTTTGGGCGTGCCCCGCACCGCGAGCCCGTTGAATTGGCCGGTGGAGGGGCTGCCGGGGCTCACGAGGTCGAGCCCTTCGAGGACGGAGAGGGTGCGGAGCGGGGCGCCCGGAACGGTGTAGAGGACGACCATCCACCACGCCGTAAAGAGGCCGTCTTTGTTCTGATTGACCGGCGAGTGAGCCCCGAACGTGCCTGTGCGATAAGGGCCTTCGCCGTTCGACTGGACGACGGCGGTGACGTCGGCCACCGACTGATAATAAAAGATGCCGGCGGGGCCGTTGATCAAATACGAGGTCAGCGCGGCGGGGAACGTCGTGAACGATCCCGGGCGCTCGAAGGTGCACGAGACGTCGGCCATGTTGTTCGAGCGGCTCGACGCCCAATACAGGTATGCGTGGGTGATTTGGGCGCCGGGCGGCAGCGACAAG
The DNA here is from genome assembly GCA_964437785.1 of uncultured Polyangiaceae bacterium. GTDB lineage: Bacteria > Myxococcota_A > Polyangia > Polyangiales > Polyangiaceae > CAYTJL01. Next base: position 21,516 of record CAYTJL010000159.1, read on the forward strand.
ACAGCCGTGGATCGCCGTGTGCTGACCACGTTGATGTCCGCGAGGGCCTCGCCCGAGCCGGGCGTGTCGGAGGCCCAAAAGGCGTCCATCGCGTCATCGGCGGTGTTGGTCCCGCAGACGCCGATGGTGCCGACGACGGGCGCGGGCACGCCGAGGGCGCAGTCTTGTCCGACGGTGTTGCCGATGAGCGCGAAGTCGCCGGCTTGTTTGACCGTGACCCGCTGGACGGGCGCGGCGAGCGCGGGCGCGGCGAAGGTGAATGTGGCGAGCGCCCCGAGCGCGACTCTGAGCCGAGAGACTGTGGACCACTCTCTACCCCTCATGGCCCTTTTCCCTCCTGCTTTGGACGGATGATGATGAGATCGACCCTGCGGTTGGCCGTCCGCCCCATCGACGTCACGTTGGACATGATGGGTTTGTTGGACCCGTAGCCGCGGGCCGTGAGGCGCGCCGCGGGGACGCCGCGCTTCACCAGCTCTTGTTTGATGAGCTCGGCGCGGCGCATGGAGAGGCTCGCGAACGGGGACTCGCGGTTGTCGGAGTGCCCGGCGATCTCGACCTCGGCGATCTCGGGGTGATCGGTGAGGAGCACGGCGGCGACCTGATTCAAGGTCTCGGCGCTGCCCTGCGGGAGCACGGCTTTTTGCGGCTCGAAGTGGAGCGGCGTCAAGAGCTCGATCTTGTCGCCCGTGATGCGGAGGAGCGTCGGGCAGCCGTTCCGCGCGGCGTCGGTGCTCCCGGGGCCGCGCTCGCGGGGACATGCGTCCTTGTCGTCGGGGATACCGTCTTTGTCGCTGTCCGAAGGTGCTTTGGGGGGCTCGGGCGGCGCGGGCGGCGGCGGGCAGCCGTTCGAAGGGTCGTATTTTTCGCCGGGGCCGGGACAGACATCGAGCTTGTCGGGCGGGTGATCGAGCGTGTCGCGATCGGGCGGCGGGGGAGGGGGCTTGGGCGGGGCAGGCTCCTTGTCATAAGGCATCGCCTGCAGATACGAAATCATCGCGACGGCGC
>CAYTJL010000160.1:0-9516 GCA_964437785.1 uncultured Polyangiaceae bacterium
GTCTTGACGTGGACTTTATGTAGCCTCATCATGTGCGACATGGCAGCCACGAAGAAGACCGCTACCGCTCGCGCACAACCCCAACGACCGAAGCCCGCCCCGCGCACCGGACGCCCCGCCAAGGGCGCAGACGAACGCAAGGGCGAACTCATCCGCGTCCGCGTAACCAGCGAACAGAAGGACATCCTGAGCGCCGCCGCAGAGCGCGCAGGACTCGACGTCTCTAGCTGGCTCCGCGCCATCGGGCTCCGCGAGGCACAGCGCAGCGAGTAAGGCCCATCCCCCCCATGGGCGGGCGATTAGCGTCGTGGACGCAGGCGCATCGCCGCGCACCACGCCGGGTCGGCGAAGTGCGGCGCGAGACCCGAGTAGACCGGGTGCGGCGGCTCAGGCGGGCTCTCCGGCTGCCCTTCCGGCTCCGTGGCCGGATGAGTCACCGTGGGGTTTTGGACGGGGATAACTGCGATAAAAACAATCGCGACCATGGACCTACTCCGTTTGGAGAAGCCCGGCGGACACACCTATGGCGTCGTGGCGCGGCATGTGCTACGCACGATCGCAAGACGACGGTTTGGTCGAACTAGAACTAGGTGTGACCGTCGAGCGCTGCGCAAGCGGCGGGGAGTTGCCGTGGGGTACGAGCCCACGGCGGGACTCCTTTTTGTCTTGACAACGCCCGAACCATTCGGGAGTCGCCTCAACATGTCGCCTGCGCAGTTCCGCTTTCTGAAGCGGAGGGTCACCGGTAAGCGATTTGGCGGCGGTACGCAAGGATTCAGTATGACGTCAGTGTCATGGTTGGCACTGTCGGCACAGTGCGCCAAGCGTGGTGCTCGCTAGTTTGTGCCAGCGCCGCCGCTTCCGGCGGGGTCGCCGTAGTCAGTGGAACGACGCGCGAGGGCGATCAACTTCGCGATCTTGTCGGCGGACTGCGCGACGATGGCGGCAGCCGAGACGCGGCCAAGCTTGCGCGCGGCGAGCGGCTTCATTTGATCGACCGCCGCGCCTTCGAGGTCATCGACCGCCGTTTCAAGCGCGCGAAGCCACGAGGCGAAGTCCTGATCGTCGGAGGGGTCGAGGTACTCATCCATGGAGCCGAGCCCTCCCGCGCTTGCCGCGCACGTCGTTGGGGGTGGCGTCCTCGGGTGTGACTTCGCCACGATCGATCGCGGCGAGCGCGACGTGGACGAGGAAGCGCAGCGCGTCGGCGCGCGTGGTGTTCGAGCCCGGGCGCTCAAGACGAGCGCGCACGGAATCGACCCGCGCGAGCGTGGCCGCGTCGATTCGCACGGCCGTGTGTTGAGAGAACGCCTGACGGCTCGCGCCGTTCTCATTCGGGCGCGGCTCAGACGGATCGGTGTGCTGGCGCCGCGGAGGGCGCTCGGATACGGTGCTCATAGGTCGGACCTCGGCTAACGAGGGTTTCGGCTCAGGGGCCCGTGGGTGTGTCAACGCCCGCGGACCCCGCTTGCCTCGATCCTATGTTCTACGTTGTGTACCGCAATTTCTTAGGCAACTACCCGAGAACTAAGGCAAACCGCTCTTCCTAGGCAAAGCCGGCGAAGCCCCCCAAACCCCCCGGCGGGCTGGGTCCCGGCCCAGCCCGCGCTCTCCTGTGGGCCTCGGTGAGGAGCCTTTAGCGCCTACTCACGAGGCTGAACCGCAATTCTAAAGGGGCCGCGATTATCGCGGCCAGTTGAGGCGGAGACACTGACCACCTGCGGCGTCTGGGTCGCAGTCGCTTACGGCGCAGCGTCCGTTCCAATCGTCAGCGCCCGCTCTCTCGCTCTCTCTCGCTCTACGCTTTTCGACCCGTGCCTCGGTCGAGCGCGTAGTGGCCCATCCAACGATAGACCTGCTTTCGATTGCGCCCCACGAGCTCGGCGACCCGCGAGACGTTGCCATCACATCGCGCCAAGAGCTCAATCAGCTCTTCGCGGTTGGGAGGGGTCTTGCGGGGCGCGGGAGCCTCCGCGCGCGCCGCCTCTTCGGCGGTCGGCTTTCGGATCTCCTCGTCGAGCATCCCGAGCTCCCAACGCTTCACGTCCGGGTGGAGCACGATGAGGCGCTCGACCAGCTTGCGGACCTCACGCACGTTGAAGGGCCAGCGATAGAGCAGCAGCGACTCGACGAAGTCGGCGCTCATGCTCGCGGGCGTGTCGCCGAGGAACGCGCGGAAGATGGCGAGGATGTCCTCTCTCCTTTGGGAGAGCGCGGGCGTCCGCACGACGACCCCGGCGAGGCGCGCGAAGAGATCGCGGCGAAACATGTCTCGCTCGATGGCGGCGTCGAGCGGGACGTGCGTCGCGGCGACGACACGCACGTCGGTCACGATCGGCTTCGTCATGCCGATGGGCGTCACCTCGCCGTTCTCGAGCGCGCGCAGGAGCTTGGGCTGCGCCTCCAGCGCGAGATCGCCGACCTCGTCGAAGAAGAGCGTCCCGCCGTTCGCCTGCACGAAGGCGCCGTCTTGATCCGACACCGCGCCCGTGAACGCGCCCCGCTTGTGGCCGAAGAGCGCGCTCTCGATGAGCTGGCCCGGGAGCGCCGCGCAGTTGACCGCGATGAAGCGCCCGCGCCTGCCGCTCGCCTCGTGGACCGCGCGCGCGACGAGCTCTTTGCCCGTCCCGGTCGGCCCGATCACGAGCACGGGCAGCGCGCTCGGCGCGACCTTCCTGAGCACGCCGCGGAGCTCGGCGATCGCAGGGGATTGGCCCACGAGCCCGAGCCCGCTCGCGTCCTCGTTGGGCGCGGGGGAGCCGCGGCCGAGGACGAGCAGCGAATCGCCCATCCGAATCACGTCCCCCGCGCGCACGGCGGCCCCCTCGACGCGCTTGCCGTTGACGAAGACCCCGTTGCTCGAACCCATGTCTTGCAGCCAAACGAGGGGCTCGCCGGGCGTGACGGCGACGACGGCGTGGACGCGGGACACCGCCGGATCGGGGAGGACGAGATCCGCGCCGGCCTCGGTGTCGCGGCCGATCTTCGTGCGCCCGGCGATCGCGAAGACGCCGACGGGGGTGCCCTCGTGGGAGACGGTGACGTGCCACGGCGGCTCGTTGTCGGACGCTACGCGGTCGAGCCCCATCGGATGGGTGGTGCGCCCAACGGCGCCGGGGGACAGCGTGCGCGATCGATCCATGGCTTCGAAGCTCGTTTCGGGATGAGCGTTGAACGACGAACGCGCAAGTCTAGACCACGAGCGACGGCGGTCGCGACTGTCCCCGTCCCACACCGGAATGGGACAGCGTCCCACCCTACGTCTCGGGCCATTTGGTGATCGGCCGGGGGGCGACGTCGCCCTGCGCGCTCAAGCCTCTTGAAATCCGCTGGAGAGCCCATCGAGAGCGGTTTGGCCTGCGCCTTGCGAAACGTCACCTACGAACCGTAAACGCCCCGTGCATTCGCGCGGAGGCCTTTTCCAAGGAGCGCATCATGACGAACAACCACTCTGCTCTGATCGCGTTGGCCCTCGCTGCTTCGACGTTCGCGATGGGTTGCGGCAGCCCCACGAGCGACGGCGACGTCGGCGCCGGCCACGCGCGGTTGATCATGAGCAACGGAGGTCAGCCTGCGGACCTCGTCGTCACCGCGCGCGATGACGTGAGCGGGAGCGTCTCGTTCCAAGAGACCGTGCACCTCGACGCGAACCTGACCACGGTCCTCGTGACCGATCTGCCCGCGTCGACGTACACGATCGAATTCGAAGTGCTCGGCGAAGGCGCGACCAACGCCGTGATCGGCGCCTCGAGGGCGCACACCAAGCTCGACGCCGGGGTGACCACCGAGATCAAGGTCAACACCGCGGTGAACGCCGACGGCAACGGCGCGACGGTGAACGTCGACGTGAACGAGGCGCCGCAGGTCCACGAGGTGAGCGTGCGCGTCGTCGACGACGACACCAAGGTCGAGGTCCACGTGGACGCGACCGACGGCGAGGACAGCTCCGACAAGCTCCTTTTTTTTTGGACCGGCGCGGGTCTCGAAGGCGTCGTTCAAGGCTCGTCGACGATCGACCTCCCGATCCAAGCCGTCAAAGACGGCTCGCTCCACCTCGTGATCGTGGACAGCAAAGGAGCGTCCGTGTCCATCGACATCGCGGTCGAGGTCGACGGCGACATGAAGGCCAATGTCTCGACGAGCGACGACATGTCGAACGAGACGTGCCTTCAGGGCAAAGCGGCGTGTCTGTCCCGCTGCGAGGTCGCGCTCGGAGCGAGCCTCGATCCGCTCGCGACGGTGGCCCACGCGGCGTGCGTCTCGACCTGCAACGTCGAGCTCGCGACCTGCGAAGCGGGCTGACGTCGGCCTCGAAACGAACCCACCCCATGCCCTGAAGAAAAAGGAGCAGCCCATGAACACTGATCCGATGATCCAACTGCCGAGCCTCAGCCCGAGCCCCGTCGCGCCCGTTCAACCCTGCGTCGAGCGCCTCAGCGTCCAAGCCTTCGGGCAGACCGATCGCGGTCGCGTGCGGAGCGAGAACCAAGATCAGTTCCTCGTGGCCACGCTCGCGACGGCGTTCCACGTCGACCAGTCGAGCGTGGGGACCAAAGACACCATCTTCGCCGAAGATCGCGGGCACCTGTTCGTAGTCGCGGACGGGATGGGCGGCGTCATCGGAGGGGCGCGCGCGAGCGCCCTCGCCGTGGACGCGATCGAAGAGGCGCTCCTGCCCGACACGCGATGGCTCTCCACGCCGCGCTCGCTCGACACCGCGAAGGTGTTGGAGGGGCTCAGGACAGCGCTCTCGCGCGCCGACGCGAGGCTCTTCGAGGAGACCAAGCTCCACCCCGAGCTCGCGGGGATGGGCACGACGGCGACGCTCGCCTACGTCCATCATCACACGCTCTTCCTCGCGCACGCGGGCGACTCGCGCTGCTACCTCCTGCGCGACGGCCACCTGATCCGCTTGACCAAAGACCACACGCTCGTGCGCGAGCTGATGGACAAAGGGCTCCTCGAGCCCGCGATGGCCAAGAAGCACGCGTTCCGCCACGTCGTGACCAACATCGTGGGCGGCGACTCTCCGGGGCTCCGCGTCGACGCGCACAAGGTGGAGCTCCTGCCCGGCGACACGCTCCTCCTCTGCAGCGACGGGCTCACCGAGATGGTCCCCGACGAGGGGATCGGCACCATCCTCCTCACCTCGAAGAGCCCTCGAGCCGCGTGCGAGCGCCTCCTCACCCGCGCGAACGAGCTCGGCGGCATCGACAACATCACGGCGGTCGTCGCGACGTTCACCGCGCGGAGCAGCTCCGCCGATTGATTCGGCCGAGCCGGCGCGACGAGACTGCCACTCTCCCGAAAGCCGCCTCCCGCCGCCGCCCTCCTCACCCTCGGGCGGCGGCTCCCCCTTCGAGATATCGTATCTTCACGCCGCCGGCGCTCACTCCGTGCGCTTGATGACGTGAAACCCGAACTTGGTCTCGACGACCTCGCTCACCTCACCCACCTTGAGCAGAAAGGCCGCGTCCGAGAAGGGCTTTACCATGGTCCCTCGATCGAAGAGGCCAAGGTCCCCGAGGCGCTCCGCGCCGCCCGGCTCGTCCGTGTACTCTTTGGCCATCTCGTCGAACGAGGCGCCGCCGCGGATCTTCTTCAAGCACTCGACGGCACGCGTATAAGCCTCTCCCCGGCTCCGCGTGATCTTATCGGGCCTGCTCGTCGAGTCCTTGTGCATCACCAAGATGTGTTTGGCCCCGATCTCTTTGGGCTCGCGCGCCGCGCGCTCACGCTCTTTGGCGGCGGCCTCCTCTTCGGCCGCGGCGCGGATGGGCGCGTCCACCGCGAGCCCGCCGCCCACCCACGACGGCGAGCTCGCGAGCGCGCCGCACCCGAGGGCAGAAGAAGCCGCGATCACGAGGGCGGAGCGACGGAGCCACATGCGCGCTGAAATCGTCGCGGATCTTTGCGGCGTCAACCGCATTGTCTCAGATGTCCCGGTAACCCTCTGGCCCATCGACCAATTTGGCAGCTTTGGCCGCGCCGCGGAGCACATAGTCGGCGTACGCGTACGGGCCGTCGGACCACACCAAAAAGTCGTTCGCCAAGACGCCGTTGCTCGCGCCCAAGGCGAGCTCCGAAAACGCGATCACCGGCCCTTCTTGGTGGATGGGCTCCGAGGGGTTGATCTCTTCGCCGCAGTCCTCGAGCGCGGCGAGCGCGCCCGTGTGCCGATCGGCGTCGAGCTCGTCCACCGGGAACAGCTCCCAGTTGAGCTGGATCAGCTCGGGGTGCGGAGGCTCTTCGATCGGCGAGCCGAACGGCTCGTGGTCCGAGAGGGGGATGTGGGCCTCCGCGAACGCGTTGATGAGCAGCGCGCGCGCGTTGATGCCCTGATCGAAGCCCCAAAACGCTTCGAGCACGAGGGCGATCTCGTCCAGGGTCGCCTGCCGCCAGAGCCTCGGGTCGCGCGAGGTGAGATCGATCTCCCGATCGCGCGCCAAGAGCGCGTTGAATTCGTCGGCGTAGCGCGAGAACGGCGGCCGATCGCGGAGCGCGCGATCCACGGTGAAGTGAACGCGGTGATCGACCTCGCGTACGTAACGGTGCCTGCCGAGCGCTCGAAGGAGCCGCACGATCTCCTCGGCCGTGCGGGCGGCGAAGGCCCACGCGAGCATCATGGTGTTTTATCGACCTTTCCGCAGACCGAGCGCCCGCCGATCTTCGCGGCCTGCACGTCGACGACGCACCGGCCCGCGCAGCCGCTCTCCCCCGGGCTCTCGGCCGCGCAGAGCCGCTCGCACGCCGCGCGGATCGCGTCGCGGGCGAGCTCGTCGTCGGGCTTCGTGCCCGTCGCGGTCGCGCGGTGCGTGCCCGTGCCGCGCGTGACCTCGGCCGTGCACGACCGCTCGCGCGCGCACGAGGCGCATGCGAGCGCGGCGATCGCGGAGGCGATGAAGATCGAGGCGCGCATCGGGCGCGAGACTTTACCGGATCTCGCCGCGCATCGATCACACGATGTCGAGCGGGTCGCCCTCCTCGCCGAGGCCGAGCATCTCGAGGATCTGCCGGACCTCGGTCGCGGCTTCGAGCTCGGGCCCCGAGGCGAGGAAGCCTTCGAGGTTCTTCTTGGCCGCGGTGCGCTCGCCCTGCGCGGCCTGCGCGAGCCCGAGCGCGTGCCGCGCTTCGCCGTCGTTCGGGAAGTGCTGGAGCGCGATCTTGGCCTGCGCGATCGCGCCGCGCGTGTCGCCGAGCGCGCGGAGCACGTTCGAGAGGGCGACGCGCGCGCCGAGGTAGCGGGGCGAGACCCGGATCGCGGCCCGGTACGCGTCGCGCGCGGCGTCGAGCTTGCTCAGCTCGAAGAACGCGCTCCCCGTGAGGTTATACGCGTACGCGTTCATCGCGTCGGCGCGGATCACGTCGCGCAGCGCGGTGAGCGCGTCGTGGTAGCGGCCCTCCTGCAAGAGCTCGGCGGCCTCCTCGACCGCTTCCCATCGCGCCACGTCGTTCGCGTCTCTTTCCGTATCCTGCGCCATGCCGGCGAGTGTAGACGCGCCGCGCGTAGAGGTCATGAGCGCCGGTCCCGAAGCCTATCGATCGCGCTTGATGACGGCCTTCGATCTCGCCGTCGTCACGGGGCTCGCGCTCGCGTTCTGGATCCCTGCGCGGAGGCTCGCGCACGGCGCGCCGCCCGTCCCGCTCGACGACGTCTTCATCCACTTCGGCTTCGCGCGGTCCGCGGCGCTCGGCAGCCCCTTCTGCTGGATCCCCGAGAACGGCTACTCGTCCGGCGGCACGAGCCTCACGTACCCGCTCGTCCTCGCGCCGTTTTGGCTCGTGGGCCTGCGCGGCGGCGCGCTCGCGTACGGCGCGGCCGCGATCGCGATCGCGTCGCTCGCCGACCTCGCGCGCTCGGTGCGCGCGCTCCTCCCGCGCGCGCCGTGGTGGATGGGCCCCCTCGTCGCGCCGCTGCTTTTGTCGGTGCCGCTCCTCGATTGGACCTTGTTCTCGGGGATGGAGGTCGCGCTCTTCGCCGCGGTGCTCGGCCGGGCCTGCGTCGCGATCCGGCGCGTCGAGGCCGCGAGCGCGGACGAGCGTCCGCGCGCGATGTCACGGCTCGGCGTGTGGTCCGCGCTGCTCGTCGCGACGAGGCCGGAGGCCGCGCCGCTCGCGCTCTTCGCGGGCGTCGCCGCCGCGCACGCGGGCCGTTCGATCAGCGCGATGCGCGCGCTCGCGCGATCGACGGGCCCGGTCGCGCTCTTGCTCGTTTTGCAGGCGTTCGTCAATCGCGCGCTCACGGGCGAGTGGAGCGCGGCGGGCGCGGTCCGCAAGCTCGTCACGACCGATCCATACACGACGCCGATCGAAGCCGCGATCGAGGTCATCAAGAACCTCACGGCGCTCCGCGCGCGCGCGCTCGACGCGGCCATGGGCGGCGACGGCGCGTGGATCGCGTGGGCGCTCGGCCTCGCGGGCGTGCTCTCCGCGAGGACCCGTCGCGTCGCGCTCCCGCTCGTGCTCGGCGCGTACGCGTCGATCGTCCTCGCCTCGTTCAACGCGACCGCGCGCTTTCAAAACCTTCGTTACGCGGCGCCTGCGATGCTGATGCTGCTCGTCGCCGCGGCGCTCGGCGCGGGCGTGATCGCGTCGAAGAGGCGCCTCGGGCCGCTCGCGGCCGTGCTCGTGATCGCCGCCGTGATCGCGCCGGTGCGCCAGCTCCCCGTGCAGATCGATCTGTTCGCGCGCGCCTCGCGCAACATCGCGGAGCAGCAGGTCGAGGCGGCGAAGAGGCTCGCCGCGATGACGCCGAAGCCGAGGAGCGTCCTCGTGGGCGACGCCGGCGCCATCCCGTACCTCGCGGAGCTGTCCGCGATCGACGGCCTCGGCCTCGGCGGCTACAAGGCGCTCCCCTTCGCGCGCGCGTCCGTGCACGGCGTCCCGGCCGTGGTCGAGCTTTTGGAGCGCTTGCCAAACCATGAGAGGCCCGATTTCCTCGCGCTTTATCCCTCGTGGTGGGCGGGCCTCGCCGACGTCTTCGGCAGGCCCATCGCTTCGGTGAAGATCGCCGACAACGTCATCTGCGGCGCCGACGAGAAGGTGCTTTACAAGGCCGATTGGTCGTTGCTCGCGACAGCGGGGGAGGGGAGAGCGGGGGCGATCGACGAGATCGACGTCGCCGATCTCGTCGACGAGCGCGCGCACGGCTACGGGATCCCGGCGCCCAAAGGGGGTTGGGTCGTGGGCGCGTCGCTCGCGCTCGGCGAGGGCGGCGCGCGTCGCTTCGACGCCGGGCGCGTCGTGCCGGAGGGGCGCGCTGAATCGTTCGTGGTGCGCGCGGGCGTCTCCGAAGGGCCTTTATCGATCGTGATTCGCACGGACGGCGGCGGTCCTCTGGTGATCCGCGTCGAGGTCGTGCGACAGGGACGAGCGGTGAGCGACGTCTCGATCGAGGTCCCCGCGCGGCGCGCGGAGGTGTGGTCCGAGATCGCCGTGTCGCTCGCTTCAGCGGCGGGAGGCGATCGCGTCGTGATCACGGCCGCGCGCGGCGCGCTCCGCGACTTTCACGTGTGG
>CAYTJL010000160.1:9616-22506 GCA_964437785.1 uncultured Polyangiaceae bacterium
GGTTTTTAGGCTCGATCGAAGATCCTGTGATAAGCGTCCATCATGCCGCGGGAGCATCTTCAACGGCTCGCCGTCGCCGCCAAAGAGGCCTTTGCCTATGCGCGGCAAGGCGCGCTCCTGCGCCACGACACCGGCGCTCCCATCGTGCCTTTGGCCGCGCGCGACGGCGACGATGTTGTGGTGTTGCTCCATGGCCTCTTCGCGAGCGCGGGCGTGCTCCGCCCGCTCCGCGCCAAGCTCGAAGAGGGCAGGCGCGTCCACACGGCCACGCTCTCGTACGCGCCCGGACCGGGCGTCCGCGCGATCGCGGCGAGGCTCGACCAGCTCCTCGACGCGCTGCCCGGCGGCGCGCGCGTGCACCTCGTCGGCCACAGCTTGGGCGGTATCGTGGTGAGGCACGCCGCGATCACCCGCGACGATCCCCGCGTGGTGCAGACCATCTCGATGGCGAGCCCGTTCGGCGGCGTGGCGCGCGCGGCGTGGCTCGGGCTCGAGTGCGGGCGCGACCTCGATCCGTCGAGCTCGGTGCTGCGCGAGCTGCGCCTCCGAAGCGCGTCGTCGCGCGTCCCGCACCTCTCGATCATCGCGGGCTCCGACGCGCTCGCGACCGTCGAGCACGCGCTGCCCGACGGCGACGTCGTCGTGCTGGATCACCGCGGCCACAACACGCTGCTCTTCGACGATGAGGCCGCGCGCGTCCTCTCGCGGCGCATCGCGGGGCTCTCCCTGCCGGGCGTCGCGCGCGTGATCAACGAGGCCCGCGCGGGCGCGTTCACGCCCTTGCAGCGCGCTTAGAGCGAGATCCCGAGCGCGCGCATTCGGATCTTGAGGCCGTGCTCGGAGACGTGGAGCTCGGCCGCCGCGCGCGCGAGATCGCCGCCGTGCCTCTTGACGGCCTCCTCGATGGGCCCGCGCGCGAGATCCTGCACCTTGGTGATGCCCTTGTTCGCGGCGATGATCGCGTAGAGCGACGAGCGCGCGATGCCGAGCAGATCGGCCGCCGCGGCGCGACGAAAGCCGGTCTTTTCGAGCGCGTCCAAGATCTCCGCCTCGGTGAGGTCTTTGGGGCTCCGGCCCTTGCCGGCCTTGGGCCCGGGCGGAGGATCGGAGGGAGGTGAGGCTGCGGCCTTCTTCGGCGCGGCCTTGTCGCCGATCGAGCGACCCGCGAACGCGGAGTCGCGACCCACGTCGATCGTCGCCTCGATCTCGGGGCCCACGGTGAGCTCGCGCTCGTCGCGGCCGAGCACCACGAGCTGCCGCACCACGTTGCGGAGCTGGCGCACGTTGCCGGTCCACGGCGCGCGCGCGAGCCTCGCGATCACGCGCGGCGCGAGCCACGGCCGCTCGCCGACCGGGCCGTCGAGCAGGCGCTCCTGCTCGGAAGGATCGAGCAGCTCGCGAAGGAACCGCACCACGAGCAGGCCGATGTCGTCGCGCCGATCGCGCAGCGGCGGCACGTGCACGCTGAGCTCGCTCACGCGATGGAGCAGCGGCTCGCGGAAGCGGCCGTCGGCGACCGCGGCCTCCAGATCCGCGTCGGTCGCGGAGATCAGGCGCACGTCGACCTTGCGCGCGCGCCGATCGCCGACCCGCTGCACCTCGCTCGTCTCCAGCGTGCGCAGGAGCATCGCCTGCACGCCCATGTCCGTGTCGCCGATCTCGTCGAGGAAGAGCGTGCCCCCGCTCGCCTCCGCGAAGTACCCCTCGTGATCGGCGACCGCGCCGCTGAAGGCGCCGCGCGCGTGCCCGAAGAGCGCGCTCGCCGCGAGCGACGGCGGCACCGCGCTCATGTTCACGGCGATGAGCGGCCCGCCCGCGCGCTTGCTCGCCGTGTGGATCGCCCTCGCCGCGAGCTCCTTCCCGGCCCCTGTCTCGCCGCGCACGAGCACGCGCATGTCGGTCGCCGCGACGCGCGCGATGTCCCGCTGGAGCCTGCGGATCGCGTCGCTCTCGCCGACCAGATCGAAGCGCGGCGGCCTCCGGCTCGGCGTCGCGTCGGTCAGGTGCAGCAGGAGCACGCACCGATCCGCGAGCTCGATCACCGCGCCGCGCGCGAGCTCCTCGTCGTCGATCGCGCGCGGCTCCCGGATCTCCTCGCCGTCGATGCGCACGACCGCTTCGCCCGCGCGCGCGACGTGGATCACGCCCGCGCGCCGCTCGATCGTCGCGATGGGGTTGCGGCTCAAGAACGGGTCGGAGAGCGGCCTCGGCGGCCCGCCTTCGGCGCGCGCGAAGCCCGGCGCCACGCGCGAGAGCGCGATCACCTCGCCCGCGTAGAGCCCGAAGAGCGTCGCGCGATCGCCCACGTGCGCGGCGATCGGGTGCCCGATGACCGTGAGCGCCGCGACGCGCTCGTCGGCCCTCGCGGAGCCCTGCGAGGAGGGCGTGACCTTGCGGGTGTGCTCGTCGAGCAGGCCCGGGGGAGGGGTCGGAGGACGGGACAAGACCCGAAGAGCCTATCCCAAGCGCGCTCGTGATAGGGTCTCGACGTGACGTCCAGCCGCTACAGAGCGGGTCAGATCATCGCCGACCGGTTCGCGCTCGAGTCGCTGATCGGCACCGGCGGGATGGGCGACGTGTGGCGCGCGGAGCACACGCGCTTGCGATCGCCGGTCGCCGTCAAGCTCCTCCACGACGCCGTCGCCGAGCACGAGGAGGCGGTGCCGCGCTTTCTCCGCGAGGCGCAGGCGTGCGCGGCGATCCGCGGCCCGAACGTGGTGCAGGTGCTCGACTTCGGCGTCGACGAGGGCACGCCGTACATCGCGATGGAGCTGCTCGAAGGCGAGAGCCTGCGCGAGCGGCTCGCGCGCGAGGGGCGGCTCACGCCGGACGCCACGCAGCGCGTGATCGGCCAGGTCGGCAAGGCCATCGGCCGCGCGCACAAGCTCGGCATCGTGCACCGCGACCTCAAGCCCGCGAACATCCACCTCTGCCCGGACGACGACGGCGAGGTCGCCAAAGTGCTCGATTTCGGCCTCGCCAAGCTCCTCGAAGGCACCTCGCTCGCGGGCGCGCCGATCACCGTCACCGGCGCGATCATGGGCACCGCCTCGTACATGAGCCCGGAGCAGGCGCGCGGCCGCACCGACCTCGATCACCGCGCGGATCTCTGGTCGCTCGCGATCATCGCGTTTCAGTGCCTCGCGGGCAGGCTCCCGCTCACCGGCCGAAACCAAGCCGATCTCATCCTCGCCATCTGCACCGAGCCCTTGCCCGTGCCGAGCGCGGTCGCCAAGCACGTCCCTCCGGCGTTCGACGCGTGGTTCGCGCGCGGCACCAAGCGATCGCCCGACGATCGCTTTCAATCCGCGGCCGAGATGACCGACGCGCTCACCGCCGCCCTCGGCGCGAAGCGCTGATCCGGCGCGCGGCGAGCGCCAACGCGCCCGCGAGCGCCGCGGCCAAAAAGGAGCTCTCCGGCGGCGCGGGGGCGGGGGAGCACCGCGTAACCTCGTTGGGCGGCGGCTCGACACAAGCGCCGTTGGGGTCGCACGCGAACCCGGGCGCGCAGTCGTGGATGGATTGGCACCTTCGGAGACAGGCGCCCTCCTGGCAGCGGAGCGGCGCGCAATCGCTGGGCGGGCTCGGCAAACAAGGCAGCTCCGGGCACGCCCGCGCGGGCACGGCGTGGGTGTCGTCGCTGCAATAGGCATCGTAACAAACCGGGCTCACACCGGGCACGTCGCGCCCTTCGCAATCACACCGCGGGTCCTCCCCTCGTGAGACCGGCGCGCAGACGCCGGGCGCGGCGGGCGCGATGCACGAATAACAAGCGTGACACGCGATCGCGCAGCACACCCCTCCTCGGCACGCGCCTCCGTTCGTGCAGTCTTCGTCGATGGAGCACGGGAGCCCGATGCTGTACATCTCAGCGCTCGCGATGCGCGCCACGCCGGGGGATTTGCCCCCTGTGATGAGGATTGGCCCCGGCCGGTGCGCGTCCTCGTCATCGAGCCTCGCGGCGGCGTGCTCGCTCCGTTGATCCACCATGATGGCGAGTCGCACCCAGTTGCCGGTCGCGAACGCGAACGCCTCGGAGCTCTTGCCGAGGTCGCTGCCGCCCGCGACGAGCACGTCGCCCGAGGGCAGCAGCGTGGCCGTGTGATTGGAGCGCGCTTGTTTGAGATCCGCGCCTTTGGTGAAGGTGCCTGTCTTGGGGTCGAAGAGATCGGAGCCGCCGCCCACGATGAGCACGCGATCGTCGAGGAGCCGTGTCGCGGTGTGGACGCCGCGCTTCTCGCTCATCGGGGAGACCGGCGTAAAGGTGCCTGTGGCCGGGTCGAACACCTCGGCGCTCGCGAGCGACACGTCCATCATCCCGCCGTCCGTCAGGCCTTGTTGGATACCGCCTGTGATGAGCACGCGCCCGTCCAAGAGCAACGTCGCCACGTGGCTCCTCCGCGGCGTGGTCATCGGCGAGGGAGCGTCGATGAACGCGGTCCCGTCGAAGATCTCCGCGCTGTCCTCGGTCAAGCCCCCTGCGGTGAGACCCCCCGTGATGAGGACCCGCCCGTCGAGGAGCCGTGTCGCGGTGTGGTTGCTCCGCGCTTTGGTCAAGTGAGGAGCATCGGAGAAGGCGCGCGTCGAAGGGTCATAAATCTCTGCCGAGGTGAGCGGCCCGTCCCCGCCGGTGATGAGCACGCGACCGTCATCGAGCTTGGTGGCGGTGTGGCCCGAGCGCCGCGCGCGCATGAACGAGTCGGTCGCGCGCCATCCGTTGATGGCCGGATAATAGAGCTCGGCGGTCGAAGGGGTGTTGTCGTCTCCGCCGGTCACGAGCAAAGCCCTCTCGGCCGAGAGCCAGGTGGCGGCGTGGCGCGTGCGCGGCGCTCGCATCTTTTGGACAGGCGTCCACGTGGGCTCGCCGAAGGCGCTCTCCCCTCCTTGCGGGGTGGCGCCCGGGGCTTCGATCGCAGGGGTCTCGGGCGCACAACCAAGCATGGTTTGGACGAGCAAGAGGCCGAGTGTGTGATGGATAAGGGGCTTTTTCACAGGTCGTACCGGAGGCCCACGGAGGGGGCGATCCCGAAGAGGACAGGGGCGATGAGCCGCTCGTTCGGGAACGTGGCGATGCCGTCGCGCTTCGCGTCGATGAGCCTCTCGCCGCGCCACGTGGGCCGCGCGAGCAGGATCGCGAGGGTCGTGTCGGCGGCGACGAAGAGGCGCAGGAGGCCTGTCAGCGGCACGGATACGGCGGCTCCCGGGCTCATGTAAAGGGCGCTCGTGTTCGCGAGGACGCCCTCCGGGCCGATCGAATAGCTCGATCCGAACGTGGGTTGGAAGGTGCCAGTCCGCTCGTCGCGCAGCGTCCCGAGCGCGACGCCGGCGCTCGCGCGGACGTCGAGCCTCGGCCGGTCTCCGACCGAATATGCGGCCCAGACGCCCGCCAAGACCGCGCGTAGCACGAGCGTGTCGTCCGCGGCGCCTGCGCTCGGCCGGAGGCCGACGGGGTAAATGCGCGTCGCGCGGCCGGTCACGTGCTGCTCCGCGCTCAGATAGCCAATCATCCCGCCGCCGCGGAGCCCTTTGCCAAAGAGGTTTCCGAGCCTCAGCGCGACGAGCCCCCCCAGCCCGACGCTCCTTTGGCACGAGCCCGAGCAGGCGCCGGCCACCGCGGCGCCGAAGCTCGGGATCACCAGGAGCCCTCCGTCGAGCTCGACCGCGAGCTGGGGGACAGGCTCCCTCGTCCGCAGATCGACGGTGACGCTCTGGTGCTCCAGCGTGCCGAGCCGGACGGTCTTGATGATGGTCTTGAGCCCGGGGGCCGAGACCTCGACGGCGTGATCACCGACCGACAATTGGCCCTTCCAGGTGCCTTGTCCAAACACCACACCATCCACCATGATGGTCGTGTCCTCGGGGTACGACACGATGTCGAGCGACGCCCAAAGGTCCTCGGCGAGCATGGTGAGGGAGGTAAGCTCTTTGAAGCGCACGCGCCTCGTGACCTCGGGCGTGCCGAGCCGGCCGGGGCCGCGCATCGAGATCTTGTGATCTTCAGGCGAGAGCGGCCCCTCCCAAGGTGTCTTTCCGACGATGTTGCCGTCGACCACCACATCGAGCTTGCGGCCCGCGAGCTCGACCACGCGGAGCCTGCCCGACTGCTTGAGCACGCGCAGGCTCACAGCGACGCGCACCGTGGTGCCGCCCGCGACCTCGACGCGCGCCTCGAACGGCATGAAGTCCTCTTTGTAGACGCGCACCACGTGGCTCCCCGCGGGCACGCGCAACGGAGCGCGCGAAGGGAGCTCGCCGCGCGCTTGGCCGTTGATGGTCACGGTCGCGCCCGCCTCGGCGCCGTCGATCACGATGGCGCCCACGAGCAGCTTGAGCTCGCGGATCGCGGTCTCGGCGTCGGCGCGCAGCTCCGCGTCGACGTCGGGGAAATCGCGGAGGAGCGCTTCGTACAGGTCGAGCGCCTCATCGAAGCGGCCGAGCTTGCGCAGGCACACGGCCGCGTTTGCGGCGGCGTTGCGCGTCGGGAAGAGCCTGCGCGACTCGGTGAGCTCAGCGAGCGCCGCGGCCCACGCGCCTTGTCGAAAGAGCGCGTTTCCCCGCTTGAAGTGCTCGTACGCCTCCTCGCGCGCGGCGTCGGGCTTAGGCGCCTGCGCGGACGCGTCGAGGCTGCTCGCGAGCACGAGCGCGAGCGTCATCCATCGCGAGGTGGCCCTCCACGAGATCATGCGCGAGGGCATCGTACACGGGCCGGCTCATTCGAACTTCTCGCGCGGCTGATCGACGGGTTTTGCGCTCGCGGAGGGCTTGGCCGAAGGGATCTTGAGGATGGGCGCGGCCTTGCCGATCTCGATCTTGGCGGGGAGCGCGCCCGTCTCGGTGATGCTCACGTCGCCCTCGGTGGACGACGTCCCTTTGGTGAGGCGGACGCGGTGCACGCTCCCGAGCTTGCCGATGATCTCGACGACGCCGTCGATCGCGCGAACGGCGCGCCCGTCCACCTCGACGGAGGCGTCGCCCGGCAGCACCACGAGCCGCACGCGCACGGGCTCGGCGCTCGTCTTTACGGGCTCGCGCGGAGGATCGGCGCTCTTCTGCGGCGGCGGCGCGCTCACGACGAGCGTCGATTCGATCGCGGCGCTCGACGACGCCGCGGGGCGCGCGTTGTTCGGCTCGTTCGGGCGCCTCACCGCGAAGGCGATCGCGACGAGCGCGAGGGCGATCGCGACCGTCGCCGCGATCCATCGTTTGGAGCGCGTCCCGCCGCCGCTCTCGGAGTTGAGCACGGCGCCCGCTCCCGTCGGGTGCGCGGGCTCGGCGGGCTCTTTCGAGGGCGCGAGAGGAGCATCGTCGCCCGCTCCGTCGGCGGTCGTGTCGATCCACTTTTGGCCGGGCGCGAGCACCGCCGCGAGCGCGTCGGCCATCTCGCGCACGCTCTGGAAGCGATCGTTCGGCTCGCGCTGCGTGGCGCGCGCGAACCAGGCGTCGAAGCCGTCGGGCACCTCGGCGACCGACGAGGGCACGACGATGGGCTCGGCGCAGATTTGGAGCACGAGCTCGCCGAGCACCTCGGCCTTGAACGGCCGCTCGCCCGTGAGGCACTCGAACGTGATCACGGCGAGCGACCAGAGATCCGAGCGGCCGTCGATCTCCTTTTTTCCGCGGGCTTGTTCGGGGCTCATGTAGCCCGGCGTGCCGAGCATCGCGCCCGTCTCGGTCGACGGGTTCTTCTTCGCCTCTGCGCTCTCATCGCCGGCGGTCGTGTCCTCGTGGCCCGTGGTCGGTCCGTCGAGGATCTTGGCGATGCCGAAGTCGAGCACCTTCACCACCTGCCCCGACTCTTCGTTCGTGAGGAAGATGTTGTCGGGCTTCAAATCGCGGTGAACGATGCCGAGCTTGTGCGCGCGGGAGAGGGCGCGCGCGACGCCGCTCACCACCCCGACGGTCTCGGCGGTCGAGAGCTTCTTTTGCCGGTCGAGCTTGCGCGAGAGCGGCTCGCCGTCGAGGTGCTCCATCGCGATGAACGGCATGCCTTCGTGGACGCCGTAGTCGAGGATCTGCACCACGTTCGCGCTGCGCAGCACGGCCGCGGCTTGAGCCTCGCGGAGGAAGCGCGCGCGCATGCCGGCCCGCTCGGCCACCTGCGCGTGAACGAGCTTGATGGCGACCGGCGTGCCGAGGAGGAGGTGCTGCGCGCGCCACACGGCGCCCATGCCTCCGCGGCCGATAGGCTCGACGAGCTTGTACCGCTCGGCGAGCACCTGGCCTGGTCTCCCCGTGATCTGCGCCACTGTGCGCGTCAGCGTATCACCGCGAGGCAGAGGCCTCTGAAGCACAAAAAGGAAAAGCGCCGGAAACGGACCTGGGGGGGGAAGGTCTCCGTCCGCGGCGCGAGATAAGATATAGCAGACAGCGTGCCTAATGGGGCAATGAAAAATTCTAGGAAGTTAACCCCTCATCGAAAAGGCGGATTTCGTATTTGCACGATCAGGCGTGAAATAGGCTCGCATTCTTGAACGATGGAAGTGATGAGGGACACTCTGTGACATTCTCGTTACGTCCCTTATTACGTCCTCGCAGAATGCTTTGATTGCAGTGTTGCCCGGAGCAAGCCCCCATCAAAGACCCACAAGGAGCCCGGTGTTCCCTGGACCCACGTCTCGTCGGCGGTGAGGGGGACAGTGGCAATGACGGCCACGCGATCGCGCGGCGTCGTGACCTCGGAGAAGTCGACGCGCACGTCGGCGTCGGCGAGGGTGGCCGCTCCGAACGGTGATTTGCGGATGATGTAACAGAGCTTGGTCCCGCACCTCGCGTAGAGGTGACGGCCGTCACCGAGCAGGAAGTTGAAGCTCCCGTGATCGCCGAGGTCGGCGCCGAGCTCAGCGACCGCGCTCCACAGCTCGCTCGGGCGGCGCGGGTAATCCGGGAACGACGAGCGCAGGGCTTCGAGCATCACGCAGAAGGCGTGCTCGCTGTCGGTGCCGCCGATGGGCTGAAAGCGGCCGAGCTTCTTGCGGCGCACCGTGCGCAGCGTGCCGTTGTGCGCGAAGACCCAGTGTCTGCCCCACAGCTCACGCACGAACGGGTGTGTGTTGGCGAGCGTGGTCTCGCCCCGCGTGCGCTTGCGGATGTGGCCCACGGCGAGCAGCGTCTTGATCGGGTTCTCGCTCAAGAAGCGCGCGAGCGGGCTCGCTGCGGCGGGGCTCGGGTCGAGGAACACCCGCGCGGCGCGGCCCTCGTAGAACGCGAGCCCCCAGCCGTCCGCGTGCGGGGCCGTCCCCCCGCCGCGCCTGCAAAGCCCCGTGAACGAGAAGACGATGTCCGTCGGGACGTTGCACTCCATGCCGAGCAGCTCGCACATGAGCCGCAGAACTCTCGCGTCAATCGGCCTTATTTTCAAGGATTTTTTGCGCCGTCTCGCCGGCCTGACGAACGCAGTCGGGGATGCCGACGCCGTCGTACGCCGCGCCCGTGAGGTGGAGCCCGGGGTGGCGCGCCGAGAGCGCGCGCAGGCGCTTCATGCGATCGAGATGGCCCACGACGGGCTGCGCGTTCGATCGCTCGTAGCGATACACGCGCGTGAACGAGGGTTTCACCTTGATGCCGAGGAGCGCCGCGAGCTCCTCGCGCGCCATCGTGACGAGCTCGTCCTCGTTGAGCGAGAGCGCCGCGGGGTCGCGATAGCCGCCCGCGAAGATGCGGATGAGCGCCATGTCCGAAGGCGCGCGCCCCGCCCACTTGCTCGAGATGAACGTGGCCGCGAGCGCGCGTCGCTGCTCGCTCTTCGGCACGATGAGGCCCGTCGCGTCGAGCGGGTGCGGCACGTCGGCGCGCGGATACGCGAGCACGATCGTCGCCGTGGACACGTACGGGATCTGCCGCAGCTCGCCGCTGATCGCGCGATCGAGCCCATCGAGCGCGTCGGCCGTGACGTACGCGGGCGTCGCGAGGATCACGTCTTCGGCGGTGATCGATCGCTGCTCACCTGCGTGCGTGAAGCGCACGGCGAGCCTGCCGTCGCTCTCTGCGCGCGTAACGGAGGAGACCTCGGCGCCGATGATCACCTCGGCGCCGAGCGCCTCGATGGACTCGGAGAGCGCGGTCACGATCTCGCCCATGCCGCCGAGCAGCGAGTAAAACACGCTGCCGAAGCCCGACCCCTGCGGAGCCTTCTTTTTGGCCTCTTCCTGCGCTTTGCGCTGCGCGACCGCGCCCATGATCAAGCTCCCGTGTTTGTGCTCCAGATCGAGCAATTGCGGGAACGTCGCGCGCAGGCTCAACGTGTCGACGTTGCCCGCGTAGATGCCGCCGAGGAGCGGCTCCGCCAGGCGATCGAGCGCCTCTTGGCCGAGCCTCCTGCGGATGAATCCGCCGATGGACTCGTCGCTGTCGGTCGTGCGCTTGGGGAGCACCAGATCGAGGCCCATGCGCGCCTTGGCGACGAGCGAGAAGAGGCCGCTCCGCGCGAGCGGCATCACGCGCGAGGGTACGGTGAGCACGAGCCCTTCGGGCAGCGGGTGCAGCACGCCGCCGCGCCGCACGTAGACGCGGCGGTTGCGCTCGGTCGTGCCGATGAGCCGATCGGCGAGGCCGAGCTCGCGGCAGAGCGCGGTCGCGTGCGGGCGCGCGGTGACGAACGAGTCGGGTCCCGCGTCGATGACGCAGCCCTCGGCGCGCTCCGTGCGGATGTTGCCGCCGAGCCTCGGCTTCGCTTCGAGCACGGTCACGCGGATGGGCAGGCCCGAAGCGTCGCGCCGTGATTTCAGCAGCCGATACGCCGTTGTGAGCCCTGTGATCCCGCCCCCGACGATGACGACGCGCCGCTCTCGCATCACGCCCCCGCTCCGCGCGCTGCGTTCGGCGATGCGTGGATGCAGTCGATGACGGCCTTCACGCTGTCGACAGGCGTCTCGGGCGTGATGCCATGGCCCAGGTTGAAGATGTGGCCGGGCCGGCCTTCGCTCTCGGCGAGGATCTGCTTCACGCGCGCGAGCAGCACGTCGCGCGGCGCATAGAGCATCACCGGATCGAGGTTGCCTTGGATGGCGCGGTCGTAGCCGATGCGCTTCCAGGCTTCGTTGAGGCGCACGCGGTGATCGACGCCGATCACGGTGCCGCCCGCGTCGCGCTGGAGCTCCAGGATCGATCCCGTGTTCGTGCCGAAGTGGATCACGGGCACGCCCGTCGTCTCGATGTCCTTCAAAATGCGGCTCACGTGCGGCATCACGTGGGTTTGGTAGTCGTGCGGCGTGAGCGCGCCGACCCACGAGTCGAAGAGCTGCACGGCCTGCGCGCCGGCTTCGATCTGCGCGCGCAGGTAGCGGCGCACGACCTCGGAGATCTTCTCCATCAAGAGCGACCACGCCTCCGGGTCGCTCCACATGAGCACCTTGGTCGTGCGGTAATCGCTCGATTTGCCGCCTTCGACGAGGTAGCTCGCGATGGTGAACGGGGCGCCCGCGAAGCCGATGAGCGGCGTCTTGCCGTCGAGCTCGCGGCGCAGCAGGCGCACGGCTTGGAGCACGTAGCCGAGGCCCTCTTCGGGCTCGAAGACGCGGAGCTTCTCGATGGCCGCGCGATCGCGCACGGGCGCGTGGATGATGGGCCCTTCGCCTTTGGCGAATTCGAACGGCGCGCCCATGGGCTCGAGCGGGAGGAGGATGTCGGCGAAGAGGATCGCCGCGTCCATCCCGAGGCGGAGCGGTTGGAGCGTGACCTCGACGGCCAGCTCGGGCGCTTTGCAGAGCTCGATGAGCGTGTGCTTTTGCCGGAGCGCGCGGTACTCCGCCATGTAGCGGCCTGCCTGGCGCATGAACCACACCGGGGTTACGTCGGTGGGCTCGCGGCGGCAGGCGCGAAGGAAACGATCGTGCATAGGGCGCGCACGGTGTCGCTACTCGCGCGCGCGTGCAAGCCCCTATCCGCGTGAACCTACAGGTTCGGCTCTTCGCCGTCGTCCCGTCCCCTGGGCCCGCTCTCGATCAATACCAGACGTACAGCGAGCCCACCTTTGTCGGTGCCGATGGCGAGGCCCGCGAGGTCGTATTGATGGCTGTTCTCCCATGCGGAGATAGACCCAAGTGCCATAACCCACTTTGATGGATGAGATGGAGTCGTACGGAGCCCACGTGTCGAGCCCTTGGCCGAGCGAGTGTTGGGGCAACTGCGAGCAGCGATTTGACATCCGGCGCGGACCGGGCGCACCGTTTGACTGCGCGCGGCGGCCAAGAGAGGTGAGCCCTGGATGCCGTCAAAGGTCTTTATCAGCTACGCCTACAACGATGAGCCCTATTGCCGTGAGCTCGAGAAGCATCTCCGCCTATTGCAGAGGCGAGGGCTGATCGATATCTGGCACCATCGGCGCATCGCCCCCGGCGAGCACGTGGGTGAGGCCGTCGACGCGCAAATCGAGACGGCCGACCTGATCTTGCTCCTCGTCAGCGCGGACTTCTTCGACTCTGACTATTGCTGGAACAAGGAGATGAAGCTCGCCCTCGCGCGGAGCGACGCGGGCCAGGCCATCGTGGTGCCGATCTTGGTGCGCGCGGTCGATTGGGGCCAAGGCCCGTTCAACGGCCTCACGTTCCTCCCTCGTAACGGGGAGCCCATCGCCGCTTCAGACAACCCGGATGACGCGTGGGTGGAGGTCGCCGAAGCGATCCGCGAGGTGATCGAGCCTCACCCTCGCCACGTTGAGACGCCCCCGCGGTCGTCGACCGTGCGACGACGCCTACCGCGGCTCCTCTCCGCATGGTGGTTATGGTCATCCGTTGGCGCGTTGGGGCTCGTGTTGGCTGGTCTCGCGATCTGGAGCGATGTCGTACGAGACGAGCACCGTCCCCATCTGCCCTCCTCGTCTCCTCGTCTCCTTCCCCCATCGCCTCCGCGCCGCTCGGCGCCGCCTTCGGAGCGCCGGCCTGTCCCAACATGAC
>CAYTJL010000161.1:0-22451 GCA_964437785.1 uncultured Polyangiaceae bacterium
GACGACGTGCTGCCCGTCGACGACGTGGACGACGTGCTGCTCGTGGACGACGTGGATGATGTGCTGCTCGTGGACGACGTGGACGAGGCGCTGCTCGAAGAGCTGCTGCCACCGCCTCCACCGCCTCCACCGCCCCCGTCCTTGTAGACGACGTTCTCGAAGCCAAGCGTGCAGCCGGCGCCGAGCCCCGCGCCTCCGATCGTCAGACCCGCGAGCGCGCCCATCAACGCGGCGACAGCGCCCGCCCCGTGCTTTTGGAAAGATGCCATGAGCCGATCTCGCAGCAGCAAGCGTACCAAGTGATTCTCGTCGGGCGGAGAGCGGGGTAGGGTTCGGCCGTGCTCCGACCTCCGTCGCGCAATGATCCTACCGCGAGCCTCGTGCGCGCTGATCGAAGTCCGCCCCTCCGCGCCATCCTGCGCGTGATCGGCGCGAACGCGTTCCCGAGCGAGCGCGCGCTCGGCGACGAGCCTTGCATCGTGGGCGCGGGCAACGCCGCCGACATCGTCATCGACGACGCGGCCGTGTCGCGGACCCACGTCTCGATCGAGCT
Organism: uncultured Polyangiaceae bacterium; assembly: GCA_964437785.1. Classification (GTDB taxonomy): domain Bacteria; phylum Myxococcota_A; class Polyangia; order Polyangiales; family Polyangiaceae; genus CAYTJL01. The sequence goes on from CAYTJL010000161.1 coordinate 554, forward strand.
GATGCCCGAGGGCGTGCGCGTGCGCGATCTCGGCAGCAAAAACGGCACGTTTTACTTGGGCCAGCGCGTCGAGACCATGGTGCTCACGCTCGGGAGCCGCGTCCGCATCGGCGGCGCCGAGATCGCGATCGAGCCGGATTTGTCGGCGCTCAGCGCGGACGGCGAGGACGAGACGTACCGCGGGCTCGCGGGAGGCTCACCCGCGATGCGGAGGCTCTTCGCCGTGCTCACGAGGCTCGAAGGGTCGCTCGTGAACGTGCTCGTCGAGGGCGAGTCGGGCGTGGGCAAAGAGCTCATCGCGCGCGCCATCCACGAAGGATCGCGCGTGTCGTCGGGCGAGCTCGTGACCGTCAACTGCGGCGCGCTCCCGCGCGACCTGGTGCTGAGCGAGCTGTTCGGCCACAAAAAAGGCTCGTTTACGGGCGCGACCGAGCACCGGCGCGGCGCGTTCGAGGCCGCGGATCAAGGCACGCTCTTCCTCGACGAGATCGGCGAGCTGCCGATCGACATGCAGCCCGCGCTCCTGCGCGCGCTCGAATCCGGCGAGATCAAGCGCGTGGGCGAGACCGAATCGAGGCGCGTGAAGGTGCGCGTCGTGGCCGCGACCAACCGCGACATCGAGGCCGAGGTGCGCGCGGGGCGCTTTCGCGACGACCTGTTTTATCGGCTCGCGGTGGTGCGCATCCTGGTGCCGCCGCTCCGCGAGAGGCCCGAGGACGTGCCCATCCTCGCGCAGCGCTTCGCGGCGGCGGCGGGCGCGGGCGAGCTGCCGGATGAGGTCATCCAGCGGCTCGTCGCGCACACGTGGCCCGGCAACGCGCGCGAGCTTCGCAACGCGGTCGACGCGTTCGTCGCGCTCGGCGCGCTCGCCGAGGCCTCGTCACGCACGAGCGGGCCGGCCGATCAAGACACGCTCGACGCCGCGCTCCGCAAGGTGATCGATCCCGCGCGCTCGTACCAAGAACAGAAGGACATCGTCGTCGCGCGGTTCGCGCGCGTGTACTTCGAGATGCTGCTCGCCAAGACGGGCGGCAACCAGTCCGAGGCCGCGCGCGTCGCGGGCGTGGATCGGAGCTACCTCGGCAAGCTCATCGTCAAGCACGGCGTGCAGAAGCCGTGATCAGAAGCTCCCGTTGATCTGCACGGATCCCGGGCCGAACGAGAGGCGCGCGCTCGTGGTTTGCGACGGCTTGATGAGGTAGAGCGGCAGCCCGACGGCGACGATCGCGGCGCCCGCGCCCATGATGACCCACGAGGCCGTCGCGAGCTTTTGCGCGCCTTCGATCTTCCCGCGCTCCTCCGAGGGACACACGAACGTGTCGCCGACCTTGTCGCAACGCGTTTTGACGCCCTCCGCGGAGGCGAGCGCGGCGCCCCCCGCGAGGATGCCGATCCCGGCGCTGACCGAGCCGATCCCGATGAGCGCGATCCCGACGGTGGGCCGCGCCGATCGCGACGGCCGCGGCGTGCTCTCGGGAGGCTTCTGCGACGGCGGAGGAGGCGGCGGGGGCACCTCCAATGGTTTGGCAGGCGTCTCCAACGGTTTGGAGGAGGCCGGCGGCAGATCGATCACGACTGTCTTCGTCGGCGCGGCCTCGACCAAATCGAAGGGCCTCACGATCGGCGCGCCCGTCCTTGGTTTGACCTCGATCACGTGGTGGCCGGGGTTCATGCGAAGGGAGGTGCCGAGCGCGGAGGGCGCGACCGCGGCGCCGTCGAGGAGCACCTGCGCGTCGGACTGGCCCTCTCCGCGGATCAGGATCGTGACCGTGGGGATGCGCGATTCGAGCGCGGCGAGCTCCTGCGCTGCGTCGCTCTGCGCCCTCTTCCAAGGCTCGGGCACGTTCGCGGAGAGCGCCTCGGTCGCGGCGCGGGTGTAGAGATCGCGCGCCGTCAGGAGGTCCCCAAGCCCTCGCTTGGCGCGCGCCATGAAGAGCACGAACACGGGTGAGTGCGCGATCTGCTCGGCGCTCGCGAACGCGTCGAACGCGCCCTTGAGGTCGCCGCGATCGAAGCTGTCCTTGCCTGTTCTTCCCAGCTCGACCGCGCGCGCGGTGTCGTTCGGTTGCTGCGGTTGCGCGATCGCGGAGAGGGGCACGAGCGTGAGCGAAGCTGCGAAGAAGAGCCAACGGGGCACGAGCACAGAGCCATGCTAGCGCCGTGCCCCGAGAATTTCTCGCGCGCCTCAAGGCTTGACGGGCAAACCCGAGAACGGATCGATGGCGGGAGCCTTGGGCGTCGCGGTCGCCGAGGCGCGCGGCGGAGCGGGCCTTCGATCAGGCCTCTGCGAGGAGGGCGCGGACGACGCGAACGATGGGGTGGACGACGCGATTGCAGGCGCGGAGGAGGCGATCGAAGGGGCGGACGACGCGACAGGCGGCGCGGACGACGTGATCGCGGGCGAAGAAGAGGGCTTTGGTTCGAGCGTGGCGACGGGGGCAGGGGCAGGCTCGATCGACGACGAGGCCGAGGGCGCCGCGACGCTCGGAGCCGCCTTGGGTCGAAAGGCCATGAGCGCGCCCCCGAAGCTCAGCGCGGCCGCGATGCCGATCGCGAACCAACGCAGCCGCGAGCGCTCGTTCGGCGCCTCCGCGGGCGCGACCACGACCGACCTCGTGTCCTCGGGGCGGCTCGGCTCCACGGGCCGCGTGGCGCCGTCGATCGCGAGCGTCTCGGCCTCGCGACCGCGCGCCGCGCCCTTGGGGACGACGACGGTGCGCCCTGGATTTTGCGGCGCCGCGCGCGTCAGCTCCTCGAACGCAGCGGCCATCTCGCGCGCGGACGAGAAGCGTCCTTCGGGCTTTCTGGCGAGGGCTTTGGTGAAGAACGCGTCGACCTCGGCCGGCAGATCGGGCGCGACCTCGGTCGCTTCGGGCCGCTCCGCCGCGCAGATCTTCACCATCACGTCCCACACGCTCTTGCCCGAGAACGGGTGCGCGCCGGTGATGAGCTCGAACGCGACGACCCCGAGCGACCAGAGATCCGCGCGCGTGTCCACGGCCTCGGCGCGCGCTTGCTCGGGGCTCATGTAGAGCGGTGATCCGAGCACGGTGCCCGTGGTCGTGGGGTCGCGGTTCGAGGGCGAAGCCGCGGTCTCTTTGGCGATGCCGAAGTCGAGCACCTTGAGGATGGTCTCGCCGCTCTCGCGCGCCAAGAACAGGTTCGCGGGCTTGAGATCGCGGTGCACGATGCCGGCCTCGTGCGCGGCCCGGAGCGCCTTGCACGCTTGGCCGATGAGCTCCGAGGCGCGCGCGATCGAGAGCCTCCCTTCGCGATCGAGGAGCGCGCCGAGGTCCTCGCCTTCGAGCAGCTCCATGGCCATGTACGGCGTGCCGTCCTCGACGCCGTAGTCGTAGATCCGCACGATGTGAGGGCTCTTGAGCTGCGCCGCGGCCTTGGCCTCGCGCTCGAACCGCGTCTCGGCCGACAGCGTCCCCGCGAGCGCCTGGGCCATGAATTTGACCGCGACCGAGACGTCGAGCTGCGTGTGCCGCGCGATCCAGAGCGCGCCCATCCCGCCCGCGCCGAGGCTCTTCACGAGCTCGTACTTCCCCCCGACGACGAGGCCCGGTGAAGGCGTCATGGCACGTGGGGCAACGTATCACGCCGTGCGGACTTTTCTCCGCAGGTGCAGAGTCGATCGCTCATGAGCCGCTCCCGCTCTTTTTGCGCACCGTGCGGAGGTTCTCTTCGAGCTTCTTGACCCTCCGGTGCTCGGCGCCGAGCACCTTGCGCGCGATGCCGATCGCCTGCTCGATCTGGATCACCGCGCCCTCGTGATCGCCCATGTCGCTGAGGAGCACGCCCAGGTTGTTCCGCCGGATCGCGACCAAATAGCCCGCGTCGGCGATCTCGCGGCCGCGCGCGAGCTTGTACCGTTCGATGGCGATCTCGAGCGCTTGTTCGAGGTGATCCTTGGCCTGCTCGAAGTCCTTGAGTTTGCCGAGCACCTCGGCCAGGTTCGCATGCAACGTGGCGAGCTCGGGGTTGTCGGCCTCGTACACGCTCGCGCCGATGTCGAGCGCCTCTCTGAAGCAAGTTTGCGCGCCCTTCGGATCACCCATCTCGCGCAGCAAGAACCCGAGGTTGTTGAGCCGCGTGATGAGCTCGGGGTTGCCGGGCGAGAGGCGATCGCGATCGAGCTTGAGCGCGCGCTCGAGCAGCGCCTTCGCCTCGTCGAAGTGCTCCCGTTGATCGAGCCGGCCGAGGCGCAGCAAGATCATCCCGAGGCAGTTCGCGTCCCGCGCGATCGCCGCGTCGTCCTTCTTGGGCGCTGCCTCGTCGCGCTTGAGCGCGCTCCGCGCGAGCTCGAGCGCCTCGTTGAGCATGCCGCGATCGTCGGATTTCCGCGATCGTTCGAGGAGGATCAGCGCGAGGATGCTCTCGTCGAGCGCGATCGCCGCGAGGTCGCGCACGGTCGTGCTCTCCGTCCCGTCGATGTCGATGGTCGGCTCCTCGTACTTGAGCGCGCGGCGGGCGAGCTCCTCGGCGCGCGCAAAATCCCGGAGCTGGTGCAGCGACGCGGCCATGCCCGAGAGGTTCGCCGCGATGCGCGCGTTGTCGTTCGACCCTTCGGCGATCGCGAGCGCCCGCGCATAGAGCTCGTAGGCGTCGCCGTTGCGCTTCCGCGCGAACATGTACTCGGCCGCGCGTCGCATCAGGCGCTCGGCGTCGGCGCGCGCCGCGGAGGCGCGGTCCGCGTGCTCGAGCGCCGTGATGGCGTGCGGGTACCAGCGCTCGGCCGCGGGCCAATTCTCCGGGTGATCCTTCGTCTTTGCGGGGAACGACGAGACCACGATGCCCACCGCGTGACCGGCCCAGGTCGCGCGCTCCTCGGCGCTCAGCCGATCGCGCACGACGGCCTGCACCAAGCGATGGATGCGCAGGCTGTCGGGGTTGTGCGGCTCATCGCTCCTGTGCGGCTCGACGAGCGAATAGCCGCCGAGCACCTTGATGAGATCGTCGACGGACGAATTTTGCTCGACCGCGTCCGCGAGATCCTCCGGGAACATCGAGGTGTCCGCGACGCGCAGCACGTCGCGCGGGATGTTGTCGGGCGCGAAGAACGCGAGGAGCGACAGCAGCTCCGCGGCGGCGCGCGATCGGCCGAGCACCTCGTTGAACGCGAGCCCGTACGCGGTCGCGACGGAGTCGGCGCCGCCCGCGCCGCGGCGGAGCAGCTCGCCTTGTTGCTCCGAGAACCGCGCGAGGTACGTGGAGAACGACATCACCGCCTCGACCATGTACGAGCCCGCCTGCACGAGCGCGAGCGGCAGGTGGCCGAGCGCCGCGGCGAGCGCGGCCGCGTCCTCGGACTCGCTCTCGTCGCGGAGCGTGAGCTTGAAGAGCAGCCCCAAGGACTCCGTTGGATCGAGCGGTTCGAGCGGCGCCGGCGTCGCGATCGACACGAAGGACGGGTCGCGCGTCGTGATGATCACGTGACCCCCCTCGGCGACGAGGAAGCGCTCGATCGCGCTTTTGTCGTCGGCGCCGTCGAAGATCAACAGCCACCGATCGCGCTGCGAGAGATGGCGCATGAGCGCGTCGATCGCGACGCGCTGGTTGGAGTCGGTGCGGCCGGGGAGCCTGAGCTCGGCCGCGAGCGCGGCGACGTCGGCCGTGAGCGTCGCGCGCTCGCTCGCGCGCACGCACCAGACGATGTCGTAGTGCTTGTCGTTCTCGCGCGCGTACTGGAGCGCGAGCTCGGTCTTGCCCATACCGCCGAGCCCGTACACCGCCACGGGCGAGCGCCCGGCTTCGAAGTCGCGGCCGAGCTGCTCGAGCTCGAGGCGGCGCCCGAAGAAGCGCGGGAGCTTGCGCGGCACCACGTTCCACGCGACCGACTTGCGCCGCGGAAACGTGCGGCTCACGGGCCCCTCGGTGGGCGGCACCGAGGAGGAGGTCCGCACCATCGCGCGGATGCTGTGCGCCACGGCCGCGAGGGCCTCGTCGCGGTCGTCCCAGAGCGAGATCGCGACAGGGCCGTTGACGTTCACCTTGCTCGGCAGCCACGCCACCGCGGGATCGAGCTTGTTCCACGAGAGATCCTGCGTGTCGCAGGGGCGCGCCAAGACGGGCACGATCGTGGCTCTCTGCTCCTCGTGGCGGCGGAGGGCCACGCGCATCTCGCGATCGTAGAGGTAGTCCGACGCGAGGAAATCCGCGCTCACCAAGAACACGATCACGTCCGCGCGCTCGAGCTCGCGATCGATCGCGTCGCGATAGTCCTCGCCCGCGCCGATCTTCCGCGTGCTCCACGCGCGCAGGACGCCGCTCCGCTGCAAGAGCGCGAGGTGCTTCTCCAGCTCGATCGCGAGCCCCTCATCGGCGGCCGCGTACGAGATGAAGAGCTGAATCGGGCCGGACGCTGCCATCGTGCGAGGGAGTTGGGCGAAGGCCCGAGAGGGGCCATCTTAAGGGTACGAAGGGAGGGGCGCTACGCTTCCCACGCCCGGACATTGCTCGGTAGGAGGCAGTTAGGGCCTCTCCCCACAACGCGATGAAGCCGCGCTACGTTACACGGGTGAGCGGGCAATTGGGGCTCCCGGATCTCTCGTCCGGCGCGGTCCTCTTCGGTAAATACAAGGTCGATCGGGTGCTCGGCAGCGGAGGCATGGGCGTCGTCGTGGCGGCCGAGCATCTCGCGCTTCGGAGCCTCGTCGCGCTCAAATTCCTGCGGCCCGAGCTGGCGGAGCTGCCCGACGCGCCCGAGCGCTTCGCGCGCGAGGCGCGCAACGCGCGGCGCATCGAGGATCCGCACGTCGCGCGCGTGGTCGACGTGGTCATGGCCAAAGACGCGCTGCCGTACATCGAGATGGAGTACCTCGAAGGCGAGGACCTCGGCCGCGTGGTCAAGGCGGGTGTGCGCCTCTCGAGCCACGACGCGATCGACTACGTCGTGCAGGCCGCCTCCGCGCTCACGCGCGCGCACAACCTCGGCATCGTCCACCGCGACGTGAAGCCCTCGAACCTGTTTTTGGTGAAGCGCGCGGGCGAGCCGCCGCTCGTCAAGGTGCTCGACTTCGGCATCTCGAAGGTCGTCGAAGAGGAGAAAGATCGCGAGATGGAGCTCACCAAGACGAGCTCGATCGTCGGCTCCGCGCTCTACATGTCGCTCGAGCAGATGCGCTCGGCCAAAGAGGTCGATCACCGCACCGACATCTACGCGCTCGGCGTCACGATCTACGAGCTTCTCACGGGGGCGCACCCGTTCGAAGGCCGCAACCTGCCCGAGCTCTGCGTGCGCGTGAGCCTCGAAGATCCGGCGCCGATCGCGCGCCATCGCGACGACGTCCCGCCCGCGCTCGCCGCCGCGATCGCCAAGGCGTACGCGCGCTACCCCGACGATCGCTACCCCACGGCCGGCACGTTCGTGTCCGCGCTCAGGCCCTTCGCCTCCATCGCGACGACGGCGCTCATCGACGCGATCCAAAAGTACGAGCGCGAGTCGAGCCAGAGCTCCGCGCCCATGGTCCGCAGGCTCACGCCGCTCTCGATGAAGGCCGTGCGCCCCGAGGAGGCGGCGTCGGTGCCGCTCGGAAAGCCTTCGGATCCCGGGTGGCGCAAGCCTTCGGATCCTTCGCTGCCCGCGCAGAGGCCTTCGGATCCGGGGAACGCGCCCAAGCCTTCGGACCCGGGTGTCGGGCGCAAGCCCTCGGACCCCGGCGTCCCCAAGCCCTCGGATCCAGGCCCTATCGGCCGCGAATCAAAGCCCGAGGACTCCGCGCCGAGCCATCGCCTGCTCGCGATCGTCACCGCGTTGGGGCTCGCGGGCGCGATCGTCCTCTGGTTCGTGCTGAGCCCCAACGGAGGCGCGGGCTCGGGGACCAAAGGAGCGGTGAGCGTGACGGAGCCCAAGACAGCGCTCGACGCGGGCGCGCTCGACGCGGCCTCGGGCGTCGTCGTCGACGCGGGCGTCGCGGACGCCGCGCCCAGCGTGATCGATCCGCCGCTCGCGATGGACGGCGGATCCGACGCGGGCGCGCTCGGCGCAGGCGCGCTCGACGCGGGCAAACCCGTGAAGCCTCCGATCCCACCCGAGTGCGCGCGCGGCGCCCTTTTTTACGCCTCTCCCACGGGCATCAGGCTCCCCTGCCCGCGGCGATGAGTGATACACGTGAGGCCATGTTCGAGACGCCCGTGCGCGAGTACATGAGCCACTCGTTAATCTCGGCCCGCCCGTCGACGCCGCTCGTCGAGATCGAGCGTACGCTCGAAGAGCGCGACATCTCGTCGGTGGTGATCACGGGCGAGGACGGCGCCCCGCTCGGGATCGTCTCGATGACCGACATGCTCCGCGCCTCGCTCGCGATCGCGCGCGGGGAGCGGGGCAAGGCGAGCGTCGCGGGCGACGTGATGCAGACCGCGGTGATCGGCGTCGACGAGGGGCAGACCGTGCGCGAGGCCGCGCAGGCGATGGTGACCTATCGCATCCACCGGGTGCTCGTGAACCGCGGCGACAAGGCCGTGGGGATGCTCGCCACGCGCGACGTGATGCGGGCCGTGATGTTCCATCACGTCGATCTGCCGCTCTCGTCGATCATGACGACCTCGGTCGAGACCGTGGGCGTGGGCGAGACCATCCAAGAGGCCATCAAGAAGCTCGGCGACAAGAGCGTGCGCGGGCTCGTCGTGGTCGACGACGACTACCCCGTGGGCCTCTTCACGCAGGCCGAAGCGCTCAAGGCGCAGACGCTCCCGCGCGACGTGCTCAACATGCCCGTCGAAGAGGTGATGAGCTACGCGGTGACGTCGCTCGATCAAGCGACCCCGCTCTACCGCGTGGCCGGTCACGCCATCGCGGTGCGCGCGCGGCGCATCATCGCGGTCGAGGGGCGGAGCCTGCGCGGCATCGCGACCGGCTTCGATCTCGCCAAGGTCGCGACGATGGACGAGGTGTAACTCAGCCTGAATTCGGGCTCAACGATACGGGCTCGCGTGGCCGTGGCCCTCCCAGCGGACGAGCTGGTAGTCGACGGTCACGACGAGCACGCGCGATCGGTTGAAGTTCGCGAACGCGCCCGGCCACGAGCAGGCCCACGCGTCTTCCATCGTGTCGGGGCTGAGCACGGTGATCGGGAGCTTGGTGCGCCGCTCGAAGCGGATGAGCTGCGCGCCGGGATCTCCGCCGCGGAGCCACGCCATGCTGCCGTCCGCGCTCCCTCGTCGATCGGGGCCGGGCCGGAGCCACCCCGCGAGCTCGATCTTCTTGCCCTCCGCGACCGCCTGCGCGTAGCGCGCGGCCTTGTTGGGATCGACCATCTCGTCGCCGAGCCTCTGCCAATAGCCCTTCGCGAGCGCGCGCTTCGTCTCGGCGATCTGCACGCCGAGCTCGCGGAGCCGTTCGATTTGCCTGCGCCAGATCGACAGGGGATCGGGCGCGAAGCGGCGGAGCAGCGTCTCGCGATCGAAGATCATCGAGGCTCCGATCGTACGCGCCTTTGAGGCGGGCCAGATTAAGGCTTTTGGCAGAACTTGTTGAGCCCGTCGACGATCGGGTCTTCCTGTTTGACCGCGGCGTCGAGCGCGGCCTCGGCCGCGGCGCGCTTGGCCGTGTCTTTGTCCTCGGCGGCCTTGGCGAGATCGCGCTCGGCCTTGGCCACGTCTTTGGCCATCTTTTGATAGTCGATCGAGACCTTCTTCAGCTCGGGCAGGGTGAGCTCGATCTTCGCGGTGTCGCCCGCGATCTTATCCATGGTGTCGGCCATGGCGCGCAGATCGCTCACGCGCGACGGATCCCCCTCGTTCGACGGCGCCTTCTCCAGCGCGGCGACGCCGCCGTTGATGACGTTCACGAGCGCGTTGCACTCGGTGATCTTCTTTTGACCGCAGCCCATCGCGGTCACGGCCATCATCCCAGCGGCGAAGATCAGCAATCGACGCATGTTCTCTCCCTACGTCCTCACGCGCCAGTTGCCTTGGAACGTGCGGCCGATGTCGTCGGCGGTCGGGTCGGTGACGATGAGCTCGGGCCTGCCGCCCTGCGCATAGAGGATGGTATTTTGCCGGAAGACGCGGCCAAACGAGATGGCCTCGTCGCGCTCCATGTTGTGGACGAGGTACGCGGGCTCGCGCCACACGCCCTCCGCGTCGGCCTCGGCGCCCACGCACGGCTCGACGCGGTAGCAGCCCAAGATCAACAAATCGCGCAGGACGAAGTGACGTTGCTCGTTCACGCGCCGCGGCAGCAGCATCGATCGGGGGTTATACGCGGTGAGCACCGCGAACCTGCGCTGGAGCAGGTCCGGGAGCGCGGCGAGGTCCTGCACGATCTCGCCGTCGAGCGAGGCCCGGAGGGCGCCGCCCCCCGTCGAGAACTCGTAGACGGTTGCGAAATACGAGCGGAGAAGGGCCTGATCCATGCGCGACTAAAAGCGACGTCTACCAGAGTCGGCCGCGGGGAGCCAACACCGCGGCGTCAGATCGCTTGGCCGCGCCCCGTCGCCGGGAGGACGCGCTCGAGCGCGCGCAGGAAGATCGGGTAGACGTCGAGCGGGTAATCGCCCATGTGGAAGACGCGAAACAGCTCGTTCGAGAGCTTGCCTTGCGCGGCGTAAATCTCGAACACGTGACCTTCGACGGGCTCGGTCGCGAGCCGTTCGGCCATGGCGTCGTACGTGATGCCGTGCGGGATGTGGAGCGCGGTGCCGATGGATTGCAGCGGCGCGTCCCCGAAGCGGGCGATCCGAAGCCCGAGGCGCTCGTAGCCTTCGCGCAGGAGCCGGCACCGGGCTTGGTACGTCGCATGTCGGCCCGCGACGCCGCCGCCTTCGGCCAGGTGATCGAGCGCGGCGGCGACTTGGCAAAGGCTCATCGGATCGATGGTGTACGGGTGCGAGCCGGATCGCTGGGCTTTGTGGATCTTGGAGAGCTCGAGGCTCGGCGCGCGCGGCGGGATGTGCGCCATCTGCGCGAGCAGCTCGCGGTGGACGAGCGCCATCGTGAGGTTGGGGTGGCTGTGGAGGCCTTTGTTGCACGAGCCCATCACGGCCGACACGCCCCAACCCGCGAGATCCATGGGCTCGACGAACAACGCGCTCACGCCGTCGACCAAGAATTTCTTGTTGTGGCGCTTGGCGATCGCGCCCACCGCGGCCACCGGGTTGAGCGTGCAGGTGGAGGTCGCGCCGTACACCATCGCGACCGCATCCGCCTTGCCCTCCGCGAGCGCGCGCTCCACCGCCGCGATGTCCGGGGATGCGCCGTACGGCAGCTCCATGTCGACGAGGGGTTGCCCCAAGGTCCGTGCGAATTCGGCGATGCGATCGCCGTAAGCCCCGTTGCGGATCACGAGCAGACGCTCCGACGGCAAAAGGCATGATCCGAGCACGGCGGCCATGGCGGACGAGCCGGTGCCGGTAAAGACGATGGCCTCGTGATCGGGCGCGTCGAGCGCGGCTTGGACGCCGGTGCGCACGCGCGCGAGGAGCGGCGAGAGCCTCGGCCCGCGAGGCACGATGGGCGCGTCGCCGTACGTCCGCGAGACCTGATTGACGGCCTCGGACAAGTGAAAGACAGCGGGGGTGAGCGAAATGACGCGAGGAGAAGGCATGTCGGGCGCCCGGCTCTTAACAGCGAAGCGCCCGAGATGCCATTGCGATCACGGGCAGTTGGCGCCGTTCTCGGTGAAGACCTGGCAATACGCGTCGGTCGAGCAGAGCGTCTTGCAGGTGGTGCAATACACGCAGCCGTCGAACGCCTCGTACAAATCGATGGCGGCTTGAGACGACGCGAGCGCGCCGTAACACGCGTACGTGCAGCACCCGCCGGGGGCGTCGGCGTCGCACGGGCCGGGCACGCCCTGCGGCGTACCAAAGTAGGTGCAGTTGTAGATCGCGTCGCAGCCCGGGTCGGCCAAGCACGCGTCGTAGGCCGCCTTGCACTCGTTGGCCGGCGCGCCCGAGTTGAGATCGGTGCAGTCGCCGCACGTCGTGTACGGCCCGGAGCCGCTGCTGCTCGTGCTGGTGGACGTGCTCGTGCTCGTGCTCGTGGACGTGCTGGTGCTCGTGGACGTGCTGGTGCTCGTGGACGTGCTCGTGCTCGACCCGCCCCCGCCGCCGTTCGCCCCGCTGCCGCCGCCTCCTCCGCTGCCTCCTCCGCCGCAGCTCGTCGTCATGCCGAGCCCTGTTGCGGTGATGCTCACGATCCCCACTGCCCAGCCAAGCCATGCTCGCATGAAGATTCTCCTTGTGATGCCCCGAAGGGCAGACCGACGACCCTATCAGAGCGCGTCGCGCGCCGTTCGTAAAGAAGGCGTTCTCGCCTCGATTACCTGGTTTTGATGATGTGGCCCCGCGCAGTGCACCCCGACGCGCAGCCCGTCCCCTCCACGGGTCGCTCGGAATAACGATACTCCAAAGGCCCATCGACAGGGCCGCTCACGGTCTGCTCGCTCTCCCACATGCAGCCGTCGCTGAACGGGAAGCGTGTCTTTTGCGAGGTGGTGAGCACGCCGTTCGACACGACGCCTTTGAAGTCGTGCTTGCCCCCGAATTTGAGCGTCGCGTCCCCGCCGTCGCAGGGAAAGTCGAGCATCCCCCGCTGATTGGGCTTGGGCGCGTCCACCCAGCACGTCGCGCTGTCGGGCGTGATCGACCGCATGGTCATGGTCGAGGAGCATTGGCGGGGCGCCGCCACCTGCGGCGAGGCGGGCGGCTCAGGGCCTGTGGCTTGAACGAACACGACGGTGGGTTGCGCGGGGCCGCACGCGGCGAGCGCGGCGAAGGGGAGGATCCAAAGGCTCTTCACGGTGCGTTTATAACAGACGTGCGGTGGCGGAGGTAATGAATCTACTCGACCGCTTTGCGCGCCGCGAGCGCCGCGCTGCACGCCTCGATCTCGGCGCGATAGAGCGCGCCCGAGGGCGACGAGGTCGCGACCTCGGCGCGCCTCTCCACGCGGAGGAGCACCCGTTTGGCCGTGAGGTCCACGAGCGTGATGCGCGTCTTGCGCTCGGATCCCGGCAGATCCGCGGCGATGATCAGGAGCTCGGCCGAAGCCGCCCGCTGCGTCGTCGCGAAGGGCATCGCGTCGAGCTCGCGCCGGTGCTCGGCCAAGAGGCGGAGATCGTCGGCCATCTTCGCCGACGCCTCGAACGTAGGGCTCACGAGGCGAAGGCCCTTTCGTGCGTCGATGAGCCTCCGCACGTTGGCTGTCTCCTCATCCACCTTGGCGCCGCTGAAATAAACCCCCCTCACCTTGGCGAGCAAATCGCGCTCCGACGTCGCGGCGGGCGGCGCGAGCAAACAGAGGAGGAGCGCGTCTTTGTCGGACGCCTTGGCCGCCTCCTCGACGGTCACCGCGCGCTCCAGATCGGCGATGGGGCCACGGACATAGAGCGCGGGCCTCTTCAACCACCCATCGAGCGCGCCTTTGACACGGAGGCTGTCGTCGACGAGATCGCGCGTCTCGTCTCGTTTGGACGAGGTGGTGATCCAATGATCCGTCGCGGCGACGAGGCCCTCATGGCCCTTGGGCAGCGCCGCGCGGCGAGCGTCGATGATGCCCGCGATCGCGAGCTTCTCCGCGTCCACGGCGCGCCGCTCGCGCGCGTACGCCACGGCGGCGAAGACGCCGATGACCAGGGCGGCGGCGATGGGCAGGAGCCGCATGGCGCGGAGCTTCGCGCCGCCCGCGAACGTGCCTTGGAGGCCGAGGCGAGCCGCGTTGTGGCGCGCGCGCGCCTTGTGGCTCACGGCGCGCTCCACGCGGGCGCGGAGCGCGGCGCTCATGCGAGGGGTGGTGAGGAAGGTCGCCATGGCTCAACCCATCTCGGCGAGCGCGGCGGACGTGCGCCGGGCTTGATCGATGTTGCGGTGAATGAGCCCTTCGAGCTCCTCGCGGCTCACGCCGAGCCGCCGCGCCGCCTGGGCGGCGAGCGAGGTCGAGGCGACGCCCTCGGTGAACTGATACGTGGGCTTGTGCGTGTGATCGAGCTCCACTTGCACGAACCGGAGCCGCGCGAGGAACGTGGATCCTGCGCTCGCGGGCCCTTCGTTCGCCCGCTCCCGCGCGAGCCTCTTGGCGAAGGAGAGGAAGTGTGTCGTGATGAACGCCTGCGGCCGGAGCTCGGCCAAGAGCGCGATCACCAGCTCGAAGATCTCCTCTCCTTCAGAGGGGTTGGTCCCCGAGCAGAGCTCGTCCAAGATCACCATCGCTCCCGGCCCGAGCTCCTCGAAGAGCGCGCGGATGCGCAAGAGCTCCATCCCGAGCCGCCCTTCGCTCTGATCGAACTTGGTGTCTTGAATGAGCGAGACCACGAGCCCGGGCGCCCAAACGAGCCTCGCGGCGCGCGCGGGCACGAACACCCCGACCTGCGCGAGGAGCTGCGTGATCGCCGCCGATTGGAGGAGCCTCGTCTTGCCGCCCGAGTTCGGGCCGGTCACGAGCACCGTCGCGTCCGATCGATCGGTCACCATGTCGCACGGAACGGCCTTGACCCCATTGGCCACGAGGAGCGGGTTATAAAGCCCTTCGAGCGCGCGCGCGCCGCCCTCGCGCGCGATCTCCGGCAAACAAGCGTCGAGCCCGATGGCGCGGGCTTGATCGCGGAAGTTGAGCGCGCCCAAGAAGAACTCCAGCTCGCCGAGGAGCGGCACGAGCGCGATCACGTGCTCTTCGATCCCCTCGAAGACCGCATCGACGAGGCGCGCCATCACCTCTCCTTCCCCAAAGCTGTACCCGCGAAAGAACAGCTCGATGCGCGAGAGCCAACGACGCACGGGCGAGAGCACGAAGGGGTTGTCGCCGCGCTCGCGCACGTTCATCACCTCGAAGCCGCGCACGCGCCCGTCCGCGCCGACACGGATGGTGAGCCCGAGCGTCGCGAGGTGCTCGTCGTAGTCGAGCAGATCGGCGAGCGAGCGATATCCCTCCGTGCCCTTGACCGCCTCGCCGAAGCCGCGGAGCCGCGCGAGCGCGCTCGTCGCGCCGTCAAAGCCATTGGCCATTTGATCAAAGGCCTTTTGAAGCAGCGCGAGCACGTCGAGCTGCCGCCTCACCGCGTCGAGCTTCTTGCCCGCGTTCGCGCCTTCGAGCCCGCCGCGGAGCCGCACGAGCGTGACATAGAGCTGCTCCAGATCGGCGCGATACCGGGGCTCGCCCGTGAGCTCGCGGAGGATCTCGCGGCGCTGCTCGGTGACGCGTTGATCCTTGGGAGGGGCCGAGATCACCCGGAGCAAGAAGGATTGATTGACGACCGCGTCATAGCCCGCGACCCGCACGCGGAAGCAGCGCGCGACGAGCTCCGCCAAAAAGAGATCCGGCGCATAGCTCTTTGGGTCCCACGACGATGGTGGGAGCGGCGCCCGATCGAGCGCTTGGCTGAAGAGCCCGCCCGAGACGCCGCTCGTGAACGCGAACGTGAGGCTCTGGCGGAGCTCGTCATAGTCCGGCCTCACCGGCGGTTCGAGGTGGAGCAGCGTAGGCGCAGGGAAGGTCTCGGCGGAGGACGTAGGTCGCATGAGGCGGGCGACCGCCCGATCATGGAGAAAGTTCCAGGCTGCCCAAAGATAGCGTGGCCTTGGATTTTTCTACATCGATGGTCGCTCCGCGCTCAAGGCACGTAGCGATAATACTCCACGCCGATGTCCTGGAAATCGGCGCTCTTCGTGTCGCCCACGCGATCGATGACGAACTCGCGAGAGGGGGTGTATTGAAAGCCCACGTCGGGCTTGCCGTCGTGGAGCGCCTCGTATTGCTCCTTGGTCAAATCGAAGCCTTGCTCCAGGGCGTTCTTGAACCCGATGCGCGACGCGGGGCCCTCGTACCCGCGCACCGCCGACATGGGGATGGACTCGGCCGCGTCGCCGCTGCCATAGCCGATGGCGACGAGGTCCTTGCCCGCGAGGTCGAGCCCCTTCTCGGCCGCCTCTTCGAAGCCCGCGGCGATCCACGCGGGCAGAGACGCCGTGTAGAGGTTGCCGAGGTCCATCATCCGCTCTGCCCCGAGCGTCATCTTGGCGCTCAAGATCGCCTGGAATTTGGGCGTGGCGCGGAGCTTCTTGACCGCCTTCATGCTCTCTGGATAGACCTCCTCGCCGCCGCGCCCCGCGAGCGCGAGCTCGAAGAGATCGGGGTGACTCCGCATCTCGTCGAGCACCACGTTGTAGTTGGCGCCCGCCTCTTTGCACAGCTCCTCCAGCTCGTGGAGGTGCGCCTCGCTCTTCGAGAGGCCCCACGTGTAGAGCGCGGCGAGCGCGTTGACCGGCATCTGGTGATAAGGACGGTGCATGAAGATGCCGGCGACCTTTTGATAGAAGGTGCGCGGCGTGACGCGGAGCTTACCGAACATGTCCTCGACCGCGCGCAGCGTCTCGTCGATGTAACACACCGTGGAGTATTTACCGCTGAAGACGGGGAAGTCGTGGAGCCTTTGGCGATCCTTCTCGGGCTCGCCCATGAAGTGCCTTTGGAACGGCTTGCGGAAATCGGGGCCTCGGTAGTCCGAGGCGGACCCGGAGCGCGCGAGGTCCATCTTGAGGAGCTTGGGGTCCTCTTCGAGGAGCATCGCCACGGCGCCCGCGCCCTGGGTCTGCTCGCCGCTGCTGCCACGCTCGTATTCGGCGATGTCGCCGGAGACCACGATGGCTTGGCGCCCCCGCCCGTCGAACGAGAGGTAACGGAGCGCGCTCTTCATCGCGTAGACGCCGCCCAGACAAGCATGCTTGAATTCGGGCACCTCACACGCGCGCGCGAGCCTCGGCTTCTTGAGATCGCGCAGCGCCCTGTCGACCATGCCTTTGACGATGACCGCGCCGGCCGAGTTGTCGCTGCTCGACTCGGTCCCGAGGCCCAAGAAGCCGATGCGGGCAGGATCGATGTCCTCCTCCAGGATCAGGCGAAGGACGGCGTTGGCCGCCATCGTATAAAGGCTCTCGTGGCGCGCGCGCACCCGGAAGCTCGACCCCACGATGGCGCGCACCTTCTGGTACGAATTGCCCGTCCAGCCGCACCAGTCCTCGAGCCTCACGCGAGGAGCCGGCAAATAAAGCCTCATCGCGCTGATACCGACCTGATCGCCCATCCTGTCCTCCGTTGATAGAAGGACCTTTTTACGTGCTTTCGATCCCTCTCGTCAATGTGGGATGATGGCGCCAAACGCAGAAAAAAAGGCGCCCGTGCCTCGGATCCCGACGAGGCACGGGCGGCGGTAGTCGATGGGGGGACCTCAAAGGTCCCCCCAAAGGTCCCCCCAAACCCCCCCGGTGCCTATTGGAGCGACACGGGGGGATTCAAAGCGTCATGTGGATTGGTTTACTCCGTCACGACGAAGCAGAGCTTGAGGCGGGGCTTCTGCCAGTAGTTGGGCGAGGTGTGGTCATAGAGCATGGTGTGCCCGGCGTCCTGCGTGAGGACGAGGCCGTCGTCGATGGCGCTCACCGGGAACGACGTGTTGATCGGGATCGAGAAGAGACCCGCGTTCGAGACGTTGCTGCCCGTGCCGAGCAGCGCGCCCGAGCTCGGCGCGCCATAGCTCTGCCACGTCACCGCGCCTTCGCTCCACGCGTCGTCCGCGAGCGACAGCTCGAGCGCCTGTTGGCCGCCGATGCGGCTGTATTGATAGAGGAACAGGCTGCCCGACGTGATGAGCGCGCCCGAGGGGATTTGCGGGTGTGAGAAGTGGAGGAGCGTCTCACGCACGCTCGCCCCGTTGTTGATGACGCCCACGGCGAGGGCGCCCGCGCCGAAGTTGCTGGTCGGCTGATCCGCCGCGATGTACGCGTCGGCGTCGGCGATGAGCGTCTCACAACGCACGTCGCACGCGTCGCCCGAGCCGTCGTTGTCGAAGTCGCCCTGGGTGGGGTTATAGACGTTCGCGCAGTTGTCGACGTTGCCGCACACGCCGTCGCCGTCGACGTCGTTTTGATCGTCGAGCGGGCAGGGATCGCAGCCGTCCGGGATGCCATCCATGTCCGCGTCCGCGTGATCGTCGAAGCCCGGGCAAACGTCGTCCGGCGCGCACACACCGTCGTTGTCCGGGTCGTCGCAGCACTGCGTGCCCGTGTCAGCGTGGATGCCTGTCGTGATGGGGTTATTGTTCACGTCCGTCGCGCGGAGGACGAAGCCCCAGTGGCCGCCGCCCTCGCCCACTTGCACGAGGATCTTGTGGACGCCCGCGGTGAGCGTCACTTGGACCATCTCTTGAGAGTCACCGTAGCAGCGACAGGCGCCTTGCACGTCGAGCGCCAAATTGCCGTCGATCCAGTAGCGATAACCGTCGTCCGACCCGGACCACAGCCGGAGCGTCATGGGCTGATCGAGGATGAGGTTCGTGTACGCATACCCCATCACGAAGTCCGGGGCGCCCGCCACCACGCCGCCGTAGAAGCAGTTGAGATCGGAGCTCACGTATCCACCGTTGCACGCGCCGCCCTGGCCGCAGGGCGTGATCCACGCGCCGCCCACGGTCGCAGGGGTGTATTGCTGCCAGGTCCGGCCAGCATCGGAGTCACCGCCGCAGGGCGCCGCCGCCACGGGATCGAGCACGTTCCCGAGCGGCGAGTAGCAACCTCCATGAGGGAAGCCGCCGAGCACGAGCCAGTTGCCGATGCGGCCGAAGTTGTCCGGCTCGGAGATGTCGAGCGCGAACGCCGATTGAGCGGTCGTGACGAGCGCGAGCGCGGTGAGAGACCCTGCGAGCGTACGAGTGAGAGACATGGATATTCCTCCTCCAATGAGCGACGGAGACGAGCTGGCTTCCCCCCTGGCACCGCGAGAATCGGACTACGACTCACAGGTGAAAAGGGTCGCACGAGAAACAACGAGAAATAGGGGCGGGAGATGATGTATGGGCTGCATCACCCGCCCGGTCACCCCGTTGTCCGTGCCTTCTGAAGATCGCTTGTCGCACCTTTCGTGCCAGCGGGGCGCCCGGGCACGTGCGGCGTTCTTCCCTCTTTTTTTTGACGCTCTCACGCGGGCACAAAGCGGGCACGTGCCGGGCACAGCCCCTCCACAACAACGTTAATGAGCGGACCTCACCCTGAAAATCGAGCGTGCCTCATGTGCCTCCATCCCCGCCGGGCACATGTCGAATGGTCGACGGGCCGCTCAGCGGCACGTGTCGGCGATCGCGCGATCGGCGTCGATGCAGGCTTTTCGGACGGCCTCACGGGACGCCGGATGGGCCGTCGCCATACGGAAGGCGTCGCGCTGTTGCTTGAGCGTCTGCTGGAAGCTCGCGCGGTCGGGCACCTTGGGCATGACGCACGTCTCCATCCTGCGCAGGTACGCGTCGCACTCGGGCACGCCTACAGGATCTTCAGCGGCCGCGCCGGGCACCACCGCGGCCGGGGGAGGAGGATCGTCGCTCGGGCCTTCGGCGAGCTTGAGGCGGCGCTTCGGCGTCGTCACGAAGTACGCGCCGGCGATGATGGCGAGGATCGCGATCAGGCTCACGGCGGCGACGACGGGCGACGAGCTCCACACGGGGTTGGGCTCGCCGCGGCGGTCGAGCGCGGCGCGGAGCGCGCGGACCTCGGCCTCTTTGTCGGCGATTTCGGCCTCCAGAGACCTCATTCGCCGCTCCTTCGCTTGCCCCTCGTCGATGGTCACGTGCCTAGCATACCATCCGTGTCCCCATGGCTGACCTCGAAGGCCGCTTCATCATCGTTACAGGAGCCAACACCGGCATCGGTCGATCCACGGCGATCGCGCTCGCGGCGCGCGGCGCCGAGGTCGTGCTCGCGTGCCGATCCAAAGAGAAGACCGAGCCCGTGCTCGCGGCGATCCGCGAGGCGGGAGGCGCGTGCGAGTACCTCGCGCTCGACCTCGGCGATCTCGACAGCGTCCGGCGCGCGTCCGACGTGCTCCGCGACAAGGGCAAGCCGATCGACGTGCTGCTCAACAACGCGGGCCTCGCGGGCCAGCGCGGCGAGACCAAACAAGGCTTCGAGCTCGCGTTCGGCACGAACCATCTCGGCCACTTCCTCTTCACGATGCGGCTCATGAAGCTCCTCGGGCCGAAGAGCCGCATCGTGAACGTGTCGAGCAAGTCGCACTACGACGCGAAGGGGATCGACTTCGACGCGCTCCGCGGCCCGACGCGCACGTTCACGGGGCTCCCCGAATATTCGGTCTCCAAGCTCGCCAACGTGCTCTTCACCAAGGAGACGGCGCGCAGGCTCGGCGGCAAGGGCCCCCACGCGTACGCGCTGCACCCCGGCGTGGTCGCGTCCGACGCGTGGCGCCGCATCCCTTGGCCCATTCGGCCGCTCATGACGATGGGCATGATCTCGAACGAGGAGGGCGCGAAGACCTCGTGCTACTGCGCGACGTCGCCCGACGTCGCCGGCGACGACGGCCTCTATTACGATAATTGCCGCGAAAAGAAGCCGAATCCGGTCGCCGAGAGCGAAGCGCTCGCGCGCGAGCTGTGGCGGCGGAGCGTCGAGTGGACGGGCGCCGATCTCGAAGGGAGCGCGTCATGAGCGACGAGACGCCGGAGACGTTCGACGTGTGCGTGATCGGCGCGGGGCCCGCGGGGTACGCGGCCGCGATGCGCGCCCACGATCTCGGCAAGAACGTGCTGCTCGTCGAGAAGGAGCGGATCGGCGGCACGGGCATCCACGACGGCGCGCTCTCGTCGAAGACCATGTGGCATCTCTCGAACGACTACGCGCTCGCGTGCCGCACCGATCGCGGCTTCCGCGCGAAGGGCATCGAGGTGAGCTACCCCGAGGTGATGGACGCTGTCCGCGCCGCCGTGCGTGAGCGCCGCGAGCAGCTCACGCGGCAGCTCGAACGCTTGAGCACGCCTTCGCCGCGGGGCGGTCGCGTGTTCCTCCGCAAGGGCACGGGCAAGCTCATCGACCCGCACACGATCGCGATCACGTCCGCGGACGGATCGGTCGAGACCGCCGACGCCGAGAACTTCGTCATCGCGACGGGCTCGAAGCCGCGCGTCCCCGACGGCATCGAGGTCGACGGCGAGCTCATCGTCACGAGCGATCACATCGAGCGTTGGGCGAGCTTTCCCGAGAGCCTCGTGGTCGTCGGCGCGGGCGTCGTGGGCTGCGAGTACGCGACGGTGTTCGCCAACTTCGGCAAGACCAAGATCAACATCATCGATCGGCAGCCGCGCATCTTGCCCTTCGAGGACGAGGACGTGGCCGACTGCGTCGCGAAGAACTTCGAGCAGATGGGCATCACCATCCACCGCGAGGCCAAGCTCGTCAGCATGCGCGTGCAGGGCGGCAAGGTCGAGTACGTGATCGCGACGGACAAGGGCGAAGAGACGATCCGCGTCGCGCACGCGCTCATCTCGATCGGCCGCGGGCCCGCGACGAGCGGGCTCGGGCTCGAAGCGCTCGGCGTCACGATCGATCGGAGCGGCGGCGTCGAGGTCGATCAGACGCGATCGAGCGTGCCGAACATCTACGCGGCGGGCGACGCGACCATGGACATCGCGCTCGTGAACGTGGCCGAGCTCGAGGGCCGTCACGCGGTCGAGCGCATGTTCGGGCTCGACCCGTGGCCCATCCGCTACGAGGCGCTCTCGGCCATCATGTTCTTGAAGCCCGAGGTCGCGAGCGTCGGGCTCAACGAGCAACAGGCCCGCAAGAAGGGCGTCAAATACCGCGTGAGCGTCCTGCGCAACCGGCTCATCAACCGCAACATCGCCATGCGCGACACCGATGGATTCGTGAAGCTCCTCGCCGCGCCGGGCACCAACGAGGTGCTCGGCCTCCGCGTCGTCGGGCCCGAGGCGTCGAGCTGCATTCAAGGCATCGCGTTCCTCATCGATCAACAGGCCAAGCTCGAGGACATCGATCGATGTGTCCACCCGCACCCGGCCATCACCGAGGGCGTGCAGGAGTGCGCGCGCATCCTGCTCGGCCGGTCGGTGCACAAGCTCGGTGTCTTCGAAGCGGACCTGATCCGCTGCGGGGATGGATGA
>CAYTJL010000162.1:0-20605 GCA_964437785.1 uncultured Polyangiaceae bacterium
TGCCGCGATCCGGCGGCGGAGGGCCGCTCGCGCCGCCGCCGATCGTCGGCGCGCCCGGTCCCGTCGCGCCGACCGGCGTGTTGGGCCAAGCGGGCTTCGCGCCGCCGCCGATGTTCTCACCGCCGCCGCTGATGTCCCCCGGATCGTTCGGCGGCGCGCCGGCGCCCGTCGCAGCGCCCGCGGCGGCCCCGGGCGCGCGCATTTTGGTGGGCTTCCTCGTCACGTTCCAGAACGATCCCAACGGCGCGTTCTGGCCGCTTCACAGCGGTCGCACGCAGCTCGGCAGGAGCGCGGGCGAGGGCGTCGACATCGCGATCTCGGACGCGAGCGCGTCGTCGCGCCACGCGAGCGTTCACGCGGATCCCGCGACCGGACAAGCCTTTTTGGAGGACGACGGCTCGCGCAACGGCACGTTCCTCAACGAGACGCGCCTTCCTCCCGGCGAGCGCCGCCAGCTCCGCGACAACGATCGGCTGCGCCTCGGCAGCACCACGTTCGTCATCAAGCTCCTCGTTAGCTGAGACGGGCGCTAGCTCAAGATCAGGCTTGGATCGTAGGGCAATCCAAACACGCCGCGCTCCTTGGCCTCGGCGATGGCGCGCAGCGCGGAGCGGTATCCGCGCGTGACGAGCCCGCGCGCCGCGAAGCGGTTCAAGTACCCGTAGTGGCCGATGTTGGGCGCGATATCGAGGAACGTGACGTGGGGATAGAGCTTCGAGAGCAGCTCCACGCCGCGCCGCTCCTTCTCGGTGAGCAGGATGTTGAGCGACTGCCGCAGCACCGCGAACGGGCCTCGCCGCGCGATCTCGCGCCGCTCTTCGCTGCGCTCCTCGGGCCGGTAGATGTTCGAGATCACGACCACGTTCGCGCCCGCGGCGACCGCGAGATCGGCCGAGAGCGTGCGCACCACCTCGCCGTCGAGGTAGTAGCGGTTGCCGATGCGATAAGGCCTGAAGAGACCAGGCACGCAGCAGCTCGCGGCCACGGCTTGGCTCACGGGGACGTCGTCGACGTAGCCCGGCCCGAAGACCACGCGCTGCCCTGTGTCGACGTCGACCGCCGTCACGAAGATGGGGTTCGGCAGCTTGCGGAAGTCGTTGATGGGCAGGTTCTTCGCGAGGTACCGCTCGAGCTTCTCCATCGAGAACAAACCCGACGTGAGGTAGCCCGGATCCTTGAGCTCCTCGAAGCTCGGCAGCCCCATGAACGTGGACATGTGGAGCCGCGGCCCGCGGTGGCGACGGCGCCACGGGAGCCGATAGCCGTCGAGCAGCACGTCGAGCGGGATGTCTTGTCCGTACGTCGCGGCGACGATCGCGCCCGCGCTCGCGCCGACGAAGATCTGCGGCACGACGCCGAGCTCCTGGCACGCTTTGAGGACACCCAGGTGCGCGAGCCCGCGCGCGGCACCGCCCGATCCGACGAACGCGACCTTGATTCCGCTCATCGTGCTCATGATCGCACGACGAAGATGCGCGGATCAAATTGGGCCGAGGGCCCCCCCACGAGACCGATCAGTTGAGCTGGAAATCCTCGAGGATGCGATAGATACGGTAGCGATCGCCGTCGCGGCGCATCCAGAGGATCATCTCGTCGCCGAACAAACGATCTTGCCCGACCCTCGGCGTGAGCACCGGGAAGCGGACCACCACGTCGCCCTCGCCGAGCAGCTCGGTGCGGATCGACGGGTGCGGCGCGACGTCGAGCGAATCTTCAGCGCGATAGACGCGGCTCTCCTGCTCGCGGAACAGCGGCTCCCCCGCGAGGCGCGTGTAGTCGAGCTTGCGGAAGCGCTGCTGCCAAAAGGACACGCCCGGATGGGATTGGCCTCCCATGCCCGGCGCGGAGCTCGACACCGCGACCACGTCGCGCGCGAAGATCGCCTCGAGGCCGTCGATGTCCTCGAGCACGATCTTTCGGAAGAGCTCCTCGATGGTGCGGATCGCGCGGTCCACGCCGAGCGGCGTGCGCAGCGCGACGAGACCGTCGCGCGAAGGCGCCTCCGCGCGAGGCTGCGGCGTGAGGCTCATCGGATCGATCGCGACGCCGTCGGGCCTGCGCCGATCGTGATCGCCCGGGCCGAGGCCGCCGGCGCCGCAGGCCGTGAGGATCAGCGCGGCGAGCGTGAGCGCGAGGTTAGAGGTTCTCGAGGACGGGATCATGCGCGCGCGTGAACGTCACGATCGCACGGTCGCGCACGCGGGTCCACATGGGCGGCAGCTCGCCGTCGTCGAAGTCCGACGCGACCAGCGTGAGGCGGCTCTTCGCGTAGTCGGGCAAGCGCATCCGGCCGAGCCCGCCGTCGCCGACGAGGCGCTCGAGATCTCGCTCGCCCGCGTACACGCGATAGCCCATGCCCGCGCCGGCGTGCACGGCCATCAGGTAGTCGGAGTTCAAGAGCAGGACGTTGAGCGCGAGCGGCGCGCCGCCCTCCTCGGCGACGAGCCGATCGACGAGCGAGAGCGCGGAGCGGAGCGCGGACGCTGCGCTCTTCGCCTCGACCGCGGGCCTGTCGAGCTCGCCCGCGTCGTGGAGGAACGAGAGGAACAAATAAAAGAGCAGCTCGCTGTCGGTCTCGCCGCGCACGTCGCGCTGGAGGAACTGCGGCAGCGACTCGGCGAGCCTGCCGCGCAGGCGATCGAAGTGATCGATGGTGCCGGTGTTGGCGAAGAGCCACTGGCGGTAGCGGAACGGGTGCGTGTTCTCGGTGCGCAGCGAGCCGACGGTCGCGATGCGCACGTGCGCGACGAGCGCGTCGGCGCGCAGATCGCGCGTCATGTCGGCGATGGAGAGCTCGGCGCGCTCGTCGAGCGGCCGCCGCTTCAGCAGGATCTCCCCCGCTTGATAGAAGCCCACGCCCCAGCCGGGCGGGGTCGGAGCGTTAGGCCCGTTCGTGGGCGGACGGCGAACCGAGAGGGCGCGACCATCCTCTGCGATCGCGCGAGCGCCGAGATCGGGGCGGTTACCGATGAAGCCGACGAGGCGGGCCATGTGCTCCTCCGCGGAACGGTGTTGGGACGCGTTGTTTCATTTGTGACGGCGCGCGCGCTGCTTGGCAAGCCTCGGGCGGCGGTCGAGCACGGCTCGCGCGCGGGACGAGCGCATCAGGGAGAGAGCCTGTTCAACATGCGCGGGAACGGAATCGTCTCGCGCACGTGCGGGAGCCCGCACATCCACGCGACCGTCCGCTCGACGCCGAGGCCGAAGCCCGCGTGCGGGAACGTGCCGTAGCGGCGCAGATCGAGGTACCACTCGAACGGCCCGCGCGGCAGCTCGTGGCGATCGATCTCGCGCTCGAGCGTCGCGAGATCGTCCTCGCGTTGGCCGCCGCCGATCACCTCGCCGTAGCCCTCGGGCGCGAGCACGTCGACCGAGAGCGAGAGGCGCGGATCGTCCGCGTCGCGCTTCATGTAGAACGCCTTCACCTGCGCCGGGTAGCGGTGGACCATCACGGGCCTGTCGAAGCGGCTCGAGATGATGGTCTCGTCCTCGCCGCCGAGATCGCCGCCCCACTCGAAGTCGGTGATGGGCGCGCCGTCGTCCTGCTTGTCGCCCGCGGCGCGCCTCTGCGCGCGGTGCTCGTTCAAGATAGCGACGGCGTCGTTGTAGTGGATGCGCGGGAAAGGCGCCTTGATCGCCTCGATCTTGGTCACGTCGCGCTCGAGCGCCGCGAGCTCGCTCCTCCGCTCGGCGAGCACGCGCTCCGCGATCGAGCACAAGAGACCTTCGGCGAGCTCCATGTCGCCCGCGAGATCCATGAACGCGACCTCGGGCTCGACCATCCAGAACTCCGCGAGATGGCGCCGCGTCTTGGACTTCTCCGCGCGGAACGTCGGGCCGAAGCAATACGCCTTGCCGAACGCCGCGGCCGCCGCCTCCATGTAGAGCTGGCCCGACTGCGTGAGGTACGCGGCCTCGCCGTGGTAGTCGGTCTCGAAGAGCGTGCTCGTGCCCTCGCACGCGTTGGGCGTGAGGACCGGCGCGTCGATCAGCGTGAAGCCGCGGCCGTCGAAGTAGTCGCGGATCGCGCTGATGATCGTGTGGCGCACGCGCATGATGGCGTGCTGCCGCTTCGAGCGGAGCCACAGGTGGCGGTGGTCCATCAAGAAGTCGGTGCCGTGCTCCTTGGGCGTGATCGGGTACTCGCGCGACGGCGCCGCGATCAGCGTGAGGGCCTTCACCGTGATCTCGAAGACGCCCGCGCGCTTCGGGTGCGCCTTCACCTCGCCCCGCACCTCGATCGCGCTCTCCTGCGCGATCTTGTCGGCCGCGGCGAACGCCTCCTCGCCGACGTCGCCCTTGGCCATCACGCACGAGAGCATCCCGAGCCCGTCGCGCACCTCCAAGAAGTGCAGTTTGCCGCTCGAACGCTTGTTGTAGAGCCACCCGCGGAGGGTGACCTCGCTCCCGACGTGGCCCTGCGCCTCGCTTGTGGTGATCACGGTCGTCGTCATGGGCCGTGCGTTTACCACAATCTCGCGGCCGAAAACTCCTGTAAGCTCGGCGGCCGTCATGGGGCTCCACACCCTCGCTCGACTCGCGCTCTCGCTCCTCGCGCTCTCGCTGCTCCTCACCGCGGGTTGCCCCGCGGTGTTCCCGGAGCTCGCGACGCGCACCAAACCCGCGACGCCCGGCATCCCGCTCGATCCCGGCCCGCCCGCGGGGATGTATTGGCTCCGCATCCTCTCGGCGCGCGTGCCCCCCAAGACGCGCGACGGCCGCACGTGGCAGCCCTCGGGCAAGAACGCGGACGCGTACGCCAAGCTCTTCGTCAACGGCAAAGAGATCTGGAAGACGCCCGTGCACGAGAACACGCTCACGCCCACGTGGCCGAACGGCCCGCGCGGCAACGTGATGCTCGGGCCCGCGGACAAGCTCCGCATCGAGCTGTGGGACAGCAACTCGCTCAACGACTCGCCGATCGGCGTCAAGGACGTGCCGCGCTTCGATCCCGAGACGCTCCTCGACAAGCGCCTGCGCATCGAGATGAACGGCGGCGCCGAGATGGAGCTCTCGGTCGAGCCCGCCCACGCGGTCATCGGCTTGGGCCTCTGGTTCGAGCTCCGCCAAGAGTCCTGTTACATCACGCGCATGCTCCCGCAGAGCCCCGCCGAGCGCGCGGGCCTCAAGGGCGGCGATCAGGTGCTCGAGATCGGCAAGCGCAAGGTCTCGGACATGACGCCCGACGAGATGAAGAGCGCGTTCAACGCGGTGCCCTTCGACGGGCTCGCGATCTCGGTCAAGCACACCGAAGGCGCGGTGCTCGCCCTCACGCTCAAAGAGGGCCCGATCTACCCGCCGTACACCGAGTTCGGCAACGTGGACTGAAGCGTGACCGTCGCGCTCAACACCCGCGATCGAGCCCCATGAGGATCAAGTCGTTCGGCCTCTCCAACGAGGAGATCCGCGCCGAGCTGTCGCCGCTCCGCAACGACCTTTCCATCGCGGTGTGCCGCGCCAAGAACCCCTTCAACATCGGCGCGATCATCCGCACCGCGCACTCGTTCTTGGTGCGCGAGATCTTCTTGATCGGGACCGAGCCCTATTACGAGCGCGCCGCGATGGGCATGCACAAGTACGAGACCATCGTCGAGCACCCCGACGAGCGCTCGTTCCTCGACGCGGTGAAGGGCCGCCCGCTCATCGGCGTCGAGCGCGACCACGCGAAGAGGACCTTGTGGGAGGCCGCGGCGCCGCGCGGGCTCGTGTATCTGTTCGGCAGCGAGGACGACGGGCTGCCCGCCTCGCTGCTCGCCGCGTGCGACGACGTCGTCGCGATCCCCATGTACGGGATCAACCACTCGTTCCCGGTGGCCATCGCCGCGGGCATGGTGCTCTGCGAGTGGGCGCGACGGCACGATCCACGCGGTACGCGGAGCCCTCACGAGCAACCGTGAGCACCCTCTATTGTTGCCCTCCATCCCTCGCCGCTATGCTCGGCGTCGATGTCCAACCCGCCGCCGGGCGAGCACGACACCGAGCAGCTCCCCGAGAACGTCGTCGCTGAAATCCATCGCGAGCTCGAGAACAAATCGCGCGTCTCGCTTTTGCTCTATCACTCCGACGGGGCCGAGACGGTTGTGCTGTTCTCCGACGTCCCGATCATCGTGGGCCGCGATCTCCCTTCGGACATCCGCATCCCCGACCTCACCCTCTCGCGCGAGCACGCGCGCTTCACGCTCTCGGACGGCGCGGTCATCGTCGAAGATCTCGACTCGACGAACGGGACGTGGCTCGCGGGCCAGCCGGTCCGCAGCGCCACGATGAACCCCGGCGACGAGGTCATCCTCGGCGGCGTGACCGCGTGCCTGCACATCCTCTCGCCGTCCGAGGCGAGCGTCGGGCTCGAGAGCCACGAGCGGTTTTTGTCACGCATCGACGAGGAGGTCGTCCGCGCGCAGCACTACCGCACGCGGTTCGCGGTGCTCATGGTGCGCTCCGAGCAGCCCGGCGTGCACGTCGGCAGGTGGGTGCCCTCGGTGCGGCAAGCGCTCCGCCCGATAGATCGGCTCGCGCTCTACAGCCCCGACGCGATCCACGTGCTCATGCCCGACGCGGGCGAGCAGGTGGTGAGCGACGTCACGCAGGCGATCACGCGCCGCTCCGATCAGGTGCTCTGCGTGGGCGCGGCGTTCTATCCGGGATCGGCGACCACGGCGGACAAGCTCGTCGAGATGGCGCGCGTCGCGTCGATCAACGCGAGCGCCGAGCAGCCGTATTGGTCCGCGCCCTCCACGCGCTGGGTCGCGGGCGAGGCGCCGGTCAGCGTGTCGCTCATCAAGTCGCAAGGCATCGTCGCGGGCAAGGCGATGCGCGAGCTGCTCGAGACCGCGTCGCGCGTCGCGAATTCGCGCATCCCCGTCGTCATCAACGGCGAGACCGGGACGGGCAAGGAGGTGATCGCGCGCTTCATCCACGAGAGCGGACCGCGCGCCAAGCGGCCGATGATCTGCGTCAACTCCGGCGCGATCGCGCGCGAGCTCGTCGAGAGCTTCTTCTTCGGCCACGAGAAGGGCGCGTTCACGGGCGCGAGCCAAGCGCAGCGCGGGGTCTTCGAAGAGGCCGACGGGGGCACGGTGTTCCTCGACGAGATCGGCGAGCTGCCGCTCCCCGCGCAGGCCGCGCTCCTCCGCGTGCTCGAGACCAAGAAGATCACGCGCGTGGGATCCAACAAAGAGATCCTGATCGACGTCCGCGTGATCGCGGCCACGCACCGCGACCTCGACGTGATGTGCGACGAGGACGCGTTCCGAAAAGACCTTTATTACCGGCTCAACACCATCACGCTCTCGGTGCCTCCGCTCCGCGATCGGCAGGACGAGATCGAGCCCCTCGCGCTCCATTTTTTGCGCGAGGCGAACGAGGCGAACCGCCGCGAGGTGCGCGGCTTCGAGCCCGAGGCGATGGCGCTCCTCCGCAACCATCGCTGGCCGGGCAACGTGCGCGAGCTGAAGAACGCGATCGAGCGCGCGGTCGTGATCACGCGATCGGATCGCGTGCGCGATCAAGACCTGCCGTCGGCGGTGCGCGCGGCGGGCGGCGTCGCGCGCGGGCGGGGCGCGAGGATCGATCAACCCACGCTCGTCGATCCCGAGATCGACGGCGCCATCTCGTCACGCCCGGGCCAGATCCGCACCCTCAAGGCGCGCATGGCGCACTACGAAGGACAGGTCATCCTCTCGACGCTCCGATCGGTGCGGTGGAACCAGACCGAAGCCGCGAAGCAGCTCGGGATGCCGCTCCGCACGCTCGTGCACAAGATCCGTGTGCTCGGCATCAAGCGGATGTAGAGCAGCCCGACAGCGCCAACGCGCGCGGTCGGGCGGCTCTTGGGGAGCGCTCACTTACATTTTTTGAGGAACTTGCCGCACGGCGCCTTGGGGCCGGGCGCAGGCGCGGGCCCGGGAGCAGGGCCGGGCGCGGGCGCGGGGCCGGCGGGCTTCTCGGGCTTCTCGGGCGAGAGCTTGTACTTCTTCTCGAACTTCTTGCCCTTGGTGAGCGTGATGTTGTCCGTAAGGGTTTTGTAGTCTTTTTTGACGAGCTCGAGCTTGTGCTTGCCCGGCGCGATCATCACGGGCTGCGTGGTGTCGGCGACCTGATCGTCGATCTTGATCTCGTCGCACCCCGGATCGCACGTGACCGCGACCTCGACGGCGTCGGGCGGCGGCGCGTTCGCGGAGCTGCTGGGCGCTGCGGTCGCGCTGTCTGCGGGCGGAGGCGCCGTGTCGCTCGGCGCGGGCGCAGCCGATGCGGACGGCGCGCTCGCTGCCGCGGCGAGCGCGCTGGCGGAGGCGCTCGCGGCGGCCTCGGGCCCGCTGCCCTTCTTGCCCATGAGCACGAGCACCAAGATGGTGCTGCCGAGGAGCGCGATGATCACGAGGCCGACGATGATCGGCACGAGCTTGGTCGTGCTCGTCTTGGGGCTCCTGCGGTGGATGTTCGGATCGACGGGCCGGCCGCTCGTCGTCTCGGCGAGCGACGCGGGCTCCGACGCGGCGGGGAGCTTGGCCGCGGCCTGCGCGGCGCTCGCCCCTCCGCCAGCTTGCGGGCCGCCGGGAGGCGACATCCCGAGCCCGCCGGTGGGCGCGGGCGGCGGCGGATATTCGCCTGCGCCCGGGAGCATCATCGCGGGGAACGCCATCGTGGCTTGGCTCTCGGGGCCCTTCGACGAGACGAGCGCCTCGATCGCGTTCGCGAGCTCGCCCGAGCTCCGGTAGCGCTGCGACGGATCGAGCGCGAGCGCGGTGCCGAGCGCGGTGTCGAACGCGGAGTTCAACGTCACGCCGAGCTCGCGCGCGCGCGCCGAGGGGGCGACGCGCGGGCTCATGATCTCGCGCTGCCACGCGGCCATGTCGATTTGGCCTTGGCACGAGCGCCAATACGAGCGCCCGGTGAGCGCGAAGAACGCGAGGAGCGCGAGCGAGAACACGTCGGCCGCGGGGCCCGCGGGCACGCCGCCCTGCACCTGCTCGGGCGCGAGCCAAGGCGCGGCGGCGGCGTAGCCCTCGGACGTGGGCACCGCGGAGCGAATGAGCCCGGCGCCGAAGTCCGTCACGCGCACGGAGAAGCTCGCGCCGAGGCCCACGAACACGTTGGTCGGCCGCAGCGCGTGGTGACAGATCTGGCGCGCGTGCGCGTAGTCGAGCAGGCGCGCGATCATGTTGAGCACGTTGGTCAGCTCTTCGGGCGTGAGCGGGCGCTGCGACACGAGCTGCGCGAGCGAGGGGATGGCGAGCCGCTCGGTGACGCTGAACGGCGCGCCCGTCGCGGGGTCGTAGCCCGCGTCGAGGAGCGGCACCGAGACGTCGCGCGGCAGCGCGTTGGTCGCCGCGTAGACGCGCTCGAGCTCGGCCATCACGTCGTTGCGCTGCCGGAGCGCGGGGTCGAAGATCTTGAGCGCGACCTCGCGCCCGTCCGCGCTCGCCGCGTGGTACGTCGCCGCAGAGCCGCCGTAACCGAAGCAGGTCCCGACCGAATATTTGCCTGCGACGACGGTCCCGGGGGCGAGCTGCGGGGCGGTCATTTGTCTTTCCCGATCGACTCGATCGACTTCAAAATGGCTTGATCGGCGCCGCTCGAATCATCCGACGGGACGAAGCCCAAGCCGATGACGCCCTTGCCACCTTCGATCGGTCCGGCCGCGATGAGGAGCGGGCCCTTCTTGGCGCCGCGCGTCCCGCCTTCGACTTGCCAGAGGCCGACCTTGATGTCGCCGGCCGTCGTCTTGTTGTCGTCGGCCTTCTTCCAGTTGACGAGCGGCTTCTTCTTGATTTGCCCCAGGTTGAGCTGCTTCGCGAGCTCGGCGAGCGCGGCGTCCCTGGCGGCGGCGTCTTTCTTCGCGTCCTTGGCGTCGCCGTCGTAGCCCATGATCGCGAAGCACGCGCCGTCCTCGGAGGTCTGCGCGATGGTCGCGATGGAGAGCTGCGCGTAGGTCCACCCGGACGTGGGGGTGAAGACCAGCGACGTGCTCGCGATTTTGGCCTTGGTGTCGCCCTTGGCCGAGCACTTCTCCTTGAGGTCCTCACACTTGGGCGGCGGAGGGGCCTCCGGCTGCGCGGTGGGTGAGGGAGGAGGAGGCGGCGGGGGTTTGGGGCCACATCCCATGGCGATCACAGCGACGGCGGCGATCGCGGCTCGGCGAAGGAGTCGAGAGAGCATTGCGGCGGCAGCGTGGCAGAACCCGACCCGCGGCGGCAAGTGTTTATCGCACCGCTGCGAGGTCGGGCGCAGACGTAGGAGCGCACGAAGGCACGAGCCCGGGCGAGCCGGGCCCCCATGGGCCGGGCCAGATCGTGATATAGGCTGATGCCGGCGGAGCGGGGCCAAGGAAGAATGACGATGGCCAATTACCTCACACGGATCCAGGTCAAGAACTTCAGGTCGCTCGCGGATGTCTCGGTCGAGACGCGCGCCCTGAACGTCCTCATCGGCCCCAACGGCTCTGGAAAATCGTCCTTCCTCGACGCGATCTGGTTCGTACGAGATTGCGCCTATCGCGGTGTCGACGCTGCATCTTCGGCGCGCAGCCACGGCGTGGGCGTCCTTTGGGACGGCGCCGGAGAGGCGGACATCATCGCTGTCACGCTGTCGACACGGGTCGTGGAGTACCGGATTCAGGTCGGTTTTTCGGAGGGGAGGTTCGAGCCACGCGTCGGTGAGCTCCTTCGAAGCGCCGATGGGAGCCTGGAGTACATCAAGAGAGAGACGGGCAGCGACAAGGCGCGCTTCTTCCATGCGAACATGAAGGAGACCATGGATGTGCCGCTCTGGGAGCCTCAGCGGCTCAGCCTCTCACGCTACGTCGATTTCGAGAGCGAGCTCGACGAGACGTTCGCGCTGCATCGATTGCTGAGGTACGTCCATTTCTATCACTCGCGCTCGTTCATGCTCCACCGCATCAAACACCAAGGCTCGGAGGCCAGCCACGAGATGTGGTTATGGGATCGCGCGGAGAACCTTTGGTCGGTCCTCCGAAACCTGAACGGTAAACGGCGCCTCCATCGCGGCTATGACACGATTATCGATCACATGCGCCAAGCCTTTCCAGGCTTTGATGATCTCGTCTTGGAGCAGACGGGACCGATGAGCGTTTATGCCAGCATCTTGGAGAAGGACCGCCGCAAGCCGATCTTGGCCTCCGGCGTCTCGGATGGGCACTTACAATTGCTCATCCTCCTCGCGGCCCTCTTCTCCGAGGGGGAGGAGCGCGACTCGATCCTGATCTTCGACGAGCCCGAGCTGTCCTTGCACGCCAAGGCGCTGGTCGTCCTGGCGAGCGCGTTCAAGCTCGCCGCGAGCCAATGGAACAAGCAGATCTTCATCGCGACCCACTCCCCGGTCTTGATGAGCCAATTCGAACCGAGTGACGTGCTCGCGACCTCGGTCGAAGACGGGCAAACCAAGGTGCGCCGCGTCAGCGAGCTGACCGAGCTGCGGGGCCTCGTGGAGCACTACGCGCTCGGCTCTCTCTACATGGCGGGCGAGCTCGCGCCGCAGGAGCCCGTGCTTGCGCCGCAGGAGCCCGAACATGCCGAATGAGGCCGGGTGGCGGTTTTATCATGTCGGGCTCATCGTCACGGGCAAGGGGGAGCGAGGCTTCCTCCCCAGCCTCTTTCGGAGCTTGACCCAGACGGGCCGCTGCACCTTCGAGGTCGTCGCGCGGGTCGGCCAGCGGACCCCGTTTACCCCTGGATCCAAGCGTGATCTGAAGATGCTTGGGAGCAACAAGCTCATCCCCGACAAGGACGCCGAGGAGATCGGCGTCCCCGCGCGGAGACACCTCAAGAGGCACGGCGAGGCTGGGCTCATCGTCTTGATCGACGATCTCGAGCACGACCGTGTGGATCGCGCTCATGAGGTCTTTCAACGCTATCGGGACGCCCTCGATCGAATGCTCCTGACCGATCGCGCCCGAGCCTCGGTGCACTTCTTGGTCAACATGATCGAGGCGTATTATTTCGCGCATGCGGACGCGATCAACGCCGTCCTCGGGACCGCGCTCACGGACCACCCGGGCGACGTCGAAGAGATTCGCCACCCTAAAAATGCGCTCAAAGCGCTCTTCAAAGGCTTCGACGAGATCGCGCACGGGGAGCAGATCGTAAAGCAGCTCGACGTGGATCACGTCCTCTCGATCCCAACCTCATGCGGATCGCTCAGGGCCCTCTTCGCGTGGTGCGCCAAGAGCATCGACGCGGACGTCGGCGAGCAATACCAGCTCGAAGAGGGCATTTACTCGGTGGTAACAGGACCTCAGCTCGCGACGATCTGAGCCGCTAGTGCGGCCGGATCGCGGCGGTGATCTGCCGGAACCAGCGGACGCTCTGATCGGCGTACGCGTGCGTGACCCACACGGTGAGGCCGTCCGTCGGGTCCACCTGGGCGCCCGCGAGGTCGATCCCCGCCTTCGCGTTGTTGTTGACGTCCGGCACGTCGTTGGTTGTGCCCCGGCGGAGCAGCACGGACGCGCGCGCTTGCTGCTCGGATCGATAGACGATTGAGTAACGCACCTCGGGCGGGAGAGGCCGGCTCGTCTTGTGCCCGCGCCGGCTATAGACAACCACCATGTCTCCACGCGCGTTGACGTCGAGCGCGGGTTTGGCCCTGTCGACGAGATCGCCTTGCGCCTCGTCCGCGTCGGGCCCCTCGATCGTGGTGTTGAGGTATCCGCCCGCGGGGTCCATGCTCGCGCCGAGGCTCCCGTCTTGGCCGCTCCAAACAGGCAATCGCAGTACGCGGACGCGGCGGTGCGGCCCACAACGCTTCTCGCCCGACGCGCACTCATCCCAGGAGGAGTAGAGCAAACCGTCTTGATAAACCGCGTTGTTGTCCGGGATGGGCACGCGCGCCCCGAGCGAGAGCGCGGGCCCGGTGACGACCACGGGCGGCGCGGCGCGGCCGGGATCGGGGCTCACGAGGCCGAACGGTGTCACCGTGTCGTCGCCGTGGAGGCCTAAAAAGAAGCTCATCCCCGTCGACTTGCCATGATGGTTGACGGGCACCACGAAGCGGCACGACGTGACGAGCTTGGCGAGGCGCACGGCCCCTTGGTCGGGGTTGCCCTGCGCGAGCTTGTCGGCGTCGAACACGTGAATCTCCCGGCTCGCCCGGTGGCCGAGGAAGAGGTAGTGGTCGTGGACCGCGATCTTGGGCCAATCGACGTATTTGTCGACGAGCACGTACCGGTGAAAGCCCTTGCGCGGATCGTCGGAGACCGAGACCGCGACCGCGATGAAGCGGCGTGATTGGGTGTTGCTCCATTTGTCCCCCACGCAGTCGTCGTGCGGGTTGCACACCCAAAGGTGGTTGCGCGCGGCGGACTCGACCCAAAAGCGCCTCCGCTTCTCGTCCCAGACGATGCGCGTGTCGTAGAATTCGCGCACGCACGCGCGGGAGTCGAGGGGCCTGTCGGGGTCGCAGCGGAGCGGGTCGCCCTCGGCGTAGTGGAGGAAGCGATTGATGTTGGCGAGGTTGGGAGAGCCGCGTTTGTCGAGCGGCGCCCAAAGGGGGGAGAACAAAGTGCCAAAGTCGCCCGCGGGCTCGATCTCGTCGTCCGCCTCGCGGCTCACCTGCCTGCCCGTGGCCTTGTCGAAGATGCGATAACGGTGGGCCGTATAAACGATCACGAACCGGTCACCGACCGCGACCGAAGGGTCGTGTCCGAGCCGCTCCCCCTCGATGGCGAGGCGCGTGGAGAGCGACGCCTCATCGGGTGTGGTCGGGCCGGGCGCCTCGGCGGGGCGGTCCTTGGCGCGGCCGGGGATGGTGGGCAATGGCCCGGGCATGAACGGTGATTGCGCGAGCGCCGGGCCCGGGGCTTGCGGGGAGAGCGCCGCGGCTTGGGACGCCGCGCACGAGACGAGGAAGGGCAAGGCGGGCAGGAAGAGCGCGAATCGAAGAGGGGCGAGCACGGCGCGATCATAGCCCGAACCGCGCGCGAAGCCGAAGGGATCTTTTGGGTCAGGCCGTCGCGGTCCAGGTGTGGATGTAGAGCGTGTCTTTCTCTTTGGACTGCTTCTTCGCATAAGACTTGTAATTATCGCTCTTGTCCCCATAGACGGTCTTGATCTTGTTCCGGGTCTGATCTTGGATGCTCGCATAGACATAGTGAATGACGAGCGTCGTCCCCGACTTCACCGTCTTCATCCACAGCTCGGCGAAGCGCTGGATCCGTTGCTTGCACCCGTTGCAGGGGCCATAAGGCCCACAGAGCACGACGACGCCGCCTTGGCCCTTCGCCGCCGCGAACGCCGCGGAGAGCAGGAGCACCTCGCCGTCCGAGCTCGACACGGAGATCTCGGTGTACTTCTCCTCTGATTTTTCGCCGAGCGTCGCAAAGTCGTTGGGGTCCGCGTTGGCCGCGCCGGTCTTTTTGCCGTTCACCCAACAAACGACGTTCTTTGCGTCGGACGAGCCGTACGCGTGGCTCAACAACGCTTCTTCACCCAAGGACGCGAGCACGCTCGTGTCGCTCGACTCCACGACGCCGCCCTTGGAGATCGAGCCCAATTTGCGTTGTTTTTTGATCTTCTCGATCAGCTCTGCGAGCGCGCTCCAATCGTCCTTCTTCATCGCGTCGCTCAAGAGCGACATCTCCTCTGTGCTGACGCTGCCAAGCTCGTCTTGCACAAGGGAGGCGGTCGTGTACATCCTTTGGATCGCGGAGACCCGCCCGAGCAGCGCGACCGTCGCGGGGTGCGGCGCCCGCTGAGCGACGGGCCCGGGCAGCGCCTTGGGGAGCGCGACCGTCGCGGGGTGCGGCGGGCGCGGCGCGGGCGCTTGGAGCGGGCGCTTGGGCAAAATAACCGTCGCGGGGTGCGGCGGACGCGCGGGAGGAGGAGGAGTATTCTTGGAGATCATCGCTGCTCGGACATCGCGTGTCGCGCCGATTGTTCGCTCTTTAACGTGGTTTTGACAACAATTTGGCCAAACGGCCCTCCCCGCGCGCGGAGCAGCGCGGGAATACGCGAGCGCGTCCAGAGCATCTCTCAAACCTCTTGCAAACCCGAAGGCTCTTTCTGTCTCATGGAAGCCCCACATGAACGCTCTTCAACCGTGGGGGCAGAGCCCCCACACCCCCGGCCCTTGGCTCCGCGCCGGCCTCGCCGCCGCCCTCGTCACCGCGGGCGCGCTCGTCACGGCGTGCTCCAAAGGTGAGCCCGCGCCCGCGGCCACGACGGCGACCTCTTCGAATGCCCCTCCGCGCGCGTCTTCTTCGGCCCAAGCCGCGCGGCCCCGCGCGGCGCCCCCCGTGCGTGAGGGCGGCGCGCTCGTGCGCGGCGCGGGCGAAGAGGCGCTTTATCTCGCGCACGAGGACCTCGGCGTGGTGCGGCGAATCCCGCTGCCGATCGCGGGCAACAAGCCCATCGCCAACGTCGCGATGCCGGGCCCGCCCGCGGCCGTGCTCGCGATGGACGGCCGGGTGCTCGTGACGATTCGAGGCATCAAGAGCGGAGATCAGCCGATGGTCGCGCCGGGGCTCCTGCTCGTGATGAAGCCCGACGAGGTGAAGGGCCTGGTCGAGGAGGCGCGCGTGGAGCTGCCCGGCGATGCGTGGGGCGTCGCGGTGACGCCCGACGAGAAGACCGCGGTCGTGACCTCGGCGTGGGCTCATCAGGTCTCGCTCGTCGACTTGACCACCATGAAGCGGCGATGGACGGCGGACGTGCCGCGCGAGCCGAGGGCGGTCGTCGTCACGCGGGACGGCAAGAGCGCTTATGTGACCCACCTCGTGCGATCGACGTTGACCCGGATTGACGGGCTCGACGGTGACTCCCCCAAAGCGCGTGACGTGCCGTTTCCGTCCGCGCCTATCCGCGCCATCCCCGAGCGGAGCGACGCGGCCAAGCTCGGGTATGCAGCGGTGATGTCGCCCGACGGATCGCGCTTGTTCGTGCCGCGCCAAGCGCTCGGCGCGGTGGGGCGCGAGGCGTGGAACGGGCAAGCCACGGTGGATATCCTCCTCACCGCGGACGAGACGCCGCTCGCCGCCCCGCCCAAACGGTTCTTCATCATGGAGACGGCGGCGTTCATGGACGAGACCAAAGAGCTCTCCGGCGTCTTGCTCCGGGAGCCCTTCATCACGGGGCCCGGCCCCATCCAAGCGAAGCAGGCGTTCATCCAGCCGCGCGCGGTGGTCTATCGCAGGAGCACCCAAACGCTGCTCGTCGCGAGCGAGGGGACCGACAGGCTGGTTGAGCTCGAGGCCCTCTCCATGGATCCTTCGACGAGGGCGCTCCGCACGTACGAGCACATCTGCGGGGCGCCCACGGGCATCGCGCTCTCCGAGGACGAGGGCAAGGCGTACGTGTTTTGCCGGTCGACGCACAAGCTCGCGACCCTCGCGCTCGACGGTTATCGCGAGGGCGCGCCCCCGCCCGAGAAGGCGGCCGAGACGCTGCTCGCGGAGGACCCTTTGCCGCCCAAGGCCGCCGCCGGCCGCCGCTTCTTTTACAGCGCGAATGACAGCATCATGAGCGATGGATACGCCTGCGCGGGCTGTCACCCCGAGGGCCGCGACGACGGGCACGTGTGGCACGAGGACGAGCAGGAGGATCTCTCGGCCAAAGAGAAGGGCAAGACCGAGGTCTGGACCCGCAGGATGAACGCGTTCTTTACGAACTTCGGCAAGATGGAGGACGGGCAAAAGGGGGTTCCCCGCCAGACACCCATGCTCGCCGGGAGGGTGGACGCGGCGGGCCCCTATGGCTGGAAGGGCCGGAGCAAGACGCTCAAACACCGTATCTTGGCGGGCTTTGGGATCCATCGGTTTTGGGGCGGACGAGGGGGCGGCGGCCCCGAGGGCGTCGAGCGCGCCGAAGCGCTCATCGAGTTTCTGCGCGCCGGGCTCATGACGCCTCCGCGCGAGGTGCGGCCGCTCACCGCCGAGGAGGAGCGCGGCAAGAAGCTCTTCTTCGATCCTGTCGTGGCGTGCGCCGAGTGCCACACCGAGAAGGGCGGTTACACCAATCGATCGATGGCGTCGTTCGGCGAGTGGATCGTGGACAAAGCCAACTTCGTCCCTGAGGTCGAGGACTGGCGCTTCAAGACTCCCTCGCTCCTCTTCGTGGGCGGGACGCCGCCGTATTACCATGACGGCACCTCGCCGACGCTGGAGATTTTGCTCGAGCGAAACGGTGATCGGATGGGCCGCACCAAACATCTCTCCAAAGAGGATCGCGCCGCGCTCGCGGCCTTCCTCAAGACGCTCTGAGCGCGGGCGAGGACATCATGCGTAGGACCGACAAGGCTGCTTCCAGGTTCGTTATCATCCTCGCGATCGCCGCGATCGTTCCGGCGATCGCGGGGCCCGCGCCCGCGTCAGACCCGGCGCCTTCGGGCAGCGCCGGCCCCGCGGGCCCACCCGCGGCGAGGTCCATCGCGGGTTGGGTGCCCGCCGAAGCGAGCTCGCCCAAACCCACCTCCGCCGAATGGGCGTCGGCGACGCCGCTCGCGCTCCTCCGGCCTCACGCGCTCTGCAAGGCCTCTGTCGTGCGCGAGTGGGCGCGGATCTCGTGCTTGGATGAGAAGAAGGACTTCATCGGCGCGCGGGTCGTCGGCGGCGCGCACGAGGACGTGTCGCTCGACAACTTCACGGTCGAGATGGACGACGCGGAGACCAAAAAGAAGAAGAAGGTGCACGGGATTCACCTTCAATTTCCGGTGCGGCGCGGCGACCGGAGGCTCATCGCGATTGAGCGGTGGGAGTCCGGCGGGTGGAAGAGCTTTTACATCCGCGAGGACACGTTCATCATGATCTCGGAGCTGTGGCTCGCGGGCGAGGCCGGCCCCACCGTCGTGGTCCATTGAGCCTGTCGCTCAGCGCTCCCGCTGCCCCAAATTCGCGTGCATGACGGTGCCGTTGAGCACCGGATGATCCGCGGCCATGGCGATGATCGCCGCGATCTCGTCGGGCTCGATCAACCGCCCTTCGCCCGTCATCCCGCGCAGCACAGAGAGCGTCTCGGGGTTGTCGGCGATGCGCGCGCGGAGCAGCTCGGTGTCGGTGACGCCCGGGCAGATGCACACGGTGTGAACGCCGCTCCCCAAGAGGTCTTGGCAGGTCGCGCGCATCATCCCGACCACCGCGTGCTTCGCCACGACGTACGAGAAGACGCCCGCGACCGCCTTCTCCGAGAGCGTCGAGCCGATGTAGAGGATCGACGATCCGCGCGGCATCGCGGGGAGCACGATCCGGTTGATCACCGCGGGCGCGGTCACGCTGACCGCGAGCGCGCGCGTGAGCGCCGCGGGATCGACGTCGCGCGTGCTGTCGGCGTCGAACGCCGCCGCGTTGTGCACGACGACGACGCGATCGCGCTCGGCGATCGCTTCACGCAGGCGGGGTTCGACGGCCGCCGCGAGGTCGCGCCGCGCGAGATCGACGCTGACGTGCGTGACCTCGGGCAGCGGGCACGGCGAACGCGACAGGTTCACCACCGCAGCTCCGCGGCGCAGGAACCGCTGCGCCGTTGCGAGCCCGATGCCCCGGCTCGCGCCCGTGATGATCAAGGTCTCTCTCATACCGTCCCTGGGTAACACGACACGACCCGGCGCGGTCGAGAGACCGTCACGGGCAGCAGAGCGTCTTGGGGGCGCCGAACTGCGCGGCGCCGCCGGTCTGCAACATGGCTTGGCACGTGCCGGCTTGCCAATTGCCAGCCTCGATGAGCACCGATCGATTGTTGTTGAAGCCCGCGGTGTCGTGGCAGCCGCTCCCCTCGGCGTACGTCGCGAGCAAGCTGCCCGGCGCGCAGACAGCGCCGTCATAAAGGGTGATGCTGCCCCCGTTGCACACGGCGCCCGTCGCCCCGCCGCACGAGCACGCGCAGGAGCGTTGATCGGTGACCATGCCATAAATCGTGGTCGCCGCGCCCCACCCCGAAGGACACGAGGCGCCATCGGCCACGACGACACACACCTTGGACGCCGTGTCGGGCACGCACTTGCCCCCGCCCGCGCACGCCGCCGCGCCCGCCGCGGCGAAGGTGCAGAGCGTGCCTTTGGGCTCGACGGCGACGGGCACGGGCGCCGCGTCCACCGCCGAACAAGCCCCTTGGCTCACCGTCCACGGAGGCACGAAATAGCCGCTCGCGCCGGTGAACACCGCATCGACACACGCGTTGTCCACGCCCGGGTGGTTCGCCGAGCTCCCCGTGCAATCGCCGTTTGCCCAACGCTGATAACCGACCGGCGTGCAACTGCCACCCTGCGCGGCGCCGCACGCGCACGCCGGACAGCCGCTCCCGGGGTCGGAGCCGTCATAGACGTTGCCCGTGTCGGTCCAGCCCGTGTCGCACGCGCCGACGACCGCGTAGTCCCCCTCGGCGGCGCCCGCCACACACGTAAAGCCCGCTCCGCACATCGCCGTACCGCTGCTGCTCGACGACGTGGGCCCCGACGATCCCGACGAGGAAGACCCCGACGACGAAGGCCCGCCGCTCGATGACGATCCGCCGCCCGTCCCCCCGGTCATCGTGCCCTCCGTCGAGAAGGTGCAGCTTACGGCCCCTACGATCACAGCGCCCACGAAGACCAACGCAAGGCGAGCTTTCATAAGGTGTTACCGTACACCAAGCGGCTTCGCCTGTGCGACATTTTTGACCCACCTTCAAGGCACGTAGAAGGGCACCACGCAATCGACCTCGAACAGGCTGGGCGCGGGCCGGTCGGTCTGGCCGAGCGGCAAGAACAGCACGGCGACGGGCTTGTCCTCGGGTTTGTCCCACCGATACGCGAGCTCGCCGAGGAGCGGTTGATCGAAGAGCACCTGTTCTTGAAAGCCCATCCCCAGCTCCTCGCCGAGCAAATAAAACTGCTCCGCCACGAGCTCGTTCTGCTTGTCGCCCGCGCTCGCCACGACCACCCAGGCGTTCGGCACGCCGCGCCAGCGCACATAGAGGCCGATCGCGCCTTGGTCGGGCGCAGAGGCGCTGACGTCGGCCACGGGCGCCGCGAAGATTTCGAGCGAAGGATCCTGAAAGACCCCCACGACAGGCCCTTTGCCGTCGCACACCGACGCGCACGCCGCGCACCCGCACAGGCACCTTGGTGTGGGGCTGAGGCCGTCGTAAAAGTCGCTCGCCGGGATGGGCGCGCACGTCGCGCCGGCCTGCGTCGCCGTGACGAGCGGCGGACAATCCCCCTCGGGATAACACACGTTCTCGACAGCGGGGCACTCCCCTGCTCCGCAATCACAGCTCGATCGCTCCCCCGTCAAGCACACGAGATCTTCCGCGGGCATGCACCCGGGCGTGTGCGTGCGCAGCGCGTCCAGGCAATCGCCGGTCGGGACGACCTCCTTCGGAGGGCACGTGAGCGGCTCGGGCAGGTCTTCGAGGCAGCCCGCGCCCGAGAGCGCGCCCGAGAGCACGAGCGCGCAGGCCCTCAAAACGATCCGGCGAGCCATACACCTTGTCCCGTGGGCACGAGCGCGACAGAGGGCTTCGCGGTCACCTTCACCACCCCTGCGACGGCGAGGCCGATGGTCGTGGCGGCGAGCCCCGAAGGCAGGAGGTAGCTCCACGTATAAACGCTCCTCGCCGACGCATAACGATCGAACGCCTCGCGATAGGCGGTGTGCCCGGGCCCGAGGGCCGTCGCGTCG
>CAYTJL010000162.1:20705-22086 GCA_964437785.1 uncultured Polyangiaceae bacterium
ATGGGCGTGACCGGGCGAGGCGCCGGCGTCACGTCGAGATCGCGCTGCTCCCCGGCGCGCAGCTCCACTTCGAACCGCGCCGTGCGCTCCGCCTCGCGCGCCACGATCACGTGGGGGCCCGGCGGAAGGACGAGCGAAAAGCCCGCTTCGCGCGCGGGCGACGCGCGGGGATCGCCCACCTCGACGAGCACGCGGGGGGCGCCGGGCTTGACGAAGATCTTGAGGACGCCGTGCGATCGTTTGATGGCGCGCACGCGCTCGGCCGCGTCTTGGCGGCGCTCTTCCAGGTCTTTGCCGAG
Source organism: uncultured Polyangiaceae bacterium (assembly GCA_964437785.1). Lineage (GTDB taxonomy): Bacteria > Myxococcota_A > Polyangia > Polyangiales > Polyangiaceae > CAYTJL01. The sequence goes on from CAYTJL010000162.1 coordinate 21,005, forward strand.
CGCGCCTGTCTGTTCGGCGATGTGCCGGAGGAAGCCGTCGAACCGCTCGAGCGCGCGCGTCTTGTCGCCCTTGCCCTCGTACGCGAGGCCCAAGTTGTAGAGGGCTTTGTAGGCTTTGTCCTCGCCGAGCCTCGCGACGAGGCCCTCCCACACGTCGATCGCGCACGCGTAATCTTTCGCTTCGAAGCACGTGAGCCCGCGGCTGAACGTGGCCCCCGCGTCTTCGGGCGGATCCGCGCGCGCGCGGAGCTCACCGAGGAGAAGCGCGAGGCTCACGGTGAGGCCGCCTGCAACAAGAGAGCTCCGCCGGATCATCGGGAGGCTGGGAGCATAAAGCACTTGGTCCGATTTGGCGATCGCGATAAAGGGAGCCCTATGTCGAGCGCAACCTACGTCATCACGGGCGCCGCCGGCGCCCTCGGCTCAACCCTTGCGCGGCGCATCATCGCGCGCGGAGACAGCGTCGCTGCGGTCGACACGCCGCGGGCGGCCGATCGGCTCCGCGGGCTCCGCGGCGAGCTCGGCGAGCGTTGTTTGCCCTTCACCATCGATGTCGGATCGAGCAGCGATTGGAAGGAGACCCTCGCTCGCATCGACCAGGAGCTCGGTCCGCCGCAGGGTGCTGCGCTCATCGCGGGCGGGTGGAAGGGGGGTAAGCCGTTCGTCGAATTCGACGAGGCGGCCGTGGCCGATCTCTTCGCGGTCAACCTTCAAACCGCTGAGCGATCGCTCCGCGCCCTGCTCCCCGGCATGATTCAACGGGGCGCGGGGAGCGTGGTCGTGGTGGGCTCGCGCGCGGTGGAGCGGCCGTGGACGAGCGCGGGCGCGGCGGTCTATGCGGCCTCCAAGGCAGCGGTGGTGTCGCTCGCGCAGGCCATTGCGGCCGAGGTGTTGGAGCAGGGCGTGCGCATCAACGCGGTCTTGCCGAGCACGCTCGACACGCCCGCGAACCGCGCCGCGATGCCCGACGTCGACCCTTCGCGGTGGGTCTCGCTCGACTCGCTCTCTCAGGTGATCGGGTTTTTGCTCTCGGACGGCGCCAAAGACATCTCGGGCGCGGCCATCCCCGTCTACGGCAGGGC
>CAYTJL010000163.1:0-1383 GCA_964437785.1 uncultured Polyangiaceae bacterium
TTTTTTCGACCCGAAGTCAGGGCTCGCGCCGATGATCTCCGCAACTACTTTGCAGGAGCATCGCAGCATGAAGGAACCCAACGGCCTCTCCCCGGATCTCGACGCAGAGGCGCTCATCGATCAGGAGCTCGAACGCTATGGCGGGCTCATCTCTCCTGAGAGGCGCGCGCTCTATCGAGAGATGGTGCTCGCCGTCGTGAGGGAACACTCCATCATCCAGCCCATGGTCGACCGCGTGCGCCCGCGCGCCGTACCGGCGACGAGCGAAGAGCGGGAGCGCGGGAGCGCCGATGAACAACGCGTCGAGACGCGGAGCATCAACGCGCTGCGCAGCGCAGGAGGGAGGCAGCGGTGATCGATGACGATGACGGAAGGGCGCGGGAGGTGCAGCACCGCATTGAAGAGGCGTTGCCCGCCGTGCACCGATTGGCCATGACGAGCAGGCGGCCGTCATGGATTTCGCTCGATGACTTACGGCAGGAGGCCGCGTTGGGACTCGTCGAGTCGGCGCACCGGTTCGACCCCGGGCGGGAGGCGCTCTTGCAGACGTACGCCGCCCCGCGCGCGCGGGGCCGTATCATAGAGGCCATTCGCAAAGGCACCCTCTTTGGCAACAGGTCCATACGAGGCCTCCTCGAGGTCGCGGACGGCGTCGAGGACGCGGGCGCGGAGGATCCCTTTTCGGATCCCGAAGAGACCAAAGCGACGATTGGCTCCTTCATCGAGGCGAGCATCTTCGCGATGTGGCTCGCCGACACCTTCGGCGCGCGTGAAGGAAACGGCCACGCGGCGGCGGCGTACGACGCGCGCGCGGCGTTGGATCTGGTGCGGCGCGAGCTCGACCCGGACGACCAAACGCTGCTCGAGATGCGGTATTGGAGGGATCTGTCGTGGAAGGAGATCGGGGCGGAGATAGGCGCGACCGAAGACGCCGTGAAGTGCCGCCACAAGCGTATCCTCGCCAAGCTGCGTGACAAGCTGCTCGGCGGCTCCTCCCGCGACATAGGATGAGCCTCGTCGTCGATTGCGCCGGGTTGATAGATATTTGCCGTTCCATCACTCCTGATCCATCAGGGTGAGGAGCCTCACGAGGTTGTTGCGGTAGAGCACGGTGTCCGGGTGATCGGGGCCGAGCCTCTTCGTCGCGATCCCGAGGGCGCGTTCGAGGAGGGGGCGGGCCTCCTCGTGCTCCCCGAAGTCGAGGCGCACCAACGCCAGGTTCGAGAGGCGAATGGCGACATAGGGATGCTCGGGGCCAAAGGTCTCCTCGTCGATGGCGAGGGCGCGCTCGAGGAGGGGGCGAGCCTCGTTGGGCTCCCCGAGGTCCTTTCGAACGCCGGCCAAGTTCGAGAGGCGAATGGCCACGTTGGGGTGGTCGGGGCC
>CAYTJL010000163.1:1483-21902 GCA_964437785.1 uncultured Polyangiaceae bacterium
TTCGAACGCCGGCCAAGTTCGAGAGGCGAATGGCCACGTTGGGGTGGTCGGGGCCAAAGGTCCTTTCGTCGATGGCGAGGGAGCGTTCGAGGAGGGGGCGAGCCTTCCCCGGCTTCTTTAGGTCTTTGTGCACCGTCGCCAAGTTGGAGAGGTCCCTCGCCACCGCGGGGTGGTCAGGGCCAAAGGTCTTTTCGTCGATGGCGAGGGCGCGCTCGAGCAAAGGGCGCGCTCTCTCGGGCTCTCCGAGCTCCTGGTACGCAAAAGCAAGGTTCGAGAGGCTTGTCGCCACGTTGGGGTGGTCGGGGCCGAAGGCCTCTTCATCGATGGTGAGGGCGCGTTCGAGCAAAGGTCGAGCCTTCTCGGGCTCTCCGAGGTCCTTGTGCACGAGAGCCAGGTTCGAGAGGCGAATGGCGATCATGGGATGGTCCGGGCCAAAGGTCGTCTCATCCATCGCGAGCGCTTGCCGGAAGAGGGAGCGCGCTTGCCGGTAGTCGGCGCGATGCTGGAGGTGGAGGGCCAGCTCATTGGCGATCATGCTCCACGCGGCGTGCTCGTTTCGCTCCTTGGCCCAGCACAGCGCTTTATCAATGTGCGCCCGCTGGGCCTCGAGGGCCTCCATCTGCTCTCTCGTCGCCCCGACCGTCCCCTCCACCCACTCTGCTATGTTGATCACCATCCGGCCGGTGACCTCACTCCACACCTCGGGGGCGGCTCGCTCCCGAACGCGCAGGTGAACGAGGCGGTGGAGGCTCACGCGGCTCAGCTCACGATCCACCTTGAACAACCCGAGCCCCTCCAGCTCGCCGCACGCCTCCTGCGCGTCCATGTCCCCCGGATCCAGCTCGGCGACGGCATAGGCCCACTCCAAGGGTACGGCGTCGGGCGCGAAAGCGGCTGTCGCTTCGAGCAGCCTGCGCGCGGTCGCACCAGCTTTGCTGATCGACATGTCGAGCGCGGCGAACACGCCCTCCGGGTAATCGGCGCTCCGGTGTCTTTCCCGGTCGACCACCGCGATCGATTGGGCGAGGTGGCCCTCGTACGCGCCCCACCCCTTCACCCATCGTTTAACGGCGTTGGCCGCGACCTCCACGGCCACGGCGAGCGCCCCGAGCCCATGGTTGACCACGCGCTCGAGCGCGGCTGCTTCCTGCTCGTTTCGCGCTTCCCCGGCGATCGTCACCGCGAGCGCCTTGGCGTCCTCATGGCTCAAGACATCGAGCGCGATCGTGGCGCCGAGAGAGACGTTGAAATCTCGTGTGGTCAAGAGCGTCTTGACCTTGCCGCCCGGGAGGTAGCTGCTCAAGGTGTGATCCACGTTGTCGAGGACGATCAAACTTGGTTGGGGGTGCGCCTCCAACGCCAACCGCAGCGCCAACGCTCGTCTCTCGGGGGGTAGCCCGCTTGGAACATGGCCAACTACGTTTGGCGCATATTCCCCCAACAAATCGGCGAGCCGGGTCATCACGTCGAGGGGTTTGCCCTCGGCGACGAGCCACCACACGCCTGCTGGGCAATCCCCGCGCTCCAACGTGCGATGGGCGTACTCCAAGGCGAGCGCTGTTTTCCCCACGCCGCCGAGGCCCCATAGGGAGGCTTGGGCGATGGTGCTTTGGCCGCTCCGCTCGAGCGCTCTACGTATTGCGTCAATCTCGCTCTCGCGTCCGACAAAAAGGCGGCGAGGCGGCAGCGCTCTTGGTATCGAGGTGACGCTCCACGCGCGCGCTTTGGATAACGACATCATCAGCGCGGGGTTGCCTGGATTCTCTTTGCACGCCGCTTCGAGCAGCTCATTGAGCCCGTCCTTTGCCTCGGCCCACTCCAGGAGGGCAAAGACCGTCGCTTCCAAATCGCTCTCGGGGGTGATCGCGTTCAAGCTCACGCCGAGCCCGTGTCGCACTGCCCGCGCCAGCTCTGCGCGCGAAGGGAAGGCGCTGATCAGGGCCGCGTGCAGATCCTTCCGCGCGATGGTCATCGTCCGCGATGGTACACGGGCCTGGTCGCGGTGGGATCAGGGCATGCTCATGGGGCCGCGTTCTGCCAGTGTTTGCAGGCGGTTTGCGATCCGTTGCTCCATGACGACGGGGTCGACGCCCATGGCCGCGGCGGCGACGAGCAGGTACGCGCGTTCGCGCGGCTCGACGACGCCGTCCGCGATCGCGGCTTCGACGAGGAGGGCGGCCACTTTGGTGTGCATCTCGGCGGGGAGCTGGCGGAGCGCGGCCGTCGCGGCGCTGAGGGGGATGGGCTCGACGGTCTCCCACTCTTCGGGGGGGAGCCCGAGGCGCGCGTAGATGCGCTGCAAAAAGCGCTTCTCGACGTCGGCGAAATCGTCGTCGGCCATGAGCACCCCGGCGACGAGCTGACAGAGCGTGCGGCGATCGGCGAAGTCCACGACCGAGCACGTTACAGCAATGGGCCCTTGGTCGCGAGGGGCGTTTGAGCGCCCTCCACGATTGAGTATGAGATGGCGTTGCCGTGTGCCGAGGGCGGATCAGAGCCTCTCTGTCTACGTCATCTGTGGTCCAAAGAGGCCAACGCGGGCGAGGGGAGCGTGTGTGGGTTATCGCCGAAGGGCATAGTTGGGGGGAGCCTGGAGGGGGGCGACGACGTCGCGCCTTCCGTGTGATGCGAGCCCACGACGCGCCAGCCTCCGAAACGGGACACCCACACGTCACCCCGCCGTCACGGAGATCCGCTAAGAGCCTCCCCCAACATGGCACGCATCCTGGTAGTCGAGGACGAAAAGGACTTGCAAGACGTCCTTGGATACAACCTCAAACAAGCAGGGCACGAGGTGCTCGCCGCCCTGCGCGGGGGCGACGGCATCAACCTCGCGCGCGAGCGCAAGCCCGACCTCGTCCTGCTCGACGTCATGCTGCCCGACACGAGCGGCGTCGACGTGCTCAAGACGCTGAAGCGCGACGGGCGCACCGCGACGACGCCCATCCTCATGCTCACGGCCAAAGGCGAGGAGATCGACCGCGTCGTCGGCTTCGAGCTGGGCGCCGACGACTACGTGGTCAAGCCGTTCAGCGTGCGCGAGCTGATGCTGCGCGTGCAGGCCATCCTCCGGCGCGCGACCAAAGACGAGGCGCCCTCGGCGAGCTTCGAGTTCGGCATCTTGCGCGTGGATCGCGGCGCGCACAGGGCGTGGGTCGCGGGGGTCGAAATTGAGCTCACCGCCCTGGAATTCAAGCTCCTCGTGACGCTCCACGATCGCAAGAACCGCGTGCAATCGCGCGAGACGCTGCTCTCCGACGTGTGGGGGATCGACGCGGACGTCACGACGCGCACCGTCGACACCCACGTCAAACGCCTGCGCGAGAAGCTCGGCAAAGCAGGCTCGTACGTCGAGACCGTGCGCGGCGTGGGCTACCGCTTCATGGAGACGCCGTCAGAGGCTTCGGGCCCGTCGTCCAAAGCCCCGGGCTCGATCCCGCCCGAAGAGGGCGACGAGTGAAGCTCGGTGTCCGCGCCAAGCTCTTCCTGATCTCCATCGGCGTCATCGCGCTCACCGTCATCATCGCGGACCTCTACCTGACCTCCGCGATCGAGCGGCTCCTCGTCACGCGCATCCGCGAGGACCTCCTGGTGCGCGCCGATTTGGCCGCGCAAAAGGCGTCGTCGTTCGACGCCGAGAAGAGCGACCACGCGCGGTGGGACGCGCTCGCCGACGACCTCGGCCGCGCGGCGCGCGCGCGCGTCACGCTGATCCGCGCGGACGGCTTCGTGCTCGGCGACTCCGAGGTCCCGGAGACGGACCTCGATCACATCGAGAACCACGCGGCGCGGCCCGAGGTCGCGAGCGCCCTCGCCGAAGGATCGGGGTCGAGCGTGCGCGCGTCGGCCACCGTCCACAAACCGATGATCTACGTCGCGCGCGCCTTCTCGCGCGGCGATCTGCGCGCCGTCGCGCGCGTCGCCCTCACGCTCGACGACGTCCACGCGACCGTCGCGCGCGTCCACACGATCCTCTTCGTCGGCTCGCTGCTCGCGATGGCCGTCGCCGTGCTCATGTCGAGCGCCGCCGCGCACTTCACGTCGCGCACGGTCGAGCGGCTCACCAACACGGCCACGCGCATGGCCGAGGGCGACCTCGACGCGCGCACGTCCGCGAGCGGCGACGACGAGATCGCGCGGCTCGGACGCGCGCTGGACGGCCTCGCCAAAGGGCTCTCGACGTCGCTCGCCGCGCTCCGCGCGGAGCGCGATCTGCTGGGCAGGATCCTCGACGGGATGCGCGAGGGCGTGCTCGTCGTCGCGGGCGACGGGCGCGTCGTGCTCACGAACCCGTCGCTCCGATCGATGTTGCTCATCGGCTCGGACGCCGCCGACAAATCCCTCTCGGCCATCATCCGCGACGATCAGCTCCGGGGCCTCTTGGAGAGCGCGCGCGCCGAGGCCCCCGAGGCGCCGCAGGAGATCGAGCTCGGCGGCATCAAGCCCCGCCGCCTGCTCGTCCACTCCGCGGCGCTGCCCGACATGCCGGGCGGTCTGCTCGCCGTGCTCGTCGACGTCACCGAGCTGCGCCGCCTGGAGACGCTGCGCCGCGACTTCGTCGCGAACGCCTCGCACGAGCTTCGAACGCCCGTGACCTCGGTGCGATCGGCGGCCGAGACGCTGCGCGCCGCGATGGATGATCCCGACGCGCGAGGCCGCTTCCTCGACATCATCGACCGCAACGCCGAGCGCCTTCACCGCTTGATCGAGGACCTCTTGGACCTCTCGCGCATCGAGTCGCGCGAGCTCAACCTCGCGATGGAGGCGCTCGACGTCGGGCCCTTCACCGAGCGCCAAATGGGCCTCTTGGCCGAGCGCGCCGAGCGCCGCAACATCGCGCTCTCGTCCGAGATCCCGCGCGACTTGCCCAAGGTGCGCGCCGATCCGAGGGCGCTCGCGCAGGTGATGGGCAACCTGCTCGACAACGCGCTCAAATATTGCCCCGAAGGCAGCCGCGTCCGCGTGATCGCGTCGCTCGACGGCGAGCGCCGCGATCGCGTTCGGATCGCGGTGGCGGACACCGGCGCGGGCATCGAAGAGCGGCATTTGCCGCGTTTGTTCGAGCGCTTTTATCGCGTCGACGCGGGTCGATCGCGCGAGCTCGGCGGCACGGGCCTCGGGCTCTCGATCGTCAAGCACCTCGTCGAGGCGATGGGCGGCGCCATCCGCGTCGAGAGCAAGCTCGGCGCGGGGACCACGTTCTCGTTCACGCTCGCGGTCGCGTCATAAGCGCGCGCGCAGGCTCCTCGGATCGAGCGCGTCGCGCAGGCCGTCCGCGAGCAGGTACGAGCCCCCGACCGTGGCCATCAAGAGCGCGCCGGGCAGCATGATCAAGCGCAGGTGCTCGGGGTGCCGCGCGCCCTCGGCGAGCGTCTCGCCCCACGACGCGACGCGGCCCGCGGCGCCCAGCGGAAGGAACGAGATCGCCGCCTCCAAGAGCACGATCGACGCGACCCCGAACGCCGTGCTCACGATCACGGGGCCGATCGCGTTCGGCAAGATGTGCCGGAAGAAGATGCGCGGCGTGGACGCGCCGAGCGCCCGCGCGGCCATGACGTAGTCCTCCTCGGACTTCTCGATCACCTCGGCCCGCACGAGCCTCGCGATCTCGGCCCACCGCACGAGCGCGACGGCGATGACCAGCGAGAACGCCGAGGGCTCGCGCTCGATCGCGCGCACGAGCGCGACCACCAAGATGGCCGGGAACGTGTCGACCGTCTCGACCAAGCGCACCAAGCGATCGTTCCAGAACCCGAGGTCGTACCCCGCCAGGCCGCCGAGCACGACGCCCAAGATCGCGCCGAGCAACACCGCGCCGAGCGACAAACCGAGCGCGGTGCGCGCTCCATAGACGAGCCTCGCGAAGAGGTCGCGGCCCTCGGCGTCGGTGCCGAGCGGGTGCAGGCGCGACGAGGGCGCGTGCGCGCCGGCCTCGGTGAGCGTCCTCGGGCCGTACCGGACCGGCGGCCAAATCGCGCGATCCGCCGCGTGAAACGCCTCGATCTCGGCGCGCGACCGGAGCTCGTAGTCGGAGGCGCGCGTGATCGCGGGCAAGAGCTTCGCGCCCGACGGGCCCACCGCGACGATCGGCGCGCTCGACGCCAACAGCTCCGCGAACACGCCCGAGAGCGCGAGCGTGCCGAGGAGCACGAACGCGATCGCGACGCGCCGGCTCTTGAGCAGGTACGCGATCACGTTCTTCACGACCGCCGCCTCCGCCCGACGATCGACGTGCGGAGCAACGGGTTGACCGCCACGTACCCGAGATCCGTGATCACCACGAGCAGCGCCGCGAGCGCCGCCGCGCCGATCGACACGACCATGAGCCAGCTCGTGTCCCGCTGCGTGACCGCGATCATCGTGGCCTCGCCCATGCCGCGCAGCCCGAACACGTGCTCGACCACGAACGCTCCGCCGAGCGCCATCGGCGCCTCCAGCGTGGCGAGCGTCGCGAGCGGCAGCGCCGCGTTGCGGAGCGCATGGACCACGACCACGCGCACCCTCCCTGCGCCTCGCGCCTCCGCCGCGCGGATGTAGTCGCGCGAGAGCACCTCGGCGAGCGCCGCGCGTTGATGGCGCACCGGCGCGGCCACGAGCGCGAGCGCCAGCACCACGAGCGCGAGCGCCGCCGAGCGATACGACACGCCCGCGGCGCCGTGCACCACGACGGCCGCGACCGGCGTCGGGATCGCGTAGAGCACGAGCACGCTCACCGCGAGCGTCCCGTCGTACCGCTGCTTCTTGACGATGGCCGAGAGCACGCCGAGCGCGCCGCCGACGACGTACGCGAGCGCGATGGCGCCGAAGACCAAGCCCAGCGTGACCGGCGCGCGGATCCCGACCTCCTCGATCACCGCGTAGCTGCCCGCGCGCTGGCCGAAGCGCGCCGTCACGACGGAGAGCACCCACTTGCCGTAGCGTGTCTCGAGCACGATCGCCGCGACGCGCGCCATGCCCGTGTGCGCGACGAAGTCCGATCGATAGACGGACCAGAACGTGCGCCATCGATCCACGCACGCGCGCGCCGCCGCGAGATCGTCGCCCGCGGTGATGCGATCGTCGTTGCCCGTGGCGTGCGCCGCCACCTCGATGAGCGCCGCCGCGCGATCGATCGACCCGGAGTCCGAGGGCAGCTCCAGCGCGCCGATGACGTCGTCGAGCGCGAACGTGTCGAGCTCGATCAGATCCGTCGCGCGTGACTTGGTGCCGTAGCGGACGAGCCTCGCGACCGCGCTGCGCACGGCGGCGCGGCGAAAGTCGACGTGGCGATTGTCCCAAAAACGGCTCCAAAACGCGGCCGCGAGCTTGGGGTTCGAGGCTTCGCCCGCGTGGTCCACGCCCATGCGCTTGGCCACGGGCGCGAGGGCGATCGCGACCTTGGCGCGGGGCTCGGGCGCGAGCGTGTCGAGCTTGGGGAGCACGAACGGGAGCGCCGCGCCGCCGAGCCTCGCCAGATCGCGCTCGGCGTCGGCCGCGCCCTTGCCGCCCGCGGCGATGGCCGCGAGCGCCGCGTCCGCGCGCTCGCCCACGCCCTTGGGCGCGAGGTTTACGAAGCGCGGTAAATCGAGGAATTTCTCGCGCCGAAGGTGGACGATCTGCGCGGGCGTGAGCGTCGCGATCGCGGAGGGATCATCGGTGATGTCGGGTACGTACGAGAGGAACAGGAAGCTCACGAGCGAGACGACGAGCAGCGTGGGCAGCGTCCAGAGCAAGCGACGGAACGCGTAACGCAGCATCGCCGAACCGCGCGGGCGCGTCGCCTACGGATCGTGCGCGACCGAGGCGCACTGCTCCCCGGAGCCCGGGTGGTAGAGGAGACGCGCGAGGAACGGGCCGATCACGAGCGGCTCGCGGGTCTTCATCTTGAAGCGCTGGCCCGTGCGGCCTTGCACCAAGATCGCCTGCGTCCGCTTCCAATACGAGGCATCCATCTTGTTCTTGTTGTCGGCCAAGCTGTTCGCGATCGCGACGACCGCGATGCCGATGAGGCCTCCGCCTCCGCCGTTGTTCTGCCGCTCGGCTTGCAGATCGACCGCGTCGTAGAGCGGGATCCAGCTCGGCACGCCCTTGCCGCTGATCTCGATGATCCGCTGCGTCGTGACGATCTGCGCCTTGGGGTTCCAGTTGTCGTGGAGGGCCGCCATGATGATGAAGACGAGGCCCACGATCACGATCAGGAACAGCACGCCGAAGACCCACAAGAGGATCTTCTCGACCGTGTAGTCCGGCTTGTGAAAGTAGATCACGCGCTCGCCCGGCTGGAGCGCGACGCCCATCACCGTGGGCGCTCCGCCTGCGGCCGCGGGCATCGCGTTGGGCCACGCCGCGGGCGAATAGCCGGCCGCTCCGGGCGGATATCCAGGCGCGGGCGCGTAGCCTTGTTGTTGCTGCGGATAGCCTTGTTGTTGCGGATATCCTTGCTGCTGCGGATAGCCCTGTTGTTGTTGCGGATAGCCTTGTTGCTGCGGCTGTCCATAGCCTTGTTGCGGCGCGTATCCCTGCGGCGGCTGTCCGTAGCCGCCTCCACCTTGCCAATCGCTCATCCGTCCTGCTCCGGCGTTCGCAGCAAGGTAGCTGAAGAGCCGCAAAAAATCGCTTGTTACGAGCGCGGGGATGCGGGGACCGAGCCCCCACCATGGACCGGCGCGAGGATCTCGGCGACGCGCGCGAGGCGCGGCAGATCGTAGATGTCGAACGGGAAGGCGGGGACGCGCACCTCGATGCTGCCCGCGCTCGCCTCTTCTTCGAGCGCGTCTTCGAGCGCGAGCAGGTGAATGCCGTCTTGCCGGCCGAGCAAGCTCTCGTCCTCGGCCGCGCGCGTGAGCCGAGCCGCGGCGCCGTCGGCGAGCTGGAGCCCGCGACCGGCGAGCGCGAGGTTCACGGCGGGCGCGTCCGGGACCTTGCCGTACACCGGATGGACGCGGTTCACGACGAACGCGTCGCGCCGCATCCCCTGCTCGCGGAGGCGCTCCGCGAAGAAGAGCACCTCGCGCACGCTGAGCGGATCGGGCGTGGTCACGAGGACGTACGCCACGTCCGGGCCGCGGAGCGCGCCCGCGACCTCGTCCGCGCGCGCGCGCCAGCTCCCGAAGATCTCGTTGATCTCCGAGATGAACGACGCGATCTGCTCCAAGAACCCGCCGCCGGTGAGCTTGCCGATCGAGCGCAGGATGGCGGCCGTGGACTTGGCGAGCAGGTTGAACGAGAGCTTGCCCGTGCTCTGAAAGGCCTCGACGAACCACCTGGTCGCCGAGCTGTCGAGCGCGCCGATGAGCCGCTCGGGCGCGTCGAGGAAGTCGAGCGCGTTGGCCGTGGGCGGCGTGTCGAGCAAGATGAGGTCGTAGCTCGGGTCGTCCTTGACCGCGTAGAGCTTCTCCATCGCCATGTACTCCTGCGTGCCGGCGAGGGAGGTCGAGATGTACTTGTAAAGAACGTTGTTCAGGATGCGGTCGCGCTTCTCGGGGGTGGGCGCCGCGGCCGTGACGAGCGCGTCGAACGTGCTCTTCGTGTCGAGCATCGCGACGGTGAGCGAGCCCTTGACCTCGATGCCCGCCGCCTCGAAGAGCTCGTTCGGCACGCGCTGCGGCTCGGGCGTCATGCGCTCGAGCCCGAGGCTCTGCGAGAGGCGCCGCGCGGGATCGATCGTCAAGCAGAGCACGCGCTTGCCGCGCCTCGCCGCTGCGAGGCCGAGCGCCGCGGTCGTCGTGGTCTTGCCGACGCCGCCGCAGCCCACGCACAGGATCACCCTGCGCGAATCGAGGAGCGGCGTGAGCTTGTGAGAGGTCGAGGAGCGGGACACGAGCGGCGCCTCATATCACGGCGCGGTCATGGGTTCGAGCGGACCCTCACCCCGCGAGGATGCGCTTGCAGCCGGCCGCGGCCCTCGCGATGAATTCCGCGCGCGCCGCGCTGCCGCCTTTGCCGCAGAGGACGGCGTCGTAGCCGCCCGCGTCGACCGTGGTCACCTCGACCGATCCTTCGAGCTCGGCGAGGCGCGAGCCGAGCGTCGCGCTCGTCACCGCGCTCGGCCGCGCGAGCAGCGGGGCGTACGCCGCGAGCTCCTCGCACGCGGGCCACGCGCCCGCGCCGGCCACGAGGCACCCGCTCTCGTCGACGAGCACGAGCGCGTCGAGCGACGCCGCGGCGCGCGTCGCCGAGAGCTGGTAATGGAGCGCGGTGATGGGGTCGTCGCTGCGCCTCCTGCGCCGATCCGAGACCTTCTCCGTAGGGCGGGGGATAATGTCCAACGTGAGCCTCCGACAACAGGATCGTCTCTCTCGGGCGGACAGGCCAAATTCGTGAGATAGGTTTCGGCGAGCGATGCGCGGCTACATCGATCTGCACAGCCATTGGGTGGCGGGCGTCGACGACGGCGCGCCCGACGCGGCGGCGTCGCTCGCGCTGCTCACCGCGCTCCACGAGGCGGGCTTCGATCGGGTGATCGCGACGCCGCACATGCGGCCGGGCATGTTCGACAACACGCGGCCCATGCTGGAGCGCGCGTACGAGGCCACGCTGCGCGCGTTGGGAGATGCGCCCGACTTGCCCGAGGTGGGCCTCTCGTCCGAGCACTACTTCGACGACATCGTTTTTCAGCGGCTCCTGAAGGGCGAAGGGCTCCTTTATCCGGGCGGCAACGCGGCGCTCGTCGAGTTCCACACGCGCGCGTTCCCCTCGAAGGTGACGCACCGCTTCTTCGATTTGATGGTGCGCGGCATCTGCCCGGTGCTCGCTCACCCCGAGCGCTACGACCCTGTTTGGAAGGATCTTTCGCTGCTCGATCCGCTGCTCGACGGCGGCGCGGTGCTGCTCCTCGACGTGGCCGCGCTCGCGGGCAAGTACGGCCAAGCGCCGAAGCGCGCGGCCGAAGATCTGCTCGAAGCGGGCGCCTACCAAGCCGCGTGCAGCGACGCGCACAAGGCGCGCGACGTCGCCGACGTGGTGCTCGGGATCAAGAAGCTCGTGGAGGTGGTGGGGCGTGAGGAGGCGGCGTTTCTCTTGATCGAAGGGCCGAACGAGATCCTCGAAGGCCGCGCCGGCGAGTGAAGCGCGTCACATACGGTCGCGCGCGTGCGCGTGGCCCGTGTCCGGGCGGAAGCGCGATCCCCCGCCCGTGGCTGCGCTCGCGGGAGCGCCCGTGATCACCGCGGCGATCGCCGAGACGTCGCCCGGCGCGACGCGCACGGCGAACGCCGGCAGCGCGGATGCGTCGCTCGCCGCCGCGATGATGAGCGCGTGCGGCGAGGCGCGGTGAAGCGCGTTGAGCAGGCTCGCGACGTCCGCGCTCGCCGCGACGAACGCCGCGTCGATCACGTACACGTCCGCGGGCTCGGCGCCTGCGATCACGAGCGCGTCATACGGGTGCTCCGCGTGTTGCACGGAGACACCGGGCGCGGCCGCGAGGGTGATCTCGCCCACGATGAGGACCCTGCGATCGCGGCACAGCTCGCGAGGGACGGAGTAACCGTAGGCGTGGAGGAACTCGACGACATCTTCGCTTCGAAAACGAAGGTGCCTTCCAGGGGTTCGAAAGTGTTTGATCTTCCCCCGCTCGACCCAGTTGTGAATGGTCTTGAGATCGACTTCACAGATCGAGGCGAGGTCGGAGGCCGTAAGGAGCTTGTCACGGATAACGGGCATGGTGTGCTCTCCTCCGACAAAACTAGCGCTTGGATCACGCGGCGCCACCTCGACGGTCAACGTGTGTTTGGCGAGCCGGGGGTCGGATCACCTCGGGCGAACGATGCGGGCTCGTCGTCGGGGGCTTTGGGCGAGAGCCTCGCGACGCTCTTTCCCGCGGCGGGGTGGACGAACGGGGGCAGCCGCGAGGGCCAAAGGCCGCCTTCGAGCGAGAGCGCTTCCCCCGCGTTCGAGAGCCCGAGCTTCTGCACCCGCACGATCAGCGCGCCGGGCGGAGGAGCGATGTCGGCCAGCGTGTCCGGCGCGTACGCCTCGCCCGCGATCAGCGCGAACGCGCCCGGCGCGAGCGGCACGTCGGGCAGCGAGAGGGGCTCGCCCGATCCGTCGATGAGCGTGTAGCCGCCGAGGTTTGCGGGCGCGAGGCCGTCGTTGAAGACCTCAATCCACTCCTGCGCAGGCTCGGGCCCCAACGGGTCGAAGAGCGCCTCGTTGAGGATGACGTGAGGGCGCGGGCCGAACGTCGTAAACGAGAGGATTGTCCGTTCTTTTGTGCCGTTCGGATCAACGGTGCTGAGGTCGAGCGCATACGAGGTGACAGGAGAGAGGCCGTCCACCAAGAACCCTCTCGGCGTGTCCAGCGCGACGAGGCGCTCGTCGCCCGCGCCCGTGATGGACCAGAGGCGAGGCGGTGATCGCACGGCGATGCGATCGTCGCCGAGGCGCGCGCAGCCCGGCCCGAAGGCCACCTCGCCCTCGTCGCACGCGAGCGCGGGGATCGGGGGACGATCGGTGTCACGCACAAAAGGCTTTGGATCCAGGCTCACGAGGCCGCTCGGGAGCGCGACGACGGGCGGCGGCAGGCTCGGGATCGCCGCCTCCTCGGCCGCGTCATCGGCCTCGAAGCGCAGGCATCGATCGCCGGGAGCGCCTGCAAAAAGCCCGGATCGAAGCCTCCCGGGCGCGCCCGAGGGCGCGAGCGCGATGGGCACGTCGGCGGCGCCGAGCGGATCATCCGCGCAAAAGACGCCATACGACGCGGTCGCGGAGCGGCCTGACGGCGGCCACACGCGCGTGAGGAGCGGCGGGCTCTCGACGACGGTGAGCGTGACGGCGCGGACGTCGGGAGCGCCCGCGAGCAACGTGACGCGCGCGCCTTCATCGAGCGGCGTCGTGGGCGCGAGCACGAGCCCGTGAGCGTCGCGCCACACGAGGGAGGGCACGAGCCGTTCGGCGAGCGACGGCGGCAGCTCACCGCCGGCGACGCGCGACACCATCGCTTCGCTCACGTCGCCGTGGACGAGCAGGGGATCGCGATCGGCGCTGTCGTTGAGGTGAAAACGGCCGACCGAAGGCGCTCGCCCGTGAGGGACCGGCGGCTCGGTCGCGAGGAGCGGGCTCGGATCCGCGGTCGTGAGCGGGAGATCGGGGGGATCGCACGCGATCGCGAGCGCGGCGGCGAGGACGAGGAGCAGGCGGCGGGGGCTCATATTCGTTCATCGGCGCGAGCCTCGGCCGAGTTGCGTGCGGGCGACTTTTTTTTCTACGCTCGCCGTCGCCATGATGCCCGACGACATCAAAGCGCTCCGGCGCGAGCTCGGCTGCACCGCAAAGGATCTCGCCGCCGCGATGGGCCTCGATCAAGCGACGGTGCTCGCGTGGGAGCGGGGTGAGCTGTTCCCCACCAAAAAGTTCGTCGAGCAGATGGAAGAGCTGCGAAAGAAGGGCCCGTCGGCGATCCCCAAGCCGCCGAAGAAGCGCGGCGCGCCGCCCTCGCCCATGAAGGTGCTCGCGGATCCGACGTTCTTTCGGCTGGTGCGCAAGCTCATCGCGCACCCCGAGCTCTACGCCGCGGCGGACAAGCTCGCGGAGGCGTACCCCGACCCGGCGGACGATCAACCCTCCTGAAGCCCTTCGAGGATGCGCCACATGCGCAAAGAGACCTCCGAGGAGGGGGCGGGGATGGGCGTGTGCTCAATCTCCGACGTGAGCGCGCGATAACGTGTGTATGCCTCGGCGCAGGCGGGGCAAGCGGCGAGATGATCGCCGACGGGCTCACCCCGCTCCACCCTCAAAGCCCCTTCGCGCTCGAACCAACCGCACTCGGTGTCGCTCATACGGCCCTCCCGAGACGGTCGTGGTGAAGACCGGTGGAGCGGACCTCGGATCGCGGCGCGCCGGGGCAAGCGTCGAGGGTCTTGCTGCGCTTCTGGAGCTCGGCGAGCCCGCGCGCGACCCGCGCTTGCAACGTGGCCGGCTTTTCGCCGCAGATGTCGGCCATCTCGGGATACGTGAACCCCTCCATGTAGCGGAGCGCGATAGCCATGTTCACCTCGGGGTCGAGCGTCGCGAGCAAATGACTCAAGAGCTGCGCCCGCGCCGGCTCATCCATCACCTCATCGACGTCGGGCCAAGGGTTGGACGAAGCAGGGATACGGCGCGCGCTGTAGGGCTCGTCCACCGAGCCCGTGTCCTCGTCGAAGATGTCCGTTTTTGACGAGGCCTGCGCGCGCAGGTGATCCATCGCGCGGTGATAGGCGATGCCAAAGAGCCACTTCTTGATGGAGCCCTTGCGCTGAAACGAGAGGATATCCCGGCACGCTTGTTCGAATACGGTTTGGACGATATCGTCGACGGATTGCCCGCAGCGCCGCGCCAAGAGCCTGCGCAGCCTGCCCCAATAGCGCGCGGCGAGCGCCTGCATCGCCCACCGAAGGTCGCCGCGATCGAGCGCGGCTTCCAGCTCCTTGTCAAACACGTCGTCGGATCTCATGGCGTGCTCCACACGTGGCGAAGATGCGTGCCGGTGCCCCCTCGGCTCCGCCACGCTGTTGATGCGTCCCTACGTACCAAGTTTCAAGAGTTGCTTTTTTTCTTTTTTTTGTTGTGAAGAGGAAGCTCTGTACGCCTCACTACGTAGAAGCTCAAAACGGCGGAGGCTCCGAGGTGAGTCGATCCAGCCTTGAAATGCGCCGAAATGCGCTGAAATAAAACCTCACTCGAAGGGGGGCGCCGGCGCCCGTGGGCGAATGTTCGCTCATGGCACGGTGCATCTTAGTATGAGCACACTCCGTGTCTCTTCACGCGAAGAGCGACCAAAATTCGACGCTTGGCGGCGCGGCCTCGCGTTCCTCGAAAGGACCCTTGGGGCGCGCGGCATTCAATCGTGGATCGGACTCGACGCGTCTTTTTCGCGCGTCATCCGAGCCCGCGAGATGCGGTCGTTCGTGCGGGCGACCGCGGGGCTCGATATCGGCTTTGACGCGGGCGACGAGACCTTCTCGTCGATGATCGCGCTCAAGCTCTTTACGGCGGACAAGGCGGCGAGGGGGGTTGTCCGCCCGAGCGTGCCTATCGTGTGTGAGCGCGCGCGCCCGCTCCGTGGCAGATATCATTTCTTCTGCGACGACAACGGCTTCGCCGCCGACACCGACTGCACGGCCGTGGCCGCCGCCGCGCTCTATGAGGCTGGGCGCTTCAGCCGCGCCGATCTCTGCGCGTCGGCGAACGAGCTGCTCCTCAGCGCGGCGCCTGAGGCGCGCGGCGCGGACGAGAGCCCCGATGGGCCGCTCGTCCCGGGGGTGGTGATGGTGTATTGGGACGACGGGCTCGAGCCTCCGCGCGGCCAAAAGCAGGACGCCGCGGTCGCCGCGAACGTGCTCTATACGCTGCTCTTGGCCGAGCGCGAGGCGGGGCTCTATGACGTCAACGGCGTCATCGAGAGGACGACGCGTTATGTGATTGACCATCTCCGCTCGGGCGCCTACCTCCGCGGGACGCGGTATTACCCCTCGCCGGACACGTTCCTTTGGTACATGTCGTGTATCTGCCGCAGGTTCCCGAGCTTCGCCGCGCGCTCGGCGGACGACCTCTGGGTCGCGATCTGTACGAGGAGCCTCGACCCGCAGGAGCCTGGGCACCCGGCTGATCCGATGAGCGCGCTCAACCTGGCGCAGCGCCTCTTGGCGGCGCAGCAGATCGGCGCGCTCGACGACGTGCGCTTCCTCGTCCCGGAGCTCGTGTCGCTCCAAGGCTCGAACGGCGCGTGGCCGGCGGGGCCTTATTATTCGCTCGGCCGTCGCGCGCTGTATTTCGGCTCCGAGGCGGTCACGACCTTGTTCGCGACACGGGCTTTGCTCGGCGCTGAGCGCTCTACATCCCAGACGGCGACGGCGCCTTTTCCTCCGTGCTCCGTAACATCTCCGCGATCGCCGCAAGCATGCGATCGCGACGCGCCGGGCTCATCGCGCCTTCGTTCGGCCTGATCTTCCCATAAAACACGTCATATCGTTCGCTCTGCGCGGGCGGGGCGAAGGGCCTTTGGCCATGCTTCACGATCTCGATGGTGATGGCCACCTCGCCCTGCGCGAGCTCGACGGCGATGGCCCCTTCGCGCGGGCCGCGGACGGCCTTTACGACCAGCCCTTCAATCAAGGCGCCTTCGCGGAGGTCACCGAGCAGCGCGCGGACGTCGCTCGCCACGGGCGGACTCGCGAGGTGGCTGTCGTGAGGTGCGTTTGGCTCGCGGTGGTGATGGAGGCTGGTATACCGGCGGATGGGTAAGGCCATCGCGATGAGCACGGCTCCGGCGATCACGGCGCTCCACCCGATGGAGGCCGCGAAGACCGCGTGACGCGGAGCCTCGTTGGGCAAAGGCTCTTTGGGCGCGGCGCGGCCGCGCGCGCGCGCGACGATGCGCGGCCAAGGGTACGAGAGGGCGATGAGGAGCAACATCGCTTGAGGAAAGAAGATGGGCGTGAGCAGCCAGACGTTGAGATGAAAGGCCAGGAGCAGCGTGCCAATCACCGCGCGGAGGCGCGGCGACCAGGGATAGGCGATCGCGGCGGCTTGGATGAGGAGCGTGAGCGACGAGAGCGTCCACGCGAGCGAAGGAGAGGTGATGACCGCGTGCGCATAAGCGTCGAGCGGGGAGTGGCCGCCGATCCCGCGTTGGGTGATGACGAGCGCGCGCATGCCGTCGGCGTCGGCCCACGAGAGGCCCGAGGCGAGGAGCTTGCTCGTGATCGCGTTGACGTACGTCGCGGCGAGCGCGCCTGTCGCGCCTGCCTCGGCGAGCGCTTCGGCGCGCGCGGACGAGCTTGATTCATGGGCGCGCTCACGCGTGTGCGCCGCGATCATCTTCGCGACGACGAGGCCCGAGAGCCACCCGAGCAGCACGGCGCCGCCCGTAAAGAAGACGCGCATCGGGCCGACGAGCAGCGCGGCCTGCGCCTCGCACAAAACGAAGTTGCACGCGAGGGCTGCAAATCCGGGCGCGATCGCCGATGGGCGCCGCGCGAAGAGCGCGAGCGCGAGGAGCCCCGCGAGCGCGATGGGGGCGACGATGTGGGGTTTGCCCCCGAGCGCGAGCAAAAAGCCGGGGGCAAACGGGTGAGAGATGGCGCTCTTGTGCGTGGTCGAGACCGAGACCGCGAGCGCGAGCGTGTCGATGGAGAGCACGAGCGCGATCGCGACGCGCAGCGGCCCGCGGGAGGCGCCGTCGTACGGGCTCTTCATCGCACGAGCTCCGCGGAGCACTGCGTGATGGCGCAGTCTTCGACGCGCGGCTCGCCCGGTCCGGCGAAGCGAAAGGTGCGTCGGATAAGGGTGACCTTGCGGCTACGAACGGTCTTTTGCGGAGCGCGCCGCTCCTCGATCTGCGCGCGGATCGCGCGGTCGATGTAGGGGATGCCGTAGCTCCGCGCCTCGCAGCGCGCGCGCTCGAGCGCTTCGGTGGGCGCTTCTTCGCAGTGCCAGCGCGTATAATCTTCGATCTCGCGCGCGCCGCCGCGCTCGTCGCGCGCGAGCAGACGGCTGCCCGTGGTGACCTGATCGGCCGCGTACATCGAGAAGGTCGAGAGCGGATAGAGGTTGTCGACGGCGCGCGCGACGGCCGCATAACCGGCGAGCGCGAGGAGGGCGACGATCGCTCTGGGATCGATGCGGGCCATGGGGGGAGGATACGGGCAAAGGCACGTCGCCCGCTACGGCGGTGAAGGCGCGCCGGCGATCCACGCGACCGGCGATGGGAGAGGGGAGATGGTCTGTTCGCTCACGCCGGTCATCGAAGCTCCGTTTGGAGGCGCGCGGCCACGAGATCGCTCGCTCGCCCGACGAGCCCGGGATCATCGTAGAAATCCGTCTGCCCGCGGGACTCCAGCCAATGGATCTCCCGAGGTGCGGTGAGCGCGCCGTAAAACCGCCGCGCCCACGCGGGGGAGAGCGCGTTCTCGGCGTGGATCATGGTCACGGGCACGCGGAGCCGCGGCGCCGCCGCCTGCACGTCGAACGGCAAGAAGTGCTCACGTGACATGACCGCGAAGGCATTCTTGTAATTGGGGACCGCCGCGCGCGTCGCGTAATAGGCGAACGTGTCCTGCGAGGTCATCGCCGCGTCCCCCTCGGTCGCGACAGCGGGGATGGTGATCACCTCGCCTGTGGCCTCATAGCGCTCACGCGCCGCGATACCTTGGTCGACCTTGGCTTGAAAGCCCTTTGGATCACGCTCCCGCATCTCGGCTGGATCGCGGTAATACCCCGCGACGCCGCAGGCGGCCTTGATCCGTGGATGGTCGGCGGCCAACCACATCACGTATCCTGCGCCGAGGCAGACGCCAACCGCGCCGATGCGCTCGGCGTCGACGGCGGTATGGCGCGCGAGGGCATCGACACCGGCGCGCAGATCCGCCACCTTGTGGGCGTGATGCTCATAGTGGCGAGGCGCTCCACCGCTCTCACCGTAGTGCCGGTGATCGAGCGCCAGCGCCGCGAACCCGCGTTGGGCGAGGGCCTGCGCATAAACACCGGTGACCTGCTCTTTGACGCTCGTCATGGGCCCACCCATGATGACCGCGGGGTGAGGGCCCGGCCCGTCGGGGAGGACCAGATCGCCGATCACCGCATCTCCCTCGACGTCGAAATAGAGTCGTTCGCGGATCATGTCGTCACCTCGCGCCCAGCTCTAACGCGAGTAGACAGGTCTGTCTAGTAAAAAACGGCTACCGCTTTCGCCCACGGTCGCGGCGTGGCTCGCCGGCTGGACCGAGAGGTCGGAGGATCCGGTCGAACGCCACGCGGACGAAGCGATCGAGGGGCGCGGGTGAGCGGCTCGTCTTCATGGAGATGAGCGCCCCCTCCCACGCGTCGAGCAGGAAGCCGGCGAGCTCGTCGCAGTCGGCGTCGCGCTCGATCTCGCCGCGGAGCTGCGCTTCGCGGAGGACGTCGGCGATGCGGTGTCGCCACCTCCCGAAGAGCGCGAGCAGGGGGCGCCTCGCCTCTTCGTCGCGCCCGGCGAGCTCTTGTGCGAGCATCCCGAGGAGGCAGCCCGAGGCAAAGCCGCCTTCGGCGAAGTGCCGTGTCAGCGCCGAAAAATACTGTCGCAGCCGCTCGATCGGCGCGAGCCCCTCGTGGGTCAGGTGCCGGTCGAGGAGCGGGAGGTGGAGCTCGTAATAGCGCTCGGCCGCCGCCAGGGCGAAGGCCCTTTTGTCGGCGAAGTGGTGATAAAAGGAGCCGCGCGGCGCGTCCGCGCGCTCCAAGATGGCGTTGGTCCCCGTAAAATCGTACCCCCCCGACAGGAACAGATCGATGCCCGCTTGGAGGAGCGCTTCACGTGTGTCGCCTCGGCCTGCGCCTGCCATGCGGAGCAACGTAGCACGCGGGCGGGTGGGGCGGATAGATGTAGACCAATTGGTCTATGTCGTTGGGGCGATGGGCGGTCACTTGCGCCGCGACGTCGGGACCTCCGCTTGTTGCGGGTAGAAGATGGGTGTCTCGGGATCGCGGTGCCAGTCGTATTCGGAGGCGAGCGCGGCTTGCTCGGCCACGGCGCGGCCGGCCAATCGCGAGACCAGGTGAAATGCCATGTCGGTCCCTGCGGAGACGCCGGCCGAGGTCACGTAGCGTCCGTCGTCGGTCCAACGCGAGACGTTGTCCCAGAGCACGCGCGGGCCAAAGCTCGTCACCCAGGCGAACGAGGCGTGGTTGGTCGCGGCGCGCTTGCCGTCGAGGACCCCTGCGCGCGCCAAGACGGCGGCGCCCGTGCACACGGACGTCATGAGCTCTACGCGCTTATCCATGGCTTGCACCCATGCGATGAGGGCGGCCTCGCCGGGGCCGCCGTCGAGCAGCGTGCCCACGCCGGCGCCGCCGGGGATCATCAACAAATCAAAATCCTGCGTGAGCGCCTGATCGCGGAAGAGATCGGGCGCGACGCGGGGACCGTTGTAGCTCTTCACGGGCGCCGGTGTTGCATGGGGGTTGTGGGGGCTCGTCTCGTTGGAGATGAACTGCACGTTGAAAGGATAGGGCGGTGGGTCCGAATAGCCGGTGCCGATGAAGCGCGCGATCGAGAAGGCTTGGATGAAGCCCCACACGTCGAGCGGCTCGAAGCTCTCGAACACGAGGATGCCAATGCGCTTCGTCTTGGGAAACTGGGGAGTCGAGGTGGACATAGGGTCTCCTTGGTGAGCACCGCGTTCCCGCCTACGGGTGGCCACGGCGCATAGTCTGGACGACTTGGGTGGCGATCACAACACCGGATCGGATAAGCTCGCAAAAAGCGGAGGCCGGCGGTGACGGGACAGGAGATAAAGGAGCTGTGCGACGCGCTCGAACGAGCGTTCCCCACGCGGGCAAAGCTCGCCAAGTTTGTTTTGATCGCCTTCAACGAGAACCTCGAAGCGATCGCGTCGGCAAACGCTGATCTGAGCGAAGCGGTGTTCAAGCTCGTGGAGTGGGCGAGCGCCGCGGGCCGGACGGAGGAGCTCAACGCCGCGCTCGACGC
>CAYTJL010000164.1:0-16334 GCA_964437785.1 uncultured Polyangiaceae bacterium
GCGAGGTTCACCGCGTTGATGAGCGCGTGCGCGACGAGCGGCCCGACGAGCGACCCGGTGAGCGCGAAGATCGCCGCGAAGCAGAGCCCCATCACGGTGGCCCAAACCACCCAGACCCAGCGGCTCGGCCCCCGCATCTGATGGGCAAAGCCGAAGATCAACGAGGATACAAAGACCCCGAGCCAAGGCGTGAGGAGCCCCCGAAAGAGCAGCTCCTCACCCAAGCTCGAGAGCCCCGCCAAGAGGAGGATATGGCCCGTCCCGAGCCGCTTCGCGACGGGCGCGAGATCGTCGTGGAGCCGCCGCGCCCACGAATAACGCTCCACCGCAAAGCGGGTGAGCGGGATGACCGCCACCGTCACGCCGAGCCCGAGCGCGAGGCTCGCCGTCGCGCCCACCGCGGGCCGGACTGGCAACCACGGATCGGGGTGCGCCCACGGCGGCCCGTCCCGAAAGAGCGCCGCGAGGATGGCAGAGAACGCAGCCAAGAGGGCATATCCGGCCGCCACCGCGAGGGCCGCGCGACCGCCGTCCCCGCTCGCCCCGCGCCGATCCCGGAGGACCTGGCCGAGCGCCATGGTGTCATGCCGTAAGCTGCTCATCGCGACTTGAAGGAGGGTTTAATCACTCAGGGATCTTGGGCCGGTCGAACGGCTCGACCTTGCCTTCGAGGGCCTTGACGAACGCGATGAGATCCTCGCGCTCCTTGGCGCTCAGCTTGACCGGCTTCATGCGCGCGTCGAGGGTCTTGTTCTTGTCTTTGATGCCGCCGCTCAACATGTAGTCGACCGCCTCTTCGAGCGTCGCCGCGCGGCCGTCGTGGAAATAAGGCGGGTGCAGCGAGACGCCGCGGAGCGTAGGTGTCTTGAAGGCGCCGTCGAGCTTGTCGTCTTTGGCGATCTTGCCGCGGCCGAGGTCGGGCTCGGGCTTGTCGAAGCCGATCCCCACGTTGTGAAAGCCGTTGTCGGTGTACGCGGGCGGGGCGTGGCACGCGGCGCAACCAGCCTTGTTGCGGAACAGCTCGAACCCGCGGACCGCCGCCTCGCTCACGGCCTTCTTGTCGCCCTTCTCGTAGTGGTCCCACGCGGAGTTGTGGCTCCAGATGGTCCTCACGAACGCGGCGAGCGCCTTGACGACCGTCTCACCCGTGGCCTCGCCGCCGAAGACCGCCTTGAACTCCACCTGGTACAAAGGCACCTTGGCGATTTTGTCGGCGACCACCTTGGGATCGGCGCCCATTTGGCCCTTCCAGGCGGCCTCGATCTGCTTCTCCAGCGTCTCGGAGCGGCCGTCCCAATACCAGACGTCGTTGTACGCCACGTTGTACAGCGTGGGCGAGTGGCGGGTGTTCACGGCGCCGCCCACCTTGGCTGAGAGGGCCTTTCCGTCGGTCCAACCCTTCTCGGGGATATGGCACGTCTCGCACGAGGCGGAGCCGTCTTTGGAGAGGCGCTTGTCGAAGAAGAGCTGTTTGCCGAGCATCACCTTCTCGGCGGTGAGCGGGTTGTCCGCAGGGGTCTTGATCGCCGGCCAACCCTCGGGCGCCGCGGGGAGCGGCGGCGCTTTGGGCATCTCGGGCGGAGGCGAGACGACCACGTTCGCCGACACCGACGACGCAGGCGCGCTCGCTTGCGCCGACGCGCTGGGCGCGCCGCCCGTCGTTGCGCCTTGATCGCAGCCGGTCGCGAGGCCAACGGCGATCACGAGTGAGAAGGGGGCGAGCGCGGAGAGCTTGTTCGAAAGGGACCTCATCGCGCGCATCAGAGACCCGCCTCACGCGCGGGGTCAAGCCCTTGCTCGCGAGAGCGTGATAGTCTCGGGCCCCCCGCATGGCCGCGCAAACCAATCCGATCATCCTCGAGGCCGTCTCCCCGCTTTCGATCGACGCGCCCGTGTGGCGCTTCCAAGGGAGGATCCACGTCACCGTCGTCGCCAAGGCGACGTTCGCCCTCGTGCCCGGCCCGGAGATGACGCTCATCGCGCCCGCGGAGCTGGTGCGCGCGGAGCTCCATCATCAAAACGTCCCGACGCGGAGCGTGCGCGCGACGAGCGATCTGTCGCCGCACCTACCGCGCGCCGACGTCATCCTGACGGGCCACGCCTGCGCGCCGCACGGAAAGCCCTCCAAGATGATCCCGGTGCGCCTCGCCGTGCTGCGCGATCGGCCGCTCCTCGACAAGACGTTGTTCGTCGTCGGCGATCGCGACGCGGCCGGCGAGCCCGCGCGCTTCGAGAAGATCCCGCTCACGTACGAGCGCTCGTACGGAGGCATCGGGTGGGACCAGAACCCGCTCGGCGTCGGCGTGAAGCCGGGCAAGCTGCCCAACGTCGTCGACACGTCGGACGCCACGCGCACAGCGGGCTTCGGGCCCATCTCACGCACGTGGCCCGAGCGCCGCAGGCTCCTCGGCAAGACCGATCGAAAGGCCCTCGATCAAGCCATCGCCGAGATCCCCGACGACTTCGATTGGTCGTATTTCAACGCGGCCCCCGCGGATCAACGCATCGAGTTCTTCCAAGGCGACGAGTGGATCGCGATCGACGGCATCAGCGCCGAGCACCGCCACATCAAGGTGCGCCTGCCCGGCGCGCGCGCGGGCGCGCGTGTGTTCGGGATCACCGCCGAGCCCCGCGTGATCTCGCTCCACGGCGACACGCTCCTCATCGACGGCGACGCGCTCCGCTGCTCGATGCTCTTTCGATCGTCGTTCATCTTGCCCGACGAATCGGCCCTCTCGTTCCTGCGCATCGCGGTCGGGCTCTCGGTCGGAGGCCAGCCCATCGCGTGGCCCGACAGGCCGCCGCAAGGCAAAAAAGAGGACACCACCGAAGAGCTCTCCGAGTCCGATCTCGAAGATGAGAGCGATCGCGCCGCGACCGTCGCGATCGCGCCTCAAATCCAGGCCCCCGCGGCCCCGAGCGCCGAGCGCACCACGTGGCTCTCGCACGATCAGCTCGAGCTCGCGTCGCTCCCGTTCCGCGCGGGCGACGCGGTCCTGCCTCCGCCTTCTTCACCCGCCGAGAGCAAGTTCTCGGGCACCGTCGCGTTGAGCCCCGAGGACTTCGCGCAGCCCGCGCCCTCCTCGGCTTCGTTGCCCTTCGCGCGGCCCACCGAAGCGACGATCTTCCTCGACGATCAAGAGGACGACGCGCCCAAGTTCGCGGGCACGGTCGCGCTCACGCCCGAGCAAGCCGCGGCCGCGGCCAGGAAGCCCGACGTCCCCTTCAGCGGCAAGGCGCCTTCGCCGAGCACACCGAGCGTCGGCGCGTCGTTGCCGGGCACACCGTGGAGCGGGGTCACGTCGAAGGCGCCTGCGCCTCCGATTCAAGACGAGCACACGATGGAGGTGCGCTCGGTCGGCGAGCGCGCCATGAAAGACGTCTCGCCTTGGGCGCGTAGCGGACAAGCGGCCGGGGCCGCCTTCACACCTCCCGCGCAGCCGGCGCAACAAGCGCCGCAGCCGACGTCGCCTGCGCCCGCAGCGCCCGCGCCTCCACCCTCTGCGCCGAGGACCGAGCCGAAGCGCGAGATCAGGGCCGCGGACCTGCCTGAGCGCAAGGCCGACGTGATCCCGACGGTGCCTAAATACGGGCCGTTTTATGCGTTCACGCTCGCGTGGGAGACCGAGCCCGGCAAGCACGCGCGCACGGTCGTCGTGAAGGCCACGTTCTCGCTCACGACCGACGGCTCAGTCACGCTGCGCGACGACTCCGATCCTCCTTCGGGCGACGTCCACGACTCCGGCGACCTCTACAGGAGCGTCTATTATCCAAGCGATTTTGCGCTGCTCAAGCCGCGCGCCGACGTCACGTTGCGGGGCCAAGCGTGGGCGCCGCGCGGATCGTCCCCCGCGGCCGAGGTGCGCATGCGCTTCGGACGCCGGGGAAATGGCTTCGATCGGAAGATCGCCGTGTTCGGCGAGCGGCGCTGGGAGGGCGCGGGCGTCAACCTGGGCGCGTCCGAGCCGCAGCGATTTCGATCGATGCCGCTCGTGTACGAGCGCGCGTTCGGCGGCCCGAGCTACGAGAAGAACCCCATCGGCCGAGGGCATCAGGGCGCGGGGCTCCCCAACCTCGAAGACCCCGATCACCTCCTCCGCGCGCCGAGCGACGCGCCCGAGCCCGCGTGCTTCGCGCCGGTGCCGCCGCTCTTCCGATCGCGCTGGGCCAAGCTCGGGACGTACGACGCGCTCTGGCACGAGCAGCGCTGGCCCAACCCGCCGGCGGACTTCGATTGGAGCTTCCATCAAGCCGCGCCGCCCAAGCAGCAGCTCGAATTCCTCGACGGCGACGAGCCCTTCGATCTCGTCGGCATGCACGCGGACACGCCGCGCATCGAAGGGCGCCTCGCGGGCGTGAGGCCGCGCTGCTTCGCGCAGCGATCTGTCCCCGCGGGCGGCGCGTTCGGCGAGATCGCGCTCCGGCTCGACACGGTCCACTTCGATCTCGAAGAGATGAAGGTCACGCTCGTGTGGCGCGGCTTGCTCGACGTGGCCGACGATCGCGCGTCCGACGTGGCCGAGCTCTTCCTGCTCCGGCAGGACAAGGGCGCGCCTCCGCTCGATCTCGCCGCGGCCCGCGACGCGTACCTCGCCGAGCGCGCGCCGCTCGACGCGGTCGCGACCTCGCCCGACGCGCCTTTCACCGCCGCCGCGAACGACGCGGGCGGCGGCGTGAAGGAGGGCCAAACGCAAGAGTTTCTCGCGAAACATCTCCGCGCGCGGCTCAAGGCCGCGGGCATGCTCTCCGACTTCGAGACCGGCGCGAAGGCGCCCTCGCGACCGCGCGTGGACCCGAGCTCGTGGGAGAACGAAAAGGCTTCGTTCGTCGTGGATCCTGCGCGCCAAGCCGAGGTGCTCGCGCTCGTCGCGCGCGCGGGATCGCTCGAAGGCGCGGACCTCTCGGGCGCGGATCTCTCCGCGGTCGATCTGTCGCGCCGATCGCTCTCGGGCGCGATCTTCAAGGACTCGTGCCTGCGCGGCGCGCTCTTCGAGGGCGCGGATCTGCGCGAGGCGCAGCTCGCCGGCGCGGATCTTTCGAGCGCGCGCTTCGACGGCGCCAAGCTCGAACGCGCGGACCTCGCGGGCGCGGATCTGCGCGGCGCGCACTTCGACGGCGCGCTCGTCGACGACACCAACTTCGCGGGCGCGCGCGGCGATCGCGCGGTGCTCACGGCGGCGCGCGGGGAGCGCGCGATCTTCTCGGGCGGATCGTGGGCCGGCGCGCGCTTCGACAGGGCCGAGCTGCCCGACGCGGACTTCACCAACGCCGAGATGGACGACGCGGTCTTCGACGGCGCGAAGCTCACCGCGGTCCGGCTCTACGACGCGCACGGTGAGCGCGCGAGCTTCAAGGACGCGGACATGACCGGCGCGCGCGCCGAGGGCGTGAACCTCCCGAGCGCGTCGCTCGCCGCGGTCGTCGCGCCCTCGTCGGTGTGGGACGACGCCAAGCTCGACAACGCGTCGTTCGTCGGCGCGGTGCTCCGCGAGGCGAGCTTCAACAAGAGCTCGTGCAAGAAGACGCTGTTCTCGGGCGCCGAGCTCTCCGCGTCGCGCTTCGAGCGCGCGACCCTGCAGGGCGCCTCGTTCCTCAAGGCGAACCTCATGACCGCGCAGCTCACGGCCGCCGATCTGAGCGACGCGGATCTGCGCGCCGCGAACCTGCACGCGGCCGAGACGCTGAAGGCCAAGATGGGCGGCGCAAAGCTCGAGCTCGCGATCGTGACCGGGACCAAGCTCGAAGGGAGCGCCTCGTGATCAAGAGCCGCGACGAGGTCTTCGCGTGGATCGCCAAGAACACCACGCTCGCGCGCGCCGAGATCACGGGCGCCGCGCTCGACGAGATCGATCTCGCGAACGCGGTGCTCACCGGCGCGACGCTCAAGGGCTGCTCGCTGCGCGGGGCGAACCTCACGGCTGCGTCGATGACCGGCGCGACGTTCGAGCGGTGTGACCTCACGGGCGCGCGGCTCACGGGCGCGACGCTCAAGGGCGCGCGCCTCGCGTCGTGCAGGCTCGACGGCGTCGATCTCGGCGGCGCGTCGCTCGACGACGCCGATCTGGGCGACGCGTCGATCACCGGCGCGATCTTGGCCGAGGCGGACTTCAGCGGCGCGAGCCTGCGCGGCGCGAACCTCGCGCGATCGAACCTCACCGGCGCGATCTTCAAGGGCGCGAACCTCCGCAACGCGGTGGTCACGGGCGTGGTGCTCACCGGCGCGACCTTCGCGTCCGCGCGCCTCGCGGGGCTCCGCCTCGCGGGGCTCGACCTCACCGAGATCGACTTCGACAGCGCGGATCTCTCGGGCGCCGCGTTCGCCGAGGCCAAGCTCGTGCGCACCAACCTCGCGCGCGCGCGGCTCGTGGGCACGGATCTGCGCGGCGCGATCATCGACGGCGCCGTGTTCGAGAGCGCGGATCTGACGCGCGCGAACCTCGCGGGCGTCGATCTGCGGAGCGTGCGCATCTCCGACTGCCTCGTGGACGGCACGGATCTGCGCGGCGCGAGGCTCTACAAAGCCGTGATGAGCGGCGCCGATCTGCGCCGCGTGAAGCTCGCGGGCGCCGCGATCGTGCAGAGCATGCTCGACGAGGTCGAGGCGACGGGCGTCGACTTCGGCGCGGGCGATCTCTTCAACTCGACCTTCACGCGGGCCAAGCTCAAGGGCGCGAACCTCTCGGGCGTGACCGCCAAACAGGCGTGCTTCATGGACGCGTCGATGGAAGGCGCGAACCTCTCCAAGATCGACGCGACGCTCGCGAACTTCCAAGGCGCCAAGCTCGACGAGGCGAACCTCGAAGGGGCCAAGATCGACGACGCGAGCCTGGATCGCGCGCTGATGCGCAAGGTCCGCGCGACGTCGGCGAGCTTCACGCGCGGGCGCTTCGATCACACGGATCTGCGCGGCTCGGCGCTGCGCGACGCGAACTTCACCTACGCCGATCTCTCGCACGCCAAGCTCGACGCGTGCGATCTGCGCGGCGCGGTGCTCGATCAGGCGACCATGCACCGCACGAGCCTCGAGGCCGCCGACATGACCGGCGCGCGCACGCGCGGCACCAAGGGCACCGATCCCGCGCGGGCGAAGGCCGAGGACTTCAAGCCCTCGGTGTAAATAAGCTATTTGACGCGCTTGAAGAGCACGAGCTTTTCGAACCGCGCGACCTGCACCACAGTGCCTTTTTGGAGATGCTTTTGGTGCTTCTCCAGCTCCGGCGGCCGGAGCTCCGCCTCGTCGATGAAGATGTAATCGACGTTGGTTTTTTCGGGGTAAAAGAAGGCGTCTTTGCGGTTCGACACGTGGGCGCCGAGCCGGTTCGTGACCGCCACGCTCGCCTTGACAGGGATGCTGTCGGCCTGCTTCTTCACCCACGCATAAACCGTCTTGTCACGGTCGGTGAGCCCGCGCGCCACGCGGAAGAAGCCGCCTTTGAACGATTGGTTCTCCAGGACGGCGCCGTGCTTCCACGAGACGAGCAGGCTCGCCGCGAACGCGCCCGCGAGGAGCCCCCGCGAGAGGCGCCTCTTGTCGAGGTCGAAGCCCAAGAGCCCGTCGTCCTCAATCCGCTTGAGCGCCATGGGCGCGAGCGCGAACGCCACGGGCAGGAGCGTGGCCGAATATTGGAAGTGCGGCGAATAGACCGCTCCGCGCGAGGCGAGCAGGCAGAAGAGGAGGCCGTAGATCAGCATCACGCGCCCCGTCTTGGCCAAGAAAGGCAAGAACATGAGCGGCAGGAACACCGTGAGCAGATAGAGCACCTTCAGCTCGCTCAACATCGTCTTGAGCACGAACGCCGGGTTCGTGAGGAGCGAGATGAGCATCCCGCCGGCCCCATTTTTGTTGGGGATCAGGTCCTCATAATAATACGCGAACGAATACGAGTCCTTGCCCGACATGAAGATGTCGGCCGACGTCATGAAGAACCGTTTGACGATGGCGAAGTAGATGAGCGACGAAAAGACGGTGACCCAGCCCATCCGCTGCTGCGGCGGCTTGCGCGTGAGGACGCCGAACGCGCCCACGAAGCAGAGGAGCAGGGCGACGTCCTCGCGGCAGAGGAGCGTCGGCACGAGCATCACGTAATACGCCCTCCGGCGCCCCGTGATCAGCAGGTAGAGCAAGAGCAGCAGGAGCGGCGTGAGCAGCGTGAGCGAGTGGAACTCGTACATGTTCGAGCCGTGCAGCGCCGGGTGCACGACGTACATGGCCGCGAGCGCGACGCCCGCGAGCTTGCCCGCGAAATGCCGGCCGATGAGGAACGAGGGGATCGCCCCGAGCCCGAGCCACACCGCTTGAAGGCCCAAGATGAGCTCGGCGTGCGGATAGAGCAGGTAGATGGGCGAGAGCACCACGAGCAGCGGATCGAAGTGCGCCGAGCCGTGATATCCAGCCTTGATGAACGAGCAGCCGAGGGGCTTGCCGTGGATGGATTGATAAAAGATGTTGTCGTAATACCCGAGGTCGGTCGTCCGGGTGTTGAGCGCGTGATGGTTGGTGATCGAGAGGTACGAGAAGAACGCGCCGTACCCCGCCGCCAGCAAGAGCACGAGCGCCCACGCGCCCGCGCCGGACAACAGGGTTTGCCACCGGCGCGCGGGCGAGGGCGCGTCGTTGGGAGAGGGCATATCGTCTGCGCTGAGCAGCCGAGAGGGCTTTGCCCACGCATACGCGCCCACCGCGATGGGGACCGCCGCACAGAGCACCAGGAAGAAGGTCTGTTTGGGGCTGTCGCGCTCGATGTTGGTGAGCGTCAGCATCACGGCCGGCGGGATCGCCACGACGGGCGCGAGCCGCCCGTTCATCCGCGCGAACACGGCGTGCACGTTCGCGCGGCCCGTGCGGAGCCGCTCCACGAGCACGGCCGCGCCGTAGGTGAGGGCGAGCAGCACGAACGCGCCGCCCGTCCACACGGCCATTTGGTACGTGTCTTTGGTGGGGAGCTTGTTGTTGTCGAGGTTCTGGACCCACGACAAGTGCCGGATCGTAAACACGCCCGAGCCCAAGAACACCGCGTACATCACGGGCCACAGCGCGAGCCGCGGCCCGGCGTGCGCGAGCCGGGACATGACCACGTCGAGCCCGAGGGCGGTGTCACGCAGCTTTTGACGGACGCGTTCGAGCACGACGATTTGCGTGTGTTCGGCTAGTTTGGGCCGCTTGTCAAGCGGGGGCCCGAGGGCGGCGGCGCGATCTGAAACCCGACGAAGCCCATCGCCACGATCGCCAAATAAATGATCGCGAAGAGCAGCAGGCCGAAGCTCACGCCGTTCGCCGCGGTGAAGCC
Organism: uncultured Polyangiaceae bacterium; assembly: GCA_964437785.1. GTDB lineage: Bacteria > Myxococcota_A > Polyangia > Polyangiales > Polyangiaceae > CAYTJL01. The sequence continues at coordinate 9,288 of CAYTJL010000164.1, forward strand.
GATGGCGGGGAACGCCACCGAGTAGAACGCCTCGCGCACGCCCACGCCCGAGATCGAGATCGGCAAGAGGCCGAGCAGGCTCGCGATCGCGACCAGGCACGTCGCGTCGAGGAAGCTCATCGGCAGGCCGATCGCGCGCGCGATGAGCCATCCTTGCACGTAGTTGACGAGGAACGTCGCGACCGTGAGCGGGATGGTGACGAGCAGCGGACGGCCGGCGTTCGCGCGGATCGCCTCGAAGAAGCGCGCCATCTCGGCCGCGTCGCCGCCCGGCGAGAGCCTCTTGTACGCGCGCGTCATGATCGTCTCGGAGAAGCCGCGCGAGAAGAGCACGAGCGGGCCGAGCACCGTCAGCGCGACGGTCGCCCACGTCACGATCGCGAGCTTGCCCGACACGACCGCGCTGTACCGCGCGACGCCCACGGCCACGAACGCCGCGAGCACGTACAGATCGCAGAGCCTATCCATCACGACCGACGCGATGCCCTCGGCGTACGGCGCGCCCGCCTCGTGCTTCAAATACTGTGCGCGAACGACGTCGCCCACGCGCCCGGGCGTGAGCATCCCCATGTAGAGCGACGCGAGGAAGCAGAGCCACGCGCGCCCGGTCGGATAGCGGATGCCGCGCGTCGCGAGGAGCACCTGCCAGCGCACCACCTTGAGGTGCACGTTGATCGGGTTGAGCGCGAGCGCGAGCGCGAGCGGCGCGAACGACGCGCCCGCGATCGCGCGCGTGACCGCGTCGCGATCGGGGATCTTCACGATCACGATGATGAGCAGGATCGGCCCGAGCAAGCGCAGGAGCGTGCGCCCGACGTTGCGCGCGGGGGCGGCCGAGCCGCTCACCTTCGGGGAGCGTCGAGCGGCGTGACGCGCGCCAAGATCCACGGGTACGAGGTGGTCGTGCGCTCGACGCGGAAGCGCGTGGCGAGGAGCTTTTCGAACGACCTGACGCCCCAGTGGTTCACGTGCTCGGGGTCGTTGCCGAGCCTCGTCACGTTCTTGCCGCGCGCGAGGTTGGAGAGCAAAAAGAACGGCTCGTGCGGCACGGTGAAGATGGCGGCGCGCGGCCCGAGCGAGACGATCTGATCGAGCGCGCGCTCCGGCTCGTCGAGGTGCTCGAGCACCTCGGCGCAGATCACGAGATCGAACCGCTCGCCGAGCGTGTGGAGGTCGTACGCGCTGCACTGGCGCGCCTCGATGCGCGGGAAGATCGCGCGGAGCCGCGCGAGATCATCGCCTCGCAGATCGACGCCCGTAAAGCGCGTGCTCGGGAATTTCTCGGACAGGTAGCCCGACAAGAACCCTTCGCCCACGCCGACCTCGAGCACCGACGCGACGGGGCACGCCTCCAAGAACATCTCGTGGAAGGCCGAGGCGAAGCGGCGGATCAAGAACCGCTGCGGCGCGCTCCTCACCCTGTATTTGGGCGTGGAGAAGCGCTCGAAGTAACTGTCGGGGATCACCGATCCTCCTCGCGGATGGGCAGATCGTCGAGCTCGATCCTGCGATGGTTCGAGAACGTGATGAACTCGCCGATGAGGCCCATCGAGAAGAACTGGATGCCCAAGATGATCTCGAGCGCGCCGAGCAGGAGCAGCGGGCGATCGCCGATCTTGTGGCCCAGGAACCAGAGCACCGTGAGGTAGCCCTCGGTCGCGACGCCCACCGCCGTGAGCAGGAGGCCGATGAGCCCGAAGAGGTGCATGGGCTTGCGCGAGTAGCGCGTGAGGAAGAGCACGCTCATCAGGTCGAAGAAGCCGCGCATGATGCGCTCGAGCCCGTAGCGCGATCGGCCGTATTTGCGCGCGTGGTGCTTGACCGGCACCTCGGCGACGCGGAAGCCCTCCCACGCCGCGAACGCGGGGATGAAGCGGAAGAGATCGCCGTAGAGCGGCAGCGTGCGGATGACCTCGCGCCGGTACGCCTTGAACCCGCAGTTCATGTCGTGGAGCTTCACGCCGGTGGTGAGGCGCACGGTGCCGTTGAAGATGCGCGAGAGGATGAGGCGGTTCGCGGGGTCGAGGCGCGTCACCTTCCAGCCCACGACCACGTCGAGCCCGGCCTCGATCTTCTCGATGAAGGCGGGCAGATCGGCGGGGTCGTCTTGGAGATCGGCGTCCATCGTGATGATGATCTCGCCCAAGCTCCGCGCGAAGCCCGCGGCGAGCGCCATGGCCTTTCCGAAGTTCTTGCGGAGGCGCACGCCCTTCACGCGCGGGTCCTCGGCGCGGATCGCCCGGATGACCTCCCACGAGTCGTCGGTGCTGCCGTCGTCGATGAAGAGCAGCTCGAACGAGATGCCATGGGCGTCGAGCGCGTCGAAGATGCGGCGCGACAGCTCGCGCAGGCTCTCGCCCTCGTTGAGCCCCGGCACCACCACGGACACCCTGGGCGCGCCTTGGTCGGCGCGGGCGAGCGCCTTGGGCTCGCTCGCCGGCTCCTTCGGTGCGTCGGAGATGGCCGCGGGCGCAAGGAGATCGGCGCGATGTGTGTCGAGTCCCAGCGTCACGGGCGCGCAGGATAGCAGAAGCCCGGAGCGCGCTGCTCACGCGCTTCACGCGCTCGCGCGCGACGCTGCTATGCTCGGCTCGTGCCTCTGGGTCCGCTCCTCGCCGTGACGGCGTTCGCGCTCTCGTCGACGCTCCCTCCGCTCGTCTTGGGTCAAGGCGGGCTCTCCGCCGCAGCCGCCGCGTCGGGCCGCCCCGCGGAGTGCCGCGCCGGCTCGCGCCGCGCGATCGCGAAGGGCCCGAGCGTGTGGGAGCGCGCGCGCGTGCCGGGCCTCCAGCGCTACTGCGATCTGATCGCGCGCGCGCACACGCAGATCGGCACCTCGCCCGCCGAGGCCAAGAAGGCCGCAGAAGAGGCCGACAAAGTCCTGCCCGGCAAGTCCGCGCCGCAGGTCGTGATCGCGCGCGCGGCCTTCGCGCTCGGCGATCTCGACGGCGCGACCAAGGCGTTCGCCAAGGCTCGCGAGATCGACGCGCGCAGCGTCGAGGACCCGCCCACGATGCGCGATCTCGCGCGCGTGCTCACGCGCACCGGCAAGCGCGACGAGGCGCTCGTCATCTACCGCGCGCTCGTGCCGCGCATCGATCTGCTGGGCGCCGCCACGGTGCGCGTCGCGGTGCTGCTCGAAGCCGCGCACGTCTCGATGGCCGAGGGCGGCGCGTTGAGCCCGGCGGACATCGGCAAGGGCAAGCCCGCCAAGCCCAAGCTCGACGAGGCCGTCGCGTACCTCCGCGAAGCGCGCCAACAACCCGCGACGCAGCTCGCGGGCGACGTGCTGCTCTCACTCGCGCTCGCGCTCGATCGAACGGGTGAGCGCGATCAGGCCGACGCGGTCCTCGCCGAGGCGCAGCGCACGGGCGTCAAGCTCCGCGCCGACGCGCTCGACTACGTCGCGACGCCCGAGGAGAAGCTCGCGCTCACGGCGATCGCGTCGGAGGGGAGCGATCGCGCCGCCGCCCAGAAGAGCTGGGAGGCGTTCCTCGCGGGGCCCGGCGGCAAAGGCGCGTGGGCCGCGGCGGCCAAATCCAGGCTCGATCTCGTCAAGCGCGGCGGCGGCGCGAAGCCCGTGAAGGCGGCGCCCGCGCAGGCTCCAAGGAGGCGCAGATGAGCCGCGTCGCGGGTCGATCGGACGTGGGCTCGCGCGCCGCGGCGCTCGCGTTGATCACCGCGATGAGCATGGGGTTGTTCGCGTCCGTCGCGCACGCGGACACGACGGTGTGGGGGCGCGCGCGCGTCCCCGAGCTCGCGCGGCGGCGTGATCTCGTCGCGCAGGCCGAGCAGCTCGAGCTCAAATACAGGCGGCTCACGGCCTCGCGCGTGACCCGTCGCGACGCCGCGGTGCTCGGGCGCGTGCACCTGCAGCAAGCGCTCGCGCTGCTCGAAGAGGCGGGCGCGCCCACGTCGCGCGACGCTCGGCTGCGCCTTCGCCTCGCGTCGATCCAGCAAGCGATGGAGGACACGCGCAAGGCGGCGCGCACGCTCGAATCGATCGTGGGCATCGGGGAGCCGCGCGCGCAGATCAAGGGCGACGTGCCCCCGCCCGTGCTCGCCGAGGCGTGGGCGGAGCTCGCGATCTGTTATGCGCGACTCGGCAGGCACGAGGAAGAGACGCGGGCCTACGCCGCGGCGCTCGCGCTGGAGCCGCACCCCACCGCGCGATCGACGCTGCTCGCGAACCGCGCCGAGGCGTTCATGGTGATGGGCGACATCACCGCGGCGGTCTCCGGGTATCGCGCGTCGCTCGCGCTCTTGAGCTCGCCCTCCGAGATGGCGCGCTTCGCGCCGACCACGCTGTGGGGCCTCGCCGTCGCGCTCGATCGGTCGGGTGATTTGGAGTCGGGGCTCGACGCGATCCGCCTCGCGCGCACCTACGATCCGCAGGACGATCGCATCAACGGGCCCGGGTGGTTCTACGTCCCGCCGTACGACAAATATTGGTACTCCGCGCTCGGGCACTGGATGGCCGCGCGGCGCACCGACCTCGCCGCGGTCCGCATGGAGGCGTACGGCAGGGCGATCAACGCGATGGAGCAGTACATCGAGCGGGCGACGCAGGATGATCATTGGATCGCCATCGCCCACGCCCGCCTCAAGCAGATGAAGCGGGAGCGCGACCAGGCGAAGAAGCGCGCGAGCGCGAAACCTCCCAAGGGCGATCCTTCGGACGTGTTCCAGCCCCGTTAGCGGAGTCATCAATGGGGGCTACGGGTCCGGGCAAGCCGGCCCTTCGCCCCCATACCCCCGAAGTATTTCTAAACTGGCGCTTTACGGTTCGCGCGCCGCGCTTCATCGTGTGCGAGCGTGCGATCGCGTTTGTCGGGCGCGACGAAGGAGGCTCGGTTGAGGCGACGTGACTCGCTGTTCGGTGAGCCGGTCATTTGGTCGGGCAGACCGAAGGTGATCACGACCCCGCTCATGTACCGCGTCGCGGCGGCGGTCTGCGCGGTGACGGCGGCGATCGCGACGGCATCGGCCGTGGTCGTCGCGACCGCGCTCGGCAAGCGGCCGAGCGAGCTGTTCCTCTTCACCGCGTGGATGGCGACGCTCGCGGTGGCCTTCGCGTCCGTGCCCAGGTGGTGGCGCAGCGAGCTCGAATTCATCGTCACCGACAAGCACATCGTGATGCGGAGGGGCCGGCTGCGGCGCTCGATCGAGCGGCGCCAGGTGAGCTTCGCGCGCATCCACTGGAACCCGCGCGTCCCGGGCATCGGCGATCTGGAGCTGGTGCGCGCGGTGCCGACCGGCGCGCTCCAGCGCAGGCTCTCGATCGTGCTCTCCGGCCTCGTCGCGCCCGATCGCGTGTGGGCGATCATCCGCGGCGTCACGCCCGCCGCGCCCGCGGGTGACGGTCAGCTCCTCCTCGCGCAGCGGCTCGACGAGGGCGAGCGCGTGCTCTGGTCGGGTCACCCGGCGCGCGGCGTCTCGCGCATTTTCCCGACCGGCGCGCGCTCCCTCCTCGCGCTCGGCATCGCGTGCGCGTTCGCGGGCGCGGCGGTGTTCGTCTCGGTGCGCGCGGTGCACAGCCTCCGCGTGGTGGTGCGCGCGGGGCTTCACCCCGAGTCCGCGTCGTTCATCGCGCTGGTCATCTCGCTCTCGCTCACCATCGTGCTGCTCGCGACGGCGGCGGTGATCGTCTTTTACGTCACGATCGTGCGTCCGATCCGGCTCGACGCGAGGACGCGTTACCTCATCACGGACCGGCGTGTGCTCATCCAGCGCGGCGACGAGGAGCTGCACCTCGATCGATCGCGCATCGTCGACGTGATCACGAGCCCATCGGCCGGCGGTCATCACGACGTGTTCTTGGTGCTCGACGGGCCGCGGGCGCGCGCGGTCGCGGCGAGCGGCGCGTTCGGCGAGGCGCAGAGCCGGGGGCTTCACCCGGTGCTTCATCGGGTCTCCGGCATCGAGGAGGTCGAGCGCGTGCTCGGCTTGCCCCCGAGCAAACCTTCGGTCGAGGACAGCGCGCTCTCCACGCCGACGCCGGGGGGCTGACGCCCGCTTCGCTCCTTGATAGAGGGGGCGCATGTCGATCAAGCACGCCACCGTCTCCGCTTGGCAGCGCGAGGAGGACGGGAGTTACAAGGCTTCTCTCTACGACGCCACCCTTCACGTCACGTGGAGGCCCGAGTCCGACAGCGCGCGGCGCGGCTTCTCGTGGGCCGTGGAGCGCGAGAGCGGGGCCGCCGAGCGGAGCCCCGAGGGCGAGGTCTACGAGGAGATCGAGCAGGCGATGGCCGAGGCCGAGGAGGCTGCGCGCGGGCAAACGCCCGCGTCGTGATAAGCTGGCGCTCCTTCCATGGGTACGAGGACCTTTGCGATCGGCGACATCCACGGCGACGTCGAGGCGCTCTACCAGCTCCTCTCGTCGTTCCCCACGCTCACGTCGTCGGACACCATCGTCCTCGTGGGTGACTACCTCGATCGCGGGCCGCGATCGAAGGACGTGGTCGAGGCGGTGCGCAAGCTCCCCGGCGAGACGCAGGCCAAGGTGGTCGCGCTGCGCGGCAACCACGAGGACGCGTGGCTGCGCGTCATCGATCGGGGCTGGCCGGAGTTCACGTTGCCGACCTCCAACGGGTGCCTCGCGACGTTGCGCTCGTTCACGGGGGCGCCCGTCAACGACGAGGCGATTCGGAGCGACGAGATTCAACCTCTCTTGCACGGCTCGTTCTTCCCCAAAGACGTGGTGCAATGGATGCGCGAGCTGCCTTATTTCTATGAGGATGAGCACGCGATTTACGTTCACGCGGGCTTGCCTCACAACGCCAAAGGGTTCCCGCACCCGTCCGAGGTCAAGCCTCCTGCGGTGCTCCTCTGGTGTCGTGATGATCGGTTCTTCCGGCTTTATCGCGGCAAATTGGTGATCTTCGGGCACACGGCGACAGAGCTGCTCCCGCCCGAGCTCTCGGCGTACACCCCTGAAGATCCGAGCGATCTTTGGGCCGGCCCGTGCACCATCGGCCTCGACACCGGCTGTGGCAAAGGTGGTTTCTTGACGGCGCTCGAGCTGCCGTCGTTGCAAGTCTACGAGTC
>CAYTJL010000164.1:16434-21739 GCA_964437785.1 uncultured Polyangiaceae bacterium
GGCATCTGCCCTCGCGAACAGGGCTTTGGCGCGTTTGTCATTGCCGCGCGCGGCGGCGATCTCGGCCTGTTCGCGGGTGATGGAGGCATAAGCCTCGATCTTGTCTTTGCGGCCCAGCATCATGGCGGCGGCCTCGGGGGAGAGGCGTTCGAGGGTGGAGAGGAGGGGACCGAACGCCGCGTTGGCGGTGGCGTCGAGCTCTTGTTGGGCCTCGTCGAGCTTGCCGGCTTTGCGCAGCCCGAGGACGCGTCCGAGGGCTTCGGCGAGCTGCCGAATCATCCGCAAGAACATGTCGCGCTCGACGATGGACATGCGCCGTTAACCCGCCGGCGGGCTAATTGTTCCAGGCGTTTTCAGCTTGCGACGGAGGCTTTGAGGTTGCGGATGAGCTGCTTGAGCTCGAGCGCGGGCGAGCCGGTCACGTCGAGGAAGCCGATCGCGAGCTCGATGTCGTTGGGCGGGAAGGCGCGGTAGTGGCTATTGAACCAGCTCAGCGCGCCGACCACGCCGCGGACGATGGGCGAGGTGGTCATGACGGCGATCTTGGACGTCTTCGAGAAGGGGCCGGTGATGGCGTTGAGGCGCTGGCGCTGGTTGGCCGACGGTGCGCCGCCTTCGCTCCAGACGAGCGTCCGGGGCTGCATGGTCGGGGTCAAGTGCTCGCGTAGGAAGCGCAGGTAGCCGTCCCAGTCTTCGTCCGTGGGGGGTTTGGACGAGCAGATGAGGACGAAGCAGCTTCCGACTTTGCCAAAGGCGAGGTTTTTCATGGAATGCGCCGCGAGAACAGACCGGTCGGCGCATGCTACAGGCTTGTCCCCCCGGTAGCAACGGCGCTCTTTCGCGAGCGCGGGGCAGGCGCTACAGCGTCACCTCGAACGGGGCGCGCGCGAGCACGGTGCCGTCTTTGGCGCGGACGACCGCGGTCCAGCTCCCCGCCTTCTTGATTTGGCGGCTGAAGGCCCACGTCCGCCAGCGGGGAGAGGCGCCCACGTTGAGCGCGATTTGACCTTGTGCGGCGCGTTTGTCGTTGGGCTCGAACGTCACCAGCACCTCGGACTCGGCCTTCTCGGGGTTGTCGACCTCGATGAACGCAAACAGCTTGTCCGCTTCGCTCACCTTGAAGCTCGTGCCGGGCTTGATCGGCTCACGCTTGCTGCGATCCACGCCTTCGGCCACGACGAGGCGGCGGACCTTGAGGGGCGCGTTCGTGACGATGGGCTTTTCAACCTTCTTGTCGGCCGGCTTCTCCGCTTTTTTGGGCTCGACCGTCTGCGGGGGAGCGACCGGAGCTACAGTGACGGTAGGCGTCGACGAAGGGGCGACGGTCGCGACGGGGGGCGGGACGCAGGGGGAGGGGTTCGCCGCTTGGGGCTTGTCTGCCTTGTTGTCTGCGCGGTTGCCGCAGCCGATCGCGAGCGCACCCATCATGATCACCGAGCACCACCGAACGACATTGAGCTTGTTCACGGGGATAACCTCCGAGGGGTCTTCGGCGTGGGCATTCAGCAACGGCCGGGCCACCTTTGGATCCCCGTAAAAATCGTGGAGTCGTGTGGTCGCTTGTGTCCTTTGGGCCGCGAAGTGTGGGCACGTGGGCTCGCTCTGCGCCAAGATGCGGGCCCATGGAGATCCATCAGGTCCGCTACTTCCCCGGGCAGGAGACCCCCGTGCCGCCGAGCCCGCAATACCCATCGGGATTCTTATAAAGATATTGCTGGTGGTACTCCTCAGCGTAATAAAACTCCGGCGCGTCGAGGATCTCGGTCGTGATGGCGCCATAGCCCTCGCGCGTGAGGGCCTCTTGAAACGATGCCTTGGACGCCTCGGCCAAGGCGCGGTGCGCGGGCGAATAGACGTAGATGCCAGACCGATACGAGGTGCCCACGTCGTTGCCTTGCCGCATGCCCTGCGTGGGATCGTGGCTCTCCCAAAACACCTGGAGCAAGCGCTCATAGCCAATCTGCTTCGGGTCGAACGCCACGCGCACGACCTCGTTGTGGCCGGTGAGCCCCGTGCAGACCTCTTCGTAGGTCGGGTGCGGCGTGTAGCCCGCGGCATAACCAACCATGGTGGCGGACACGCCGGGCAGGCTCCAAAACTTCTTCTCGGCGCCCCAAAAGCAGCCCATCCCGAACATGGCGAGGTCGAGCCCGTCGAAGGGAGGCTTCATGGGCTTGCCCGTCACCTCATGTACGGACGGGACCTCGAACGCGGGCGCGCTCCTCCCGCGGAGGGCCTCGGCGGGGCTCGGCATCTTGAGCTTCTTCTTGTCCATGAACCAAAACATCAGACCATCACGCTCCCTTCTCCCTCTTGCGGCTCTTCTTGGGGCCCACCTGCGGAGCCGTGGACTGAGGATCCCAAGCGCGATAAAGCACCTTCTTGACCCCCACGAAGACGATCATCCCCGCCTTGAGCGTGCGCCCGCGGAGGAGCATGGGGAGCAACGTTTGATCCTTCGAATACCGCTCGACCTGCCCCGCCGCCTCGGCGAAAGCGGCCTCGATCTGCGCGGGCTTGGCCCCCGTCTTGAGGTATTTGAGCTCCAGGAGCCAAGAGAAGCGCGCGCCCGCGATGGTGACCGAGGGGCCGAGGAACAGGTCCGTGTAGCCTTGGGCGAACTCTTTTTCGCTCAGCACCGAGAAGGCTTTGCCGAGCGAGGCGTACGTCATCAAAAGGAGCTTGATGGCCTTCTCGTCGAGCCCGCGCGTGTCCCGGTTGCTCAACGTTTGGAGCACCTCGCGTTGGAACAGATCCAAAAAGGGCGCGATCTCGCCGTCGTTGGCCATGGCCGTGAGCGCCGCCTGGAGCTCATCCACGTTGAGCAGGACCCCTGCCTCTTCGTGGAGCATCACGGCGAGGTGCTCCCATTGCAGCTCCCGGATCACCCGGTTAGGGATCTCCAATTCGAACCCCGCGGCGGTCTCGCGGGACGCGCGGAGCGTCAACATGCCGAGGAAGTAGAGCAGCGAGATAAAGTGCGATCGTGAGGGCAGGTTCGTGATGCCGAACCGATCGATGATGGGGCTTCGGATAAAGCCCTCGCTCAAGATGGTCTCGAAGAGCGCCCTGCGCTCCGCGATCTTGGCGCCTACCACCGTGCCGATGCGTTGAAGGTGCCTGTATTCGGTGCGCACGTTTTGGTCGAGCATCGTGTGCGGGACACGGCCTCGCCGATCGAGCTCGCTCAAAAAATAAAGCACCATGTCGGAGTTGAAGACGCGCTCCGCCGCCTCTTCGGAGAAGCGGTATCCGTTGTAGTGCTCCTCCAAAATCGGGAGGAGCGCCTCGCGGTCATTGAGCTCGGGCAACGCAGCGAGCGCGGGTTTTGCGGCGAGCAGCTCGTCCACCGCGCGTTCTGTGTCCGCCCGCGTAAAACCGGCGAGCGAAGCGAGGCCGATATCCATCGATGCATGCGTCGCGATGTTGAAGCCGCTCGACAGGTCATCGAGCATGAGCGGCGAGACCCCGGTCACGAAGATCCGCGCCACCGCGCCCGAGCCGGTGCCCGCCTTGATGGCCGCATAAAACGTGCGAACGAACCCGGTCCTCTGGATGATCGTTTGGTAAAGCCCCTCTTCGCCCGCGGAGAGCAGCCGATTGGCGAAGTGATCGTATTCGTCGATGAGCAGGTAGATCTTGTAAGGCGTCGCGGCGATGATGCCGAGCACGCTGCCGACAAGCACCTCTGCGTCTTGGAAATCGTCGAGGCGCGTGAGGATGTGATCGAGCGCTGGAACACGCTCGCGGTAGCGCATCAAGAAGGTCGCGACGCAGCTTCGCACCGCACCGAGGAAGGAGCGCCGGAGCACGTCTTGCCCCTGATCGGTCGCGACGCTCGAAAAATCGAGCGAAAGCACCAAGTAACGGCCCTGCTCCGGCGTGGGGTGCTCGTGGACCCAAAGGCCCTTGAAGGTCGCGTCGAACTGCGCCTTCCTCCCCACGTCGTAGTAGTGCTCCATCATGCTCACGAGCGTGGACTTGCCAAAGCGCCGCGGGCGCAGGAAGACGACGTGCCGGTAGTAGCGCTCGAGATCGGCGAGGAAGATCGTCTTGTCGGCGTAAAAGTAACCGTCTTCGCGGATGGTGCCAAAATCGCTGATGCCGTAGGGGACCTTCATGCGCCCGCCGATAATGGCCCGAGTCGAAGGGGAAGCCCAGAGGTGCCTAGAGGTGCGCCTGCGATCTCCCCAGGCGACACGAAGCCCGGTACTGAAATTCTGTCAGGGCTTCCGCTCCGCGTGACCGCTGTGGTATACGACGCTCGCCTCGTCGGCTCCCGAGCCGGCGAGGGCGAGGCTGTGCTGAAGCGTCGGCGTGGGAGCAGCGGCTCCTCATGGCAGGCGGCCAACCCCTCGATGGGTTTCGGGGCTGCCGGCCAATCGACCTTTCCTGAATGCCGGCGGCAACTGGGAAGGAGCACATCCAATCATGGTTTCGAAGGTTTCTTCGTGGGCATCGCGGATGCTCGCCGTCGCCGCGGCGCTCGCGGTCCTCTTGGGGACAGGCGCCGCCAGGGCCGATGAGGCGAGCCTCGTCTTGCCGGACCTCTCGTCCGCGACGTTCTTCGGCGGGACCAACGGCCGCACGCTGCTCATGGGCGGCATGGGCGTGTGCGTGCTCGGCATGGTCTTCGGGCTCTCGATCTACATGCAGCTCTCGAAGCTCCCCGTGCACCGCGCGATGAAGGAGATCTCGGAGCTCATCTACGAGACGTGCAAGACGTACCTCATCACGCAGATCAAGTTCATCCTCGTCTTGGAGGCGCTGATCGGCGCGATCATGGTCGTGTACTTCGGCGTGCTCCGCCACATGGAGGCGGGCAAGGTCGCGCTCATCCTGCTCTGCAGCCTGATCGGCATCGCGGGCTCGTGCGGCGTCGCGTGGTTCGGCATCCGCATCAACACCTTCGCGAACAGCCGCACCGCGTTCGCGAGCCTCAAGGGCAAGCCCTTCCCGACGTACGCGATCCCGCTCAAGGCGGGCATGAGCATCGGCGCGGTGCTCATCAGCGTCGAGCTCTTCGTGATGCTCACCATCCTCCTCTTCGTGCCCAAAGAGAGCGCGGGCGCGTGCTTCATCGGCTTCGCCATCGGCGAGTCGCTCGGCGCCTCGGCCCTCCGCATCGCCGGCGGCATCTTCACCAAGATCGCCGACATCGGCTCGGATCTGATGAAGATCGTCTTCAACATCAAAGAGGACGACGCGCGTAACCCCGGCGTCATCGCGGACTGCACGGGCGACAACGCGGGCGACTCGGTCGGCCCGTCGGCCGACGGCTTCGAGACCTACGGCGTGACCGGCG
>CAYTJL010000165.1:0-21700 GCA_964437785.1 uncultured Polyangiaceae bacterium
CGAACGCGCCATCCGTGCCGTATCCGTTGCTGATGTGGTGGACGCGCCGAGCTGACCCACACCGCCTGCGCAGCGGCGTTCGGAGGCGTGGAGCACGCGTGTCCCCACGAGGCGTACGATGGGCTGCCACACCGCGATGACGACATCGTCGAGCACCTCGCCCAGCAGGGGCAGGCGGTCGAGCGGCTCCGGGAACAGCAACAGAAGGAAGTACTTTGGCCCGCGCCTCAAAGCCTCTTCAACACCTCGCCCGCCGCCCGCTCCCCCGACTCCACCGCTCCCTCCATGTACCCCGTGTGCTCCACGGCCGTCTCGGTGCCGGCCCAATGGAGCCTCCCCACCGGCGTGCGCAGCGACGGCCCAAACAACGTCATGGTCCCAGGGCCCATGGTGCCTGTCGGGCAACCGCGCGTCCATTGCTCCGCCGACCAGTCTTGATCCACGTACGCGCGCGGCTCCCCCGCCCTCGCGCCAAAGAGCCTTCGCATCGCCGCGGTGACCGCGCGCCGCCGCTCCTCGGGCCTCTCCTCGCTGAGCCGCCGGGCCGATTGCCCGACCGCGAACCCCAAGAGCATGCCGCGCGCGCCGTCGCTCGGGCTGTTGTCGAACGTGACCGTGAGCGGCCCCTCGGTCGACACCGCCTCTCCCGACAAACCCTCCCTCCGCCAAAAGGGATCGTCGTAGGAGAAGAAGCATTTGAGCGTGGCCCCCATCGAGAAGCGCTGGAACAAACCGTCTTTGATCGCCGGCAAGAGAGGATCATAATGAATCCTCCCCGCGAGCGCGGGCGGCACCGCCACGATCGCGTACCGCGCGCGGATCGTGGCCCGAGGCCCGGTGACGGTGACCCCCTCGCCGTCTTGAACGACGCGCTCCACGGGCTTGTTCAACAAGACCCGCTCACCCAACGCCGCGGCGAGCCGCTGGCTCACCTCCCCCGCCCCGTTCACGAAGCGGTCTTGTTGCGCCCCGCCCTCGATCTCGACGAGCTTCATCAGCCCTCCCCCGCTCGACGCATAATGGAGGAAGTGAAGGAGCGACAGCTCGCTGAGCTCGGCGCCGTAGATCACCCGCGCCGCCGCCGCCAAGAGATCACGCACCTTGCGGCTCGGCACGTTGCGCGCCGCCCACGCCTCGGCCGTGAGCGCGTCGAGCTCGCCCGCGCGCCTCGCCTCATACGGATGATCGGCCGGGATGGCCTTGTACATCCGTTCGAGCCGCATCAACGTGGCTTGCAACACGAGGAGATGAACCGGCGAGAGCGAGGGGATCGTGCCCTCGTACGTGGACAGCTCACCGCCCGTCAAAAGGATCTTCCGCCCGTTCGAATACGTAGGGAACGTGGCGAGCCCAAGCTCCTTGACGAGCGCCGCCATCCGCCGTTGATTGGGCCCGAGCCATTGCCCGCCGAGGTCGATGCGCTGGCCGTCGAAGTCCGCGCTCACCGTGCGCCCGCCGACCCGATCGCGCGCCTCGATGACCACCGCGCTCGCGCCCCCTTTGACGAGATCCCTCGCCGCCGCGAGCCCCGCGAGCCCCGCGCCGATCACCACCACATCCACATCGCCGTTGGACATAGGCTCTCCCCTTATCGCATCTCAGCCGAGCGGCGGCACCCACCCCCCAAAGAACCGTTCGAGCCACGTGGCGACCGCGACCGTGCGCACGTCGCCCCCGCGGAGCGCCACCACCTGCACGCCGAGCGGCGCGTTGCCCCCGCCCTCGGGGCTGCACAAGCCGAGCGGCACAGCGGTGGAGGGCATCTCGAGCACGTTGAAGATGGCCGTATAAACCCAGTCGAAGAGCCGGAGAAGAGGCCGGTGATGGAGCGGCGCGGGCCGCGCGTACGGCGGATAGAGCAGGACCCCGTTCGGCCCGAGCATCGCCGACAAGCGCTGATAAAGCTCCTCGCCCAACGCGACGAAGCGCCGTGTCCGGTCCGGCATCAGATACGGCAGCTTCTCGAACGCAGCGAGCCCGATCGCAGGCAACGTGTGCGGCGAACGACCCGCGATCCAGCGGAGGAATTCAGGGAGAGCGCTCACCGGCGCGCCGTCGCCGAGCAGCTCGGCGAACGAAGGACCACCCGCCGTGTGCAACATGGCCGACCAGATTTCGAGGGAGCGCTCGAGCTCGGGCAAGCGCTCATAACGCACCTTCGCGCCCATCGCCGCGAGCGCCCGACACGCCTCCTCCTGCGCCCGCCTGAGCGACGCGCTCACGCTCGTCCTGCCGTTGTCCTCGATGCTCACGACCTCGATCGCCTTGGGATCCACGGCGCCCGGATCCCCAAAGCGCCCTTCGGTGAGCACGTTCATGAGCGGCGCCAGATCCTCGGCCCGCCGGCAAATCGGGCCGGTCGACACGTAACGCAGCAACGTGTCGTTGGTGGGAGCAGGGTATTGCCCGCTCGAATCGACGAGCCCACCCGTGCACTTGTGGCCAAACACCCCTCCAAAAAACGCGGGCATACGGATGGATCCGCCGACGTCGGACCCGAGCCCGAACGGCGATCCGCCCGCGCCCACGATCGCGCCCTCGCCGCCCGAGCTGCCGCCCGCGGTGCGCCGCGGATCATAGGGGTTGTTCGTGAGCCCATAGACGCGGTTGTTGGACTCCATCCACATGCAGAGCTCGGACACGTTGGTGACGCCGAGCGGGATCGCGCCCGCGCGCCGGAGCATGCTCACCGCGGGCGCGTCGCGATCCGAGACAAGGCCCTTGCGCGCGACGAGCCCCGACGTGCTCGGCATCCCGCGGAGCGCGAACGCCTCTTTGATGGTGCACGGGACGCCGTGAAACACAGGCAAATCGCGCGTCACGCCGGCGCGCTCGTCGGCCTCTTTGGCCTCGGCGCGCGCCTCGTCGAAGCGCGTCGCGACGACCGCGTTGAGCGTCGGATTGACCTCCTCGATCTTGCGGATGTGGGCGTCGACCACCTCGATCGACGAGAGCTCACGGCGGCGGATCAGGTCGGCGAGGCGGCTTCCCGAGAGGGTCAAACGCTCGTCGAGGCGGGTCGTCATGCTCCCACCCTCTACCAAACCTGCCGAGATCGCGCCGAGAAATCAACGCGTGATAGCCTCCTCTCCGCCCATGACCACGATCGCCACCTGGCTTCACAGGGCGGCTCACGCCGCGCGCGCCCTCACGATCGCCGCGTCGCTCGGCTCGACCGGCTGCCTCACGGTCGAATACGTGACGCAGGCCGCGCTCGGTCAAATCGATCTGATGGACAAACGCGAGCCGATCTCCCGCGCGATCCACGATCCGACGGTGCCGCCGCGCGTGCGCGCGCTGCTCGCGGAGATCCGCGTCATCAAGGCGTTCGGCGAGAAGAACGGGCTCAAGCCGACCAAGAGCTACGAGGACTACGTCGACGTCGGGCGCTCCACGCTCGTGTGGGTCGTGACCGCGTGCGAGCCGCTCCGCTTCAAATCCAAGACCTGGCGCTTCCCCATCGCGGGGAGCGTGCAGTACCTCGGCTGGTTCGACAAACAAGACGCGGACGACTTCGCGCGCGAGCTGCGCGAGGACGGCTGGGACGTCGACGTGCGCGGCTCGATGGCCTACTCGACGCTCGGCTGGTTCGACGATCCCGTGCTCTCGACCATGATCCCCGAGGGCGAAGAGACCGAGGGCGAGCTCGTCGACGTGGTCCTCCACGAGTCGGTCCACGCGACGCTCTACATCCCGGATCAAACGCCGTTCAACGAGTCCATCGCCACGTTCATCGCGCGCGAGCTCACCCCGCGCTACTTCGACGAGCGCCGAGGCCCGGGCTCCAAAGAGGGCAGGCTCTACCAAAAGGCGCTCGGGCGCAGGACCGAGCGCGCCAAGGCGATGCACGAGGCGTACAAAAAGCTCGAGCGCATCTACGCGCAGAAGATCCCCCGCGCCGAGATGCTCGCGCAAAAGTCCAAGATGCTCGAGCAGATCCGCAACGATCTGCGCTTCTCGCGGCCCATCAACAACGCGACGCTCGCGCAGTCCAAGTCGTACAACTCGTCGAACGATCTCGAGCGGCTCTACAAAGCGTGCGGCAAGAACGTCGCGCGCACGCTCGAAGCGCTCCGCGCGCTCAAGACCTCGTCGTTCCGCGAGCAACACCAGCGCGACCTCGCCGCCATGATGGACGGCCTCGCGCCGCGCTGCGCGTCACCTACGAGGTAGTTGTAGAAACAACAGGGTTGCAACTCGACGGGCCCGCGGGCATAGAGGCGCCGTGCTCGCGCTCGCCGTGGTGCTCTCCGTCGCCGGCATCGCGCTCGGGCCCGCGCTGGTCGCGCTCGGGCGCGGGCGGGCCGTGCTCTCGTCGGCGATCGACGGGCTCACGCTCGGCCTCCTGCCGTCGCTCGTGCTGCTCCGCCTCTTGCCGCACCTCTACGAAGAGATGGGCGTGACGGCGCTCGCGCTCGCGCTCGCGGGTTACCTCGCGCTCCACGCGGTCGAGCACCGGAGCCACAAGGCGGCGCACAACGTCGGGCGCGCGGTCGCGGTGCCCGCGCTCGCGGTGCACTCGCTGCTCGACGGCGCGGCGCTCGCGCTCTCGGCCGCGTCCGCGAGCGGATCGACGCGCGCGATGCTCGGCCTCGCGGTCGTGCTCCACCGGCTGCCCGACGGCCTCCTGCTCGCGGCGGCACTCACGCCCGAGGCCAAGCCCAAGCAGATCGCGATCGCGGTCGCGATCGTGGGCTTTGCCACGATCGCGGGCGCGCTCGGCGGACAAGGTCTCCTCGCGATCGCGCCCGAGGCGCTGCTCCACGGGCTCGTCGCGCTCGGGCTCGGCGTGATGCTCCGGCTCGCGGTGCACCGCCACGCGCCGGTCGCGGACTCGAAGGGCGCGCGCGCGGCGAGCGGCGTCGCGTTCGTGATCGCGCTCGCGCTCGCGGTCGCGATCCCGAGCCCGGACAACGTCCTCGAGAAGTCACAAGGGAGCGAGCTGTCGTTCGCGGGCGCGTTCGTGCCGCTCTTCGTCGAGGCCGCGCCCGCGTGGATCCTCGGCCTCCTCGTCGCGCTGGGAGCGCGCGCGGTCGCTTCGTCGATCACCCCGTCGCGCGCGTTCGCGCTCATGAGCCTCGTCACGTGCGCGATCGCGTCCGTGCGCTTCCTGGGCCTTCCCCTCGCGGCGATCGCGACCCTCGGCGCGATCGCGACGTGGGCCCTCTCGATGCGATCACGAGAGCGCGCGGAAGCGCAGGACGAACCAACGTCCTTCGTCGCGTGGATCGGCCGCGCGGCGCCTTCGTTCCTCTTTACGCTCGTCGCCGCGTCGATCCTCGAAGCCGCGCTCGGCCCTTCACCGTTCGCGCCGACGCGCGCGCTCGGGCCGCTGATCGCCGTCGCGATCGCGATCGCGATCGGCGCGCGGCCCGAGGGCGGCGTGGTGCTCGCGGCGATGCTCGTCCACAAAGGCCTCTCCGCGGGCGCGGCGGCGGCGCTCCTCGCGATCGCGCCCGCGTGCTCGCCGGCCGGCGCGCGGCCCTTCACCGTCCGCGCGCGCGCGCTCGCGCTGCCGGCGATCGTCGCGCTCGCCGTGGGGTTCGCGGCGAGCGCGCTCGTCGCCGATCGCGCGGTGCCCGAGCTCCATCTCGTGGCCGCGCACCACCATCACCCGATCGAGATCGCCGCCGCGATCGCGCTCGGCGCGGGGATCGTGGTGAGCTTCCTCCGCGCGGGCGCGCGGCCTTGGTTCGCGCCGCTCGTGGGGCGAGCGGCGCGCGAGCACGCCCACCACCACGCGCACGATCACCATCATCTCAAGGCTTGACGAACTTGAGCACGAAGCGATCGCTCGTGCCGCGGCGCTCGCCCGCGGCCGAGGGGGACGCGCTCCAATCGCGCGTGTCGGCGGGGTTCTTGAGGAACGCGGCCTCGCCCGCGAGGCGGAAGCCCGCGGCGGTGATCTCGTCGCGCACGACCTTCTCTTCGATGCGATGGAGCGTCTGCGCTTCGGTCGTGCCCGTGCCGGCTCGGCCGCTGTGATCGATGACGGCGTAGACGCCGCCCGGCTTGAGGGCCTTGAAGATGGCCGCGTTCATCTTGGCGCGGTCGGTCTTCATCCACACGGTGTCGTGATAAAAGAGCACCATCAGCACCGCATCGAGCCCCGCGGCCTCGGGCGGGAACGGGTCTTCGAGCTCGCGATCGACGCGCACGACCCCCTTCATCGCGGGCTTCTTGAGCCGCTCGGTCCACGGCTTTTCGGCGAACCGATCGAGGATGAATTTGGGGTTTTGCCCGAACACGACGCCGTTCGGCGCGACCGCGCGCGCGAGCAGCTCCGCGGTGTAGCCGCCGCCCGCGACGAGCTCGGCCACCTTCATGCCCGGTTTGATCCCGAAGAAGCTGAGGATCTCGCCGGGGTGGCGGCCCGCGTCGAGCGCGCGATCAGCGTCGGATCGATCCGGCGCCGCGAGGAGCTGCCGAATCGGCTCGGGCAGCGCGGGCGCGCCGGACGCGGGCGGGGGTGAATCGACGCGCGCCGAGGCCGAAGCGTGCGGCGGCGGTGACGAGGGTTGAGGAGGAGCGTCGGGGCCCGGCGCGGGCGTATCACCGCACGCGGCGAGCACGACGAACGAGAGCGCGAAAAAGGATGAGCGGTTGATCTTCACGGCTGCTCTCTATCACGAGATCGCCGCCCGTCACGCGGGAGGCGCCGAGATGGGATATCGGCCTTTGACGCCTCCGGGCACCGTCCCGAGCTGAAACGGCGCGCCCGCGAGCGAGGTTTGCGGGGACCAGAAGAAGAGCTGCGAGGGCCGCACCACCGGGCTCCCGCCCACGTTCGTGACGATGCCCGTGCCCGTCGCTTCGAGCAGCTCCATGCCCCCATATTGGTCCGAGAGCCACGACGAAGGCGCGCTCGCCTGCGGCGCCGAGGCGAGGAGCCAAACGCCGGTCGCGGGAGCGCTCATTTGATACCACGTGATCCCCGCGGTGCTGAAGGGATATCCGGTCACCTTGGTGACCGCGCCCGTGCTCTCGTTGAAGAGATACGGCGTGACGAGCGTCGAGAGGAGCGACTCGGGCCCATACAAGAGGGGCGTCTCGGTCGCGGGCGGCGGGTCGTCGGGAGGGGGTTTGGTGGGGAATTGGCCGGTGACCTGCCCCTCGGACGAGGCGGGCGTATAGGGCACCGCGTCGAGCGTAGGGCCCGGGATCCACCACAAAAGCGCGCTCGGTCTCATGATGGGACGAGTCCCCACCTCGGTCGCGATCGCGCCGGTCGCGCGGAGGTTCTCCACGCCTCCATAGGTGGGGTTGGGCCACGCGCTCGGGACCTCGTCCTCGGCGGCGACGGGCATCCAATACGAGCCCCTGTCTTTGCCCGTGACGACGCTCACCTCCAGGAAGTTGTACGGCAATCCGGTGTACGGATACCCGGGGACGAGCGTCACCGTGCCCGAGCCCGGGGAGTACCGATACGAGGCCACGCCGGGCCAACCACCGATGATTTTGTCGACGATGTAGAGGGATCGCGTCGCGCTCATGACGTAGGCACCCCGCTCTGCCAAACCACCTTGACCGTGTTGCCCACGACGCGCGTCGTCCAGCCGGGCGAGAGCAGGTTGATTTGAACCCCGTTGGGCAGCTCGGTGATCGAATAGTCGCTCGGCGGGCTCGATGGAGCGACCGTGGGGAAGGTGCCTGTCACCGTGTCGCTCCACGTCATGGGCACGTACATCGACGCATCGAGCGACGTGGTAGGCACCCAAAAGAAGAGCGTCGCCGGGCGCACCAGCGATTGCCCGCCCACGCTCGTGGGGAGGATCCCCGCGCTCGACGCGAGCGGGGTCGAGCCTCCATAAGCGGGGTCGTTCCAAGGCGGCGCGGGGGACGCGGGCGCGACCGGCGCCCACCAGGAGCCTTGCGTGCCAATGACGCTCACCTCATAAAACATGTACGGGAGGCCCGTCGCCGGATACCCCGAGACGGCCGTCACCGTGGTCGTCCCCTGGGCGAGATAAGGCCCTGCCCCGCTCCATCCGAGGAGCGTCGTGTCGGGCAGCCAGAGCGCGCGTGTCGTAGGCATAAAGGCGGTTCCTCTTCAGCTAGACAACTCGGAGGTACTTCATGATGGCTTTGCTCTCTTCCGTGACGAGCGTCGCGACCACCTGCGTCGCGTTCGTGAAGACGTCGTCGGGGCTCGTCGCGAGCGCGACGATCGCATAGGTGCCGGCGGCGGGGAGCGCGGTGAGCACGGTCGAGACGATCGCCGGAGCGCCCGCGCGCACGACAGGTGTGGCGACGATCGCGATCGTGGTCCAGTTGTTGGCGGTGATCGGCGTCCCGTTTTGCACGTTGGCCTCGAAGCCCGGGGGCAGGTCGTCGATCGCGGGCGGAGGCCCAACGTTGTTGCTCAGGGGCGAGAGGAGGATCGTGACGCGCGCCCCGCGCGCGGGCAAGATACCGCGGTTGTGGAGCTGCACGTAAATGCGCACGGAACGGCCGTTTTGGAGCCGGGGCGGCATCCCGGGCAGCGCCGCGAATTCCGTGAAGGTGATGACGGAAGGTGCCTTTGCCGGATCGTCCAAGAGAGCGACCTTGATGTCGGTCCCGTCCCAATAGTGCACGTCCCCCAAGCCGATGGGGTTGGGCAGGTTGTTGAGGACGTTGTAGAGCCCGCGATCGAGCACGTTGGCGCGCATGTAGAGCTGCACGGGGCGGGTGAAATTGCGGGGGTTATTGGGGACCTGGCGCTCCAACACGCGCTCGTAGACGCCTCGCCCGTACGTCGCCGCGCGCAGGAGCGCGGGGCGCCCATCGCCGGTGGGCTCGAAATAACGGAGCGCATAGACAGGGGCCTCCGGCAACCCTTCTCCCCACGGCGTCCACGTCGCGCCTGCGTCCGTCGATTGCCACACACCGATCTCGGCGCCCGCGACGAGCACGCGGGAGACACCTCGGCGATACGCCGCCAGCGCGTAATACGGGACGTTCATGAGCTGCGATAACGCAGGACCCCCGCCCGGCCCGCTCTTTTGAGCCCACGCGCCCCCGGGCGCGCCTCCAGGGTTCGAGAACTGCCAGACCCTCTGCCACCCGCCTTGGCCCGTCGCGCTCCCGCCCAGCGTCACATAAAAGGAGCTCCCGCCCGCGTCCTCGGCGTCGATGACGATAGACGTGATGAGGAGCTTCTTGCCGCCCATGAACCCCGAGAGGGGGTTTGGTCCTTCGGAGGAGAGATCGCGCTCTTTGACCCAACGCGGCTCGCCCTGCCCTTGATCGACGTATTTCCAGATCTGGCCCCCGGTCGTCGCCACATAGAGCTTCTCGCCCGCGGCCGTGATGCCCATCGCGCAGATCGCCGTTGGCAACATGTCGGAGGCGTTGTCGTTGGGGATCGAGCGCCACGTCCCGCCGAAATCGTCGCTCACCCAAGGCTTCCTCGTCCCAAAGGTGACCCGGCTCCGCGCGCCCGTGAGCGGCGCGTCGCGGAGCACATAATCATCCTCGACGTCGACGTCGTTCGTCAGATCGATTTGCCCTGTGCCATTGCCCGCGACCTTCTGGAACGAGCCGGGGTCCCCTTGGACGATCGATCGATAGATGTTGTTGTACGTGGCAGAGTAAATCACCATCTGCCCATCTGGGCTCACGAGCGCGGTGCCCCCGTTCTCGCGCGCGCCGACGTTGGTCCAAACCTCATCCCCCGCGTACCTTTGGCAACCGCCGTCTTCCCCCGCGCTGAACAGGATGGCGTCGTAGACCGGGTGTTGCCCCACGTCGTTCACGAGCGATGTGGAGAGGCCGGTGCTCATGGGCCCAAACATGGTCTCGAGCTGCGACGCAGAGGTGGTGTTCGGCGACGTGGTTCGAAAGAGCCCTTGCGCGGTGGCGACCCAAAGATCCTCCTCCACCGGAGAGAAGCCGAACCCCGAGATCCCGACAGGCAACGACGTGCCGATGTACGTGGCGCTCATCGTGAATCTCGCGCCCGCGCCGCGCGTGACCTTGCACCGATAGAGCGCGCCGCTCTCCCCCACGGTCTCGCCGAACGACGCGAGGACCGGCTTGTCGCCGCCGAGGAAGAGCGTGTCCTCATCGCTCCTCGACACCGCGATCGAGGGCATGGCACGGGTGGCGGCGTTGAACCAGGACTCCGCGGGCGGGCCGCCCGTGACCTCGTTCCAGCGGGAGAATTCAGGGCCGCTGTCGCGCTCGAAGCGATAGATCTTGCCCGCTTCGCTCATGGCATACACGAGCCGGACGTTCGTCGGGTGGACCGCCAGCGTGACGCGCCCTTGATCGGGCGGGAACACGCCGAGCTGCTCCCACGTGAGGCCGCGATCGAGCGACACGTACGCTTGGCCGCGGCCCCGGTAAATGGCGGGGACGGCAGGATCCATGATCTTATCCACCCAGAAGAAGGCGTAAAAGACGGTGGCTCCGCCGTCGCTCACCGACACGACGCTGCTCACGCGCCGGTTCTCGGTGAGGCCGCGGAGAGAGCGATCGTACATGAGCGGCCGAGGCGAGATCCACGCCTGACGGTCCGCCCACTCATAGCCCATCAAGAAGGGCATGAAGAGCAGATCTTGGTCCCAGGCGCGCGTCCACAAAGGCACCAAGGTGAAGCTCGGGCCCCACCGGTAAAGCGTCGTCGAAGCGTTCTTGTAGACGAAGAGGCGCGGCTCGTCGCCGCGCGGCCCGACCCAGGTGAACGCGGTCACGACCGCGGCGCTGGGCAGGTTCTGCGGCTGCCCCACGAGCGTCATCGATCCATCGGTCGAGACACGATAAAGCGTGGTCCGCCCGTTGTTGGCGGGCTCGTAGGCGAGGAGCAACATCGCTCCTCCGAGCTCGACGACCGTGAGCTCGGCCGCCTGAGGGAGGGACTGCGTCCCGCCCGCCGTGGTGCAGTCGAGCCCGCTCGTCCAACGAAAGAGCTGCGCGTTGTTGTTGGCGGCAGCGCTGTTGTATTTGACGAGGTACGAAGCCCCCATGATCACGAGCGGGACGAGCGCCGTCCAGTTGGCCCCGAACCCCTTGGGGTTCGCCCACATCTGGGTGAGCGAGCCGTTCTGCTCGAACCGATCGAGCGTGGCGTTGCTCTGCGCGCCGGTGTAACGCACGAGGTACACCGAGCCATCGAGCTCGAACACGGCGATCACCATGTTCTGCGTCCATTGCCATTGTTGGAGCTGCCTCGGCTCGCTCGTGGGGTCGAGCTCGTACACCGCCGCGTTGTTCGCGCCGTTGTACCCCTTCATGTACCGGACGAACCTGGGCTTGCCGCGGTAGAGGAAGGGCGCGAAGACCGTGGTCGCGACGACGTTGGCCAATTGGCCCTCGGCCCACGCGCCGACCACGCCGGTCCAACTGGTCCTCGTGTTGAGCCCGTCCCCGTCCCAATACACGGCCGCGGGGGTGCCCGCGGTGCTCATTTGGATCATGTACGATTGAGGCTTGGGCGCGGGCAAATCAGGCACGTCTTGGTTGCGCGGCTGCCTGCGGATGAGCCCTCGATCGGTGGCGCCCACCGCGAGCTCGGGGTCGATGGGGTCGATGGCCATCCCATAAAAGAGGCTCCCCTCCTCGGGACGAGGTGTGTTGTACGGCTCGACCGACCACGTGACGCCGCCGTCCTCCGAGACCACGGGGCCGACACCCACGATGGGATCGGGCGTGTGCGCCTCACCCGAGCCCACGTAGATGCGATCGGGCAACGCGGGGTGAACGGCGAAGGCGCCGATCGCGAGCGAATCCGAGGGGCCCACCGTCGGGTCGAGCTCGAACGCGCTCATGAGCGGATAAAAGGTCTCTCCGCCGTCGTCCGAGCGAAACACGCCTCCGTTGACGGAGGCCACATAAACGCGAAGCCCATTGTCGGCGACCGCGACGCCCGTGACGGGACCGCTGATGAGAGGGTACGTGGTCGACGGGCCGTTCGAGGTCGCCGAGGGCCCGAGCGAGATCCAGTTGAGCTGCCCCACGGCAGGCGCGGAGCCGAGCTGGGCGTCTTGAGCGCGGAGCCGCGAGCGGGCGCGGAGCTCTTCACGTTGGTCTTGGGGAGCGAGGTTGTCGTTGTCTTGGGGCATGGCGCGGCGCTCCTCGATCTCAGTTCGTGACGACCAGGTATTTCATGGCGGCTTTGGGCTCGGCCTTGACGAGATAAACGACGTTGCGGTTGCCCGCGCCGGCGTTCGGCGGGTTGAACTGATCTTCGGCGGAGGTGATGAGGATGAGCACACAATAGTTGACGGCGTTCGCGAGCAGGGCAGCGGGGATGTCGGCCGAGACCACGAGCGGGAGGCCCGTGTAGAGCGCGTCGATCGCGGCCACGCTGATCGTGCTCCAGTTGTCGCCCGAGACGAGGCCGCCCCCTTGGACGGTCGCCACGTACCCCGCGGGCAAGTCGCCGACCGCCGTGGGCAAGGCGCCCGCGATGGAGGCGCGGAAGGCGAACGTGACCTTCACTTGGGTGCCGGGCCAAGGGCCCCTGTTGTGGACTTGAGCGTACACCCGCGCCGGGCGGTTCACCTTGAGCGCGCCCGACTGATCGGTGAGCGCGGCGAATTCGGTGAACGTGATGGATGCTTTTGACGGAAAGACCGTGCTGCCCGGAGCGGGCGCGACCACCTTGATGTCGACGCCGTCATAATAGGTGACGTTGCCATCGGCGATGGGGTTGGGGATCCCTGTCTGCACGTCGTAGAGCCCGCGATCGAGGAGGTTCGCGCGGACGTAGAGGAGGACGGGGTTATTGTTCCTCACAGGCATGTTGGCGATCACGAGGGCGCGCTCATACACGCCTCGGCCGTGCGTCGCCGCGCGGAGGAGCTTGGTGAAGTTCGATACGTTGTTGCCCGCCGCGTCCGTGATGTTCTTTGGTGGGAAGATCGCGAGATCGAGCACCGGCGCTTCGGGCAGCCCCTCCCCGAAGGGCGTCCAATCTTGCCCCCTGTTGGCGGAGGTCCACACCCCGATGTCCGCTCCGACATAGAGCCGATCCAAGCTCGCCGGATCCGCCACGAGGGTGTTGTGCTGAACGTTCATGAGCTGCGTCGAAGCGCCGGCGTTCCCGCCGCTCCGCGCGGTCCAGTTACCGCCGGTCAGATACCATACGCGCTGCCAGCCATCGTTCTTCGCGCTCAAGTTGCCGCCGAGCGTGACGAGGATCTCGTTGGCATTGCCAGGATTGATGACGATGCTGGTGATGGGGATGGGGTTATCGTTGGGATAAACGTCCGCGCCCGTGAGGGTCAGGAGATTACCGGCGTCGACGCGGACGCCGGCGGCCCACGGCCAACCCCCGGTCACGGACACATATTGATAGATCTTGCCGTCGGCGAAGCCTGCGTAGATGTTCCTCGCGTCCGCAGAGACCGCCAGCGCCGTGATCGTATAAGGCCAATTCACGATGTCGCCGGCCGGCGCGTTCGCGTAGTTGTTGAGCGGGATGGAGTACCAGTTCTTGCCGAAATCCAGGGTGATCCATGGGCGCACGGTCCCAAACACGACGAGCTCGACCCCGGTCGGCACGACGAGCGGAGCATAGAACTGAGAGGGCTCACCCTGCGCGAGCGTCATCGACACGTTCTTGGGGAAGGTCGCGCCCGCGTCGAACGATCGCCAAAGAGACGCGTTCGTGTACGTGACGAGGAGGTCCTTGACCGGGTTCGCCAGAGCTGCGTTGTGGCGGTACACGACGCGCCCGCTGTCGCCGAGGTCGCCCACCTGCGACCACGCCTCCGCGCCCGTGTAGCGCTGGTCGCCGTTGTCTTGGTTGGCGTTCATCACGATGGCGTCATACGGCCTGTCCGTGCCTTGTTGGCCGAGGCCGTTCACCATCATCGTCGAGATGCCGTTGTTCATCGACTGGAAGAGCATGTCCGTCCCAGCGGCGCGGGTGTCGTCGGCGCGGCTCGTGTAAAACACGCCTCCATCGCACCCCACCCAAAGCGCGTTCGACTGGCCGGGCGTGAACGTGAGGGTGTGAACGTCCGCGTGCACCGAAGCCCCGATGTACGAATAGACCATGCTGAAGGCCGGGATCGGCGCGGGGGACGCATCGGTCCATGCGAGCGACACCTCACATCGATAGAGCGCGGCGCCCCATCCTTTGTCTTGGTTCGCCTGCGAGAACACCGAAGAGGCGCCGAGGTAGATGCGGTCGATGTCGTCGGGGTCCACCGCGATCGCGAGGTCGTACCCACCCGCGCTGCCCACGAGCAGATTGGCAGGCGGGGCGCCCGCGATGCGATTCCACCGGTCGAGCCCGGGCCCGCCGTCGATCTGATAACGATACACGTCCCCCGTCTCCGTGAGCGCGTACACCACGTTGGGGTTCGAGGGTTGGACCCCGATCGCGACGCGCCCCTGGTTGAGCGGCAGCTCGCCCAAGAGCTCCCAATGGTCCCCCCGATCGAGCGACCGATACACTTGGCCCCTGCCCCAAAACGCCGCAAAATAAACCGTCTGCGCGCCGCCGCGGGCGACCGCCACGCTCGTCGCGCGCGGCTTGCCGGGAGCGGCGCTGGTCCCCGTCGGCGGGGGCGAGAAGCGTTTGGAGTCATAGACCCACTCATACCCCATCAGAAAGGGCATGAACGTGAGGTTCGCGGACCACCCCTCGGTCCAAAGGAGAACGGGTGTTGGCCCAGGCCCCCACCCGTACACCGAGGTCACCCCCGCGACGTACACGAGCAGCCTCGGCTCACCGCCGAAGGTGAAGGGCGTGATGCTCGTTGCGTTCGCAGGGAGCGCGATCCGCTGCCAAACCAGGGTGAGCGCGCCTGCCACCGACCATCGATAGAGCGTGGTTTGCCCGTTGGCCGCGAGGTACACGAGCAGATAAGGCTCTCCCTCCACCTCGACGGGGACGAGGTTCGCCGCGGGCGGGATGACCGCCAGCGTCGCGACGTCGGTGACCGTCAAATCTGCGTTCCAGCGGCAGAGCACGGTGTCATTGCCGACGGCCGCGTCGTACTTGAGGAAGTGCGGGACGCCATAGAGGGTGAACGGGACGAGCGCGGTCCATGGGTTATCCCAATCGCGGGCGGCGTTCCATGCGTCCGCCGCCGAGCCGTCGCTCGCGAAGCGGAGGAGCATCGTGTTCGCGCCCATCGCGCTCTCGTAACGGACCACGTAGGACGTGCTCCCCATCGTAAAGCACATGAGCAGGAGGTTCGCGGTCCACGCCGCCGGGTGCCAGCCCTGCACCGGGGTGGCGTCGGGAGGGATGGAGTAGGTCCAGATGTCGCCCGTGTTGCTCTGGTAGCGGACGAACCAAGGAGCGTTGTTGAGCGAGAACGAGAAGGTCTTGGTCGACGCGTGCCACGTGCCGGCGCCGGGCGCCCAAACGCCGGTCGTCCTCGTGCCGTCCCCGCTCCAATACCCGATGGTGGGAGCGCCGGTGTTCGTGTTGAACGAGAGCAGGTACGATTGGGGCTTGTCCTTGGGCAGGCCCGGCACGTCTTGATTGCGTGATTGCCTGCGGAAGAGCCCTTGATCCGCCGCGCCGAACGCGAGGCGGGAGTCGAGCGGATCCACCGCCATCGCGTAGAAGCCGCTGCCGGAGACTCCCCTCATCGTCTCGGTGGTAAAATTCATCCCGCCGTCCTCGGAGGCGACGACGCCTACGCCGAAATACATGTCTCCTTCGCCGACCGCCTCCCCCGAGCCCACGTACACGCGGTCGGGGCGGTCGGGGTCGATGGCCACGGCGCCGCACGCGAGCGAGTCGCTCTTGTTGGTGGTGGGTGAGAGATCAAACGCGTTCATGAGCGGATAAAAGGTCGCCCCCGCGTCGTCCGATCGCCAGAGCCCCCCGTTGGCCGACGCGACATAGACCCTTTGACCATCGCTCGAGACCGCGATCCCCCTCACCCTGCCGCCCACGGGCGTGCGCGCGGGGAAGAGCCCATTCATGCTGGCGGAGGGGCCGATGGACACCCAGTTGGGTTGGCCGGACTTGGCCGGAGAGCCGAACTTGACCCCTTGCACGCGCGCCGAGGTGCGCGGCGCGGGCGTGACCGCGAGGCTCGCCGGGCTCGTCCGCGCGAGGTGATCCAGCATCCTGCCACGGTATTCGCCCACCAAGCTCGCGCGAAAGCCGTGCGGGAGCGGGGGGGAAGGTGCTTGGGGCGACGGCGAGGGCTCCGGGGGCACGACCGGCGTGGAGAGGCGTTGTGCAAAGAAGGCCTGATCCCGATCGTCGGGGCGATCGTACTCCTCGGGGACATCCGGCCTTTGCGGCAAAGGCACGTCCGACGTGACGATGGTGATGACCGTGCTCTGCCCCGAGGGCGGGACCAAAATCTTGACGTTCGACTCGGTGACCTCCACGTCGGAGAAAGATCCCGAGTCGTTCGTTCCGCCGGGCGAAGGGGGTTTGGGGGTAGGCATCATCGCTCCTTTACGCCACGGTGAGGACCTTCATCACGGCCTTGCTCTCGGCGGTGACGAGGTTCGTGACGTTGGTCGTCGCGTTGTTGAAGAGGTCTTGGGGGGCGCTCGCCAGCGCGACGATGGTGAAGTTGCCCGCGGGGGCCAGCGAGGCGCCCGGGACGTCGGCCGAGATCACCTGCGGGAACCCCACGCGCAAACCATCGATCGCGGCGATGGAGATGGTGGTCCAACCACCGGCGTTGATGGGCGTCGCCGATCGGACGTCGGCGTCGAACCCGCCCGGCAGCGGGGGCGCGGGCGAAGCCGCCAAGAGCACCATCACCGTGACCCCGTTGGCCGGCACGACACCGCGGTTGTGGACCTGCACATAGACGCGCGCCGCTTGGCCCGCGCGCAGCTCACCCGAGGCGTTGGCCAAGAGCTGGAATTCGACCGGCGTGATCACCGCCGGCTTGGGGAACACCCCTTGATCGTCGAGGCGAGAGACCTTGACGTCGATACCATCGTTGGTGTGGACCACCGCGGCCGGGTCCTGCGCCGTGGGATCACGCACGTTGTCTTGAACGTCGTAGAGGCCGCGATCGAGCACGTTGGCGCGGATGTAGAGCTGAACGGGGTTCGCGAAGTTGCGCGTGTTGCCGCCGACCACCGCGCTCAAGCTGCGCTCATAGACGCCTCGCCCATAGAGAGAAGCGCGGAGGAGAGCAGGGCGGTGCAAATCGTCGCTCGGCGGCATGAGCACGATGTCGGTGATCACGGCCTCGGGCAAGCCCTCTCCGAAGGGAGCCCATTGGCCCCCACCGTTGAGCGAATACCACGCTCCCACGTCGGCGCCCGCGAACAAGAACGTCGCGCCGCCGGGCCGGAACGCCGCGAGCGCGTTCAGCGACACGTTCATGAGCTGGGCCGACGGAGCGCCACCGTTTGGGCCGCTGACCTGTGACCACGCGCCGCCCACGTCGCCGCCCGGGTTCACGAAGCGCCAAACCCTCTTCCAACCATCCAGCGCCGCGGAGACGCCGCCGAGCGACACATAGAGCGAGTAGCCCTCGGCGTCGGCGGGGTCGACCACGATGTCCGTGATGGTGAGCCCCGGGCTCGCGGCCATGAACGCCGAGAGCGGCGCCGGCCCTTCGGCCTGGATCGCGCGCCGCTTCTTCCAGCTCGCGTTGCCCACCCTGCCCGTGTCCGTGTATTTCCAAATCTCACCGTTCTCGAGGGCCACATAGAGGCGCTTACCCGAGGTGGAGATGCCCATCGCGCAGATGGGGGCAGGCAGGATGTCGGTGTCGTTGTTGTTGGGGATAGACTGCCACGTGCCGCCGAAATCATCGCTGGACCAAGGCTTCCTGGTGCCAAACACAACACGGGTCGTGCCTGACTTCACGAGGGGCGCATAGAGCCTCACCGCGTCTGCGCCGGAGAGGACGACCTGGCGCTCGATCGGCAGGAACGTCCCTGGCATGCCCCGATCGATCGATCGATAGAGCGCCGTGCGCTGGCCGGAGGCGAGCACCATTTGACCGTTGGGGCTCACGAGCGCGAAGCCGCTGTCCTCGACGCTCGCGAGGTCGCGCCACACCTCATCGCCGGCGTAGCGCTGCACGCCGCCGTCTTGGTTGGCGCTGAAGATGACGGCATCGTACGTGGGGTGTTGCCCGGCGCTCTGCGCGAGCGTGGTCGCGAGCTCGACGTTCTTCGCCTCGAACATCGTATCTGCCGCGCCCGGCGCGGTCTCGTCGGGGTCGTCCGCGTGAAAGACCCCGAGCGTCGTACCGACCCAAAGGTCCCTGCTCGCCGGGGTGAAGGTGATGGCGTTCACGCCGAGCGGGATGGATGCGCCGATGTACGTCGGGGTCATGCGATAGCCAAACCCCTCCCGCGTCACCGTGCAGCGATAGAGCCCGCCGCTCTCTCCCGTCTTTCGGCCCGCGACCGCGAAGACCCCTTTGTTCCCGCCGAGGTAAAGGCACATCTCGTCGTCGGGATCGACCGCCATCGTGGGGCGCGCCCTCTCGGCGACGTCGATCCAATCGGCGGCGGGCGGCTCGCCTTCGACGCGGTTCCACCGGCTGAGCTCCGCGCCGCGCTCGCGCTCGAAGCGGTACACCTCGCCCGTCTCGGTGAGCGCATAGACCACGAAGATGTTCGAGGGCTGGACCGCGAGGCGGATGAAGCCAGCGTTCTTTGCGAAGAACCCGAGCTGATTCCATGTCTGCCCCGCGTCGAGCGAGATGTACACTTGGCTCATGTCTTTGAGCTTGTCGCTCACGCCCCCAGCGACGATCCGATCGGCCCAGAACGCCGCGTACATGACCGTCGTGTCGCCGTCCGTGGCCGAGACGACGCTGCACGCGCGCCGATTGACCACGACCGCGCGCGTAGCGGCGTCGTAGCGACGCGGCTCGGGCTTGATCTTCGCCTGTTTGTCGACCCACTCATACCCCATCAAGAACGGCATGAAGATGGTGTTTTGCGCCCACGTCCACCGGGCGAGCAGCACCGGCGTTCGGTTGGGCCCAAAGGCATAAAGCGAGGTGGCCCCCGCCGCGTACGTGAAGAAGCGCGGCTCCTCGACGGTGACGCCCTCCCACGTAAAAGGCACGAGCGTGGCGCCCGCGGGGAGCAGATCGTTCCGGGTCCAGATCGCGGGGGAGAGCGTGCCGTTCGGCAAGATATGATAAAGCGTCGCGACGCCGAAGCCGGGCGCCCCGCCGGCGCCTTGATAGACCAAGAGCCACATCTCTCCTTCGAGCTCGACCGGCACGAGCTGCGCCCCGAGCGGCACGGCCAAATTCGCGGCCATCCGCTGCGGGGTGAGGTCGCCGCCCCAACGCCACGACTCGGCGGTGTTGGCCGCGAGGTTATTGTACTTGAAGAAGCACGGCACCCCGCCGAGCACGAACGGGACGAGCGATGTCCAACCTGCGCCCCACGACACCTGCGCCGGCCACATGTTCACAAAGTCGTTGGTGGTCGGGCTCCACCGGACGACCATGGTGTTGATGTTCGCGCCCAAGATGGTCGTGTCGTATTTGACCAAATACTGCACGCCGCCGAGCTCAAAGGGCATCAAGATGAGGAGGTTCGCGCCGAAGGCCACGTTCGCGCGCTGTGCGGGCGCGGCGTTCCCCGGGATCTCATAGAGCCAAACGTTGTTGCCGCCGGCCGCGGGGACGTACCTCAAGAAGTGCGGTTTGCGCCCGAGGGTGTAGGGAATGAGCTGTGTCGCCGCGGCGGGTCCCCACGGCGTCCCGCCCGGGGCCCACGCCGCCGTCTTCACGAGGCCGGTGGAGTCCCAATAGTCAATCTCGGCGGCGCCGGTCGCGGTGCTGTACGAGAGAAAATAGTTTTGCGGTTTATCCGGCGGCAGCCCCTCGACGTCTTGGTTGCGCGGCTGCCGCAGGAAGATGCCTTGATCGGCGGCACCGACGGCGACCTCTGGATCCCTGGGATCGGTCGCGAGCCCATAAAACACGCTGCCTCGGGCGGGCTCGGGCGGGGTCCAGGGCTCCGCGTACCAATTGAGGCCCCCGTCGTCGGAGACGACGGGCCCAACCCCGGTCACGCTCTCGGGCGTGAGCGCCTCACCCGTTCCCACGTAGATGCGATCAGGGGACGACAGAGGCACCGCCAAAGCCCCCACCGCGAGCGAGTCCGAGAGGCCCGAGGTGGGGTGCAGATCGAGCGCGTTCATGAGCGGATAAAAGCTCTCGCCGCCGTCGTCCGATCGCCACACGCCTCCATTGACGCTGCCGGCGTACACGCGATCACCCCCCGGTGAGACCGCGAGCGACGACACGGGGCCGCTCACGACAGGTTTGGTGGTGGACGGCCCTTCGAGCACGGAGATGGGGCCGAGCGGCACCCAGTTGAGCCCCGTGGGGTTCGCCGGGGACGCGAAGCGAACAGGGTTTTCGGCCCGGAGGCGAGCGCGGTAGTCGGACTTGTCGCTCATGGGTCATGCCCTCACATAGAGATACTTCACGACAGCTTTTGGCTCGGCCCTGACGAGGTACTCCACGTTGTCGATGCCGCCGGCCACCGCGGGCGGAGGCGGAGGCGGCGCAGGCGGAGCGAAGTTGTCTTGATCGCTGTCCAGCAAGGCCAGCACACAATACGTCCCGACAGGCAGCCACCCGGCGGGGATGTCGATCGACACGACCTCGGGGAAGCCTACGCGGAGGTCCTCGGCGACCGCGATCCCCACGGTGGTCCAGGTGGCCGCGGCCGGAGGCCACGTGCCCGGCGCCACGGGGTTCGCCGCGCGAACGGCGTTTTGATACCCGCCCGGCAAGTTCCCGATCGCGAGCGGCGGCGGGGGCGGCAAAGCAGGCGCGACCGCGCTCAATTGAATGATCAAGAGTGAGACACGCACGCTCTCGCACGGCACCACACCCCGGTTGTGGACCTGCACATAGACCCTCGCGTCGCGCCCCTGCGTGAGCGACCCCGAGCTGTCGGTGAGCGTCGCGAACTCGGTGAAATCGATCGTCGCGGGCTTTGGATAGGCGTATGGCGTGCCCGTGGGGGGCGGGAACACCTTGTTGATGGGGGCAGAGACCTTGATGTCGTATCCGTCGTAATAATTGACGTTGGCGCCGGTGAGCGGGTTCGCGACGCCCGTCTGCACCGCGTAGATCCCACGGTCGAGCACGGTGGCTTTGGCGTAGAGCTGCACCGGGCGCTGGAAGGGCGCCGGCGCGCCGGTCTCGATGCGCTCATAAACACCCCTGCCGTGGGTCGCCGCCCGCAGCAGCGTGAGCCCGCTCGGCGCGGCGACCGCGCCGTTGGCCGGGACGATGTTCTGGGGCGGGAAGAGCGTCAATTTGACGACGGGGGACTCGGGCATCCCCTCAGCGAACGGCACCCACGCGCCGCCGTTGTTGAGCGACTTCCAAATGCCGATGTCCGCGCCTGCGTAGATCGTGTTGACGGCGTTGGGATCGGCGACGATCGTGTTGAACTGGGTGTTCATGAGCGAGCTCGTGCCGAGCGCGGCGCCGCTCGATTGCGTCCACACGAACCCGGCGCCGGGGTTGTTGTAGCGCCACACGCGCTGCCACCCGTTCGGGTTGGCGCTCAAGTTCCCTCCGAGCGTCACATAGATGGAGTTGAACGCGCCGTCGGTCGGGTCGATGCAGATGCTCGTGATCGAGATGGGGTTTAGATTGGGGTTATTGTTTGCACCCGTGAAGTTGCTGAGCGGGCCCGCTCCCAAGGCGTCGATCCGAACCCCCGCGGCCCACGCGGTGCCGGGCGGCTGGGGCGACGCGATGGCGTTGAGGACGTAGCGATAAATCTTCCCGTCCTGATAGCCCACGAAGAGCACGAGCCCATCGGA
>CAYTJL010000166.1:0-9904 GCA_964437785.1 uncultured Polyangiaceae bacterium
GCTCCATCGAAGAGATCGACGTGGAGCCCGCCCAACAAGGCAACAAGAACTACGGTTGGCGTGCCATGGAAGGCACCAACTGCTTTGACGCAAATTTGGGCTGTGACCTGCCCGCCTACACGCCGCCGACCGTCGAATACGATCACAACATCGGTTGCTCGATCAACGGCGGGTACGTCTACCGTGGCAAGAACATCCCCTCACTCCGCGGCACCTACTTCTTCAGCGACTTCTGCTCCAAGACGGTCTGGACCTACAAATGGCCCGGCCCCGGCGCGCCGACGCAGCAGGCCGGGCAACCCGTGGTCGTGGTGCCCGGTAATCCATCCTCGTTTGGGCAGGACAACCACGGTGAGATCTACGTCGTTGAACGGGCTCCATTTCAGATCGATCCCAACACTATGATGGTCGTCGGCGGCGGTAAGATTTATCGGATCGATTCGCAGTAAACCTTCTCTTCAATATCCAATCATCCCGACAAAGGCGCCATCCGCATTAAACGGAAGCGTGCCGATGGTCACGGATCCGGACACCGAGCCGGTGATGAGGGTCGTCTGCGTTTGAGGAGAGAATACGCACGTCGCGCCGGCTTGGCTCCCCGTGGTGCTCTCTACGGCTTTGCTCCAGAGATGATCCCCTGTCTTGCTGAGCTTCGCAAGGAAGAGAGCGCTGTTCGAGGTGTTGAATGGGCCACCGCCAAAATCGATTCCACCAAAACCGTCGGAGAGAATGAAGACGTCATCGGAGGCATCCACAGCCACGGATCTCGGAAGCTGCGACCCGAACTTCCCGAAGTTGCGCGCCCATCCCCCGCCCGGCGCGGCGTTCGCTACATACATGTTCTTTCCGGTGGAAGCGTCCAACATCGTGCCATGGATATTCATGACTCCGTTGAAGAACCCTGTAATGATGGGATCCCCTTTGCTGTTGAGATCGAGCGCCGAGACCCCTTGATCAGCAGCATCTCCAAAACCGTACGCCGACGTAGCAAGACCGTTCGGATCTACGCGAACCAAGAAGACATCCAGCATCCCAGCATTGGGCAGCATTTTGCTGTCGAATGACGTGTTGGCGTCGAACGTCCCTACCATCGTGATGCTCTCGGAGGAGTCCATCTTGATCGCTACCAATGCTTCCTTGCCGGCCCCGCCATAGCGCTTGACCCAACCTTGCCCTTGGACGATGCTCCCATCATCCGAGGACAACTTTGCGAGGAAAACATCTTCGCTATTTGGAGAGGCCGAAGAGATGGAACCATCTCCCCAATTGATGCTACCAAAGAAGCTCCCAGCTGCGATCAGATAACCATTCTGCACCGAGATCCCGACACCTCTACCTCCGCCGGGGCTTTTGCTCCAAATGTGCTCGCCGGAGGGGTCGAGCCTGGCCGCGTACGCGCCGGCAGAGAGGGTGGGCGCTTGAGGACCAAGCTTAAACGCACTAGCGGAAGAACCCGTCATGAAGATGTCGCCGGCGGCGTCCACCGTTACCGCAGCTGCCACCTGATCCAACGCAGCGCCGAAGCTCTTCGACCACAAGATGGCCCCGGACGGGTCGAGCTTGAGCAAGAGAATGTCCTCGTCGCCGGCGGAGATGTGGCTCTTCCCCGCGACGGAGATAGTCCCGGTAAAGGTCGCCGCGAGGATGATGTCCCCGTTTGGTGCGATGGCGCTCGCCGTGACCATCGTCGATGGACTGATGAACGTCGCCCAAATCCCGCAGTCGAATCCATCGCAGTTCTCGTCATCCGAGACCGCGCAGCTCTCCACTGCCGGCGTGACCTGCCCATTGCAGGGTCCATAGCTCTTGCCATCCGGCGCGCACGTGTGCGTCCCAGGCATGCAGAGCCCTTTGGTCTCCGTGCCCGCCGGCCCCTCGTAACACGACGTCACCTCGTTGGGCGTGCAGCTGACGCCGCCGTCATCTCCCCCCATCCCGCTGCTCGACACGGTGCTCGACGTGCTCGAGCCGCCGGCTCCCCCGGTGCCTTCGAGCTTCAAATCCCCGGTGATCCCGGCCACGAATTGACACCCGATCCCGAGCAGCGCCCCGACCCCCAGCACACCCACGTTGCGCGCGCGCATCAAAACGCTCCTTGAACGAGGACCCCGCTCCCGGTCGCCTTCACCGTCACCCACCCTCGCCCCGAAGCTCTCTGTTGGGGGGTTTGGGGGGAGGTCCCCCCAAACGAGACAGCCGCCTTGGGAGCGAGCGCAAAGACGATGATCCCCGTCGCGAGGAGCACCCCTCCCCCGATCAAGAGCCCGTTGGTCGCGTTCGACAACACAAGCGCGCTGTCACGCTGGTCGAGCCCCTCTTGGCTCACACACGTGCCCTTCTCGAAGTCACAGAGCTTCTTCACGTCCCCCGACTTGACCATCGTGAGCGCGCCCGTCACCACCCCCGCGATCAGCGCCCCCGCGCCGATACCCATGGTCGCGACGCCGCCGATCCGCTGCCCGCTCCAATACGGCACCTGCGCGCCGGCCCCGTCCGCCTTGGATTTGTCGTCAACCTGCAAACGAGGGACGTCGATGTTGGTCGTGCCCGACCCCTCGACCTTGGCCTTGGCCCGCCACGCTCGCCTCCCCGGCGCCACCGCCTCCACCATGTGATCGCCGGGATCCACGGGGAACGGCGTCTCCCAACGCCCCTCCCCCAACGCCTGATCATCCCACTTGATGACGAGCCCCGCCGCCTTCGACGCGTCGGGCACGTGGATCACGACCTTGACGAGCTTGGGCAACACGAGCCCTTTTCGCTTCTCCGCCTCCTTGGCGCGCGAAGGATCGTTGTTCTTCTTGGCGAGCACCTCGGCCTCGTCGAAGGTGCCATACGCGCTCGCTGTCTTGCCGATCCGCTCGTAACAATCACCCAAGTTGAGGAGCGTGCCCGGCGTGGGATCGAGCTTGTGCGCCTCGGCCAATTTGGGGCAAGCCTCGGCCACGCGACCCTCCTTGATGAGCTTCTGCGCGTCGTTGAAGAGCACGTCCGCCGCCGCTTGCTCGGCTGGCCCAGCCCACACCGGCGCGCCGGCAAGCCACGTTGTTGCCACGAGGAGCGCCCCCAAGAACCTCCCACCCCGTAAAGGACCACGCATGCTCATTTCCTCCCATAAGGGTTGTCCGTCGCCGTCGCCGCGACCGGCGGCGGCTTGACCTTGTTGACCGGACCGGGCGCGACCACCTTGGGCACGGCGGCCGAGATCGATGGCGTCGCGGCGGGCCCCACGCTCACCACCGGCGTCGCGCTCGCGCTCGCGCTCACCCCTGCGCTCGCCGAGGTCTCTTGCTTAATCCCCACCTCGGGCGCCCCCGCGTCCAACGCCTTGGGAGACCCCTTCATCCCAAAGAGGACAATCGACCCGATGAGGATAGGCACGAGCATCCCAATCCCGATCAGCGGAAAGACCATCTTGCGCGAGATGGTCGTCGTGGGGACGGGCGCCGCCGCAGGCCCCAACGTCGATGGATTCGCCGCCACACCCATGGAAGACGGGCCGGCACCAACAGGCAACGTGCCCCCCGCGACGAACGCGGGTGTCCCCACACTCGCCCCCGCTCCGGCGCCAACCCCGGTCCCAACCCCCGTTCCCGTGCGCGCCGCAAACGAAGCTCCAGACGTGGCCGCCAACGATGCTTCGGGAACGGGAGCGGGAGCGGGGGAGAGCGGAGGTGTCATGGCGGACACCGCCACCTGAGGCGAGGACACGCGATCCGAGGTGATTGGAGAGGGCGCCGGGGGCAACGAGGCCTCGCCGAGCACGGCGGCGATGCGCGCGACGTACGCGTGCGCGTCCGGCGGGCCCAACGGCGCGAGCGCCGCGGCCAGCTCATAGACGTTGCGATAACGCTTCTCACGATTCTTCTCGAGCGCCCGCTCGAGCACCGACCAGAGCGGACCAAACGACGGATCGACCTGGGTGAGCGGGACCGCCTGCGTGTGCAAGATGAGCGCGACCAGCTCAGGGAGGTTGTCGGCCTTGTGAAAGGGCAGCTCCCCGGTCACGAGCTGATACACGATGATCCCGAGCGCCCACACGTCGCTGCGCGCGTCCACCGTGCGCGACGAGATGAGCTGCTCGGGAGACATGTAATAAGGCGTCCCGAGCGCCTGCCGCTCCTGCGTGAGCCCCTGCGTCACGTTCGAGAGCTTGGAGACGCCGAAATCCAGCACCTTCACGCACGCCGAGCCGTCCACGTCGGACGAGACGAAGAGATTGGCCGGCTTCAAATCGCGGTGAACCACGCCCGCCGCGTGCGCCTCGGCCACCGCCTCACACCCCTGGAGCACGTAGCCAATCGCCTCCGCCACGGGCAACCTGCGCCGCTCCTCGAGCATCTTCTCCAGGTCTTTGCCCGCGAGCAGCTCCATCACCATGTACGGCGCGCCGGTCTCGGTCTGGCCGACGTCGAGCACCTTGACCACGTGACGGCTCTTGAGCCGCGCGCTCGCCCTCGCTTCGCGCAGGAACCGATCGTGGTGCTCCGCCGTGAGCGTCTGCCCCGGCAGCATGATCTTGATGGCGACCTCCTGCCGCAGCGCGAGGTGCGTCGCCGCCAACACGAGCCCCATCCCCCCCTTCCCGAGCACGCGATCGATGCGGTACTTGCCCAGCACCACCTGTCCTGGTTGAAGGAGGCTCGCATCCATCGTAGAGGTCCCCGACCCTACCCAAGCGCGACCGACGTGGCAACATCCACCTTCTTCGAATCCATGATCAAAAGCGCCCGTCGGACGCTCGAAGGCGAGCCCTTCAAAGCCGCCGCCGCGCTCGTGTCCGTAGGCTCGATCATCGCGCTCGTCGCGATGGTGATGGCCCCTTGGCTCCGCGACACGACGACGTTCGGTTTCCACGACTGGGACGTCCAAACCTCGCACCGCGAGCTCGTCCGCCGCACGATCCTCCGCTACCACGAGCTGCCGTATTGGAACCCGTACGCGTGCGGAGGCTTCCCCGCGTGGGGCTACGTCGAAGGCGGCACCATCGCCGCTTCGCCTCTTTTGCCCGTGTATCTCGCGCTCCCCATGAGCCTCGCGATCCGCGTCGAGGTCGCCGTCATGGCCGCCCTCTCCGCGCTCGGCGCCTGGCTCCTCGCCTCGCGCTTCACCAAGAGCTACGTCGCGCGCGCGCTCGTCGTCGTGCTCTGGAGCGTCAACGGCCGCTGGGCCCTCCAAACCGCCGCCGGCCACACATGGCACCTCGCGTATGCCTGGATGCCTATTTCTCTCTATTTCTTCGAGCGTGCTTTGGCGCCCGAGCGCAAGGTGCGCGACTACGCCCTCGGCGCCGCCTCCATCGCGATGCTCGTTTATTCGGGCGGCATCTACCCGTTGCCCCACACCGTGCTCGCGCTCGGCCTCTACGCGGCGGCGCGCGCGATCGCGGACCGGTCCGTTCGCCCGCTCGTCACGCTGGCGGTGATGGGTTTGGCGGGCGTGGGCTTCTCCGCGCCGAAGCTCTTTCCGCTGCTCGACGGCTTCGGCAAGGCCCCGCGCCTCATCGCCTCCACGGAGTCGCTCGACGTAGGCGCCTTTTGGACGCTCCTCACGTCGCACGATCAAGCCTTTTATTCGAGGCCGGCGCGCGTCAGCCCGTACGGTTGGCACGAGTGGGGGATGTACATCTCGACGGCGGGCGCGCTCACCCTCGCGCTCGCGCTCGCGATCGTGCCCGGGCGGCGCGAGGCGGCGTTCAAGGTCCTCGGCCTCGTGTTCTTGGTGCTCGGGTTCGGCGCGTTTCACCCGAGCGCGCCGTGGGTCTGGCTCCACACCAACGCTCCTGTCTTCAAGTCGCAACACGTGCCCTCGCGGTTCCTTTATCCTGCGGTGCTGTTCTTCGGCGTCGTGGCGGCCTCGGGGCTCGGCGCGCTCCTCGTCAAGCTGCGGGCCAAGGCCCCTTGGGTCGAGCTCCTCGCGGCCGTCGCGCTCGCGTACTTGGCCGTCGACGTGGGGCGCGTCGCGCAAAAGCCCATGACAGGATCGATGTGGATGGTCCCGCCCGACGGGGTTGACGTGGGTCGCGACTCCGCGTCCGCGGGTCGCTCGATCCCCGATCGCAGGGCCTTCCACACCGAGCAACGGTCACCGCTCCAGTACAAGCGGCGCGACTGGGCCGAGCCCCTTTATCTGCCCATGCTCGCCAACACGGGTGTCCTCGATTGTTACGGGACTCCCCCGTTCGATCGCAGGGGCGCCGAGCCCGTCTCGTCCCCTCGCTATCGGGGCGAGGCGTTCGTGGCCGACGGTGCGGGCGCGGTCGCGATCAAGGAGTGGAGCCCAAACCACGTCACGCTCTCCGTCAAAGGCGCCGAAGGCGGCGCCACGGTCGTCTACAACATGAACTTCGACGAGGGGTGGCACAGCTCCGGCGCCGGGCCTGTCTTCTCCTATAAAAATGCGGTCGCCGTCAAGGTGGCGGCGGGCGACTCCACGATCGAGCTCCGGTATCGCGCCCCGTACGTGCGGCATGGCGTGTTGTTCTTCGGGCTCACCGTGGTGGCGTTCCTCTGGGCCCGCCGCCGCGAACAGGAGATGTCATGAAGAGGTGGATGATCGCGGCGCTCGCCGCAGCGCCCCTCGTAGGCCTCATCGAGCTCGGCGCGCACGTGTATTTCGCGAAGCGCGCGCCTTCGTTCGAAGCATGGGATTCGGTCGCGCCCATCGTCAAACAGATGAAGCAGCCGGGCGACGTGGTCGTCATCACGCCTCGTTGGGCCGAGCCCGCCGCGCGCCGCGCGTTCGGCGACGACCTCATGCCCCTTCGCGACGTGGCGCGGTCCGACGTCGATCGTTACCAAGGGGCGATCGAGGTCTCCATCCTGGGTTCCCGCGCGGACGAGCTCGGCGGCTTCCGCGAGGTCGCCTCCCGGCAAGAGGGCAAATTCAGGGTCCGCAGGCTCGAAAACCCCTCTCCGGCCAAGATCCTTTATGACTTCCTCGATCACGTCGACCCGGCGAGCGCCGACGTCCGCACGGTCCACGGTGGGGGCCCGGGCCCCGCGAGCGGGCCCGGCAAGGGCGACGCGGATCAGACCTGCGCGTGGAACCCGCGCGCCGTCGTCATGGCAGGGGGCTTGTTCGGACACCCCACCTTCCCGTCATCGCGCTTCGAGTGCCAAGGCGGGCCGTTCATGAACGTGGGTGTCACCGTGGTCTCCGCGGGCCCCGAATTCGTGGCCCGGCGCTGCATCTGGTCGCACCCGCCCGGGCGCGGCGCGGTCGTCACCCGCTTTCGATCCGTGCCGCTCGGGCAAACCATCCAAGGCAAGAGCGGGATGTATTGGATCATCGAGCGCGACCAGCGCGGCGCGCCGGTCACCCTCTCGGTCTCGGTCGACGGCGAGGTGGTGGGCGCCGCCGTCCACAACGACGGCGACGGCTGGAAGGGCTTTATCATCCCGCTCGGCGCCCACGCCAACAAGCCCTCGGCCACCGTCGAATTCGCGGTCAGCTCGCCCAACAACGTCCATCGCCATTATTGCTACGAGGCGCACACCCGATGAGCGAGAAAGAACGAGAGCCAGCGTCGGAGCGAGCGCCGAAGCCCGAGCGAGAGCCGGAGTCGGAGCGGGACCGGGACGACCGGCGTTTGGACCTGGGCATCGCGGCGCTGCTCGCCACGGTGTACGTGACCATCCTCGTCAAGACGGTGGGTAACCTCGGCTACGCGCGGGACGAGGGGTTTTATTTTCAAGCCTCCTCGTCGTATGCGCGTTGGTTCGAGCTTTTGTGGAGCGACCCGCGCGCGGCGGTGGGCCAGCGCGCCGTGGACTCCGCGTGGAGCGTCAACCACGAGCACCCGGCGCTCGTCAAATCGCTCTTCGCCCTCTCGAACCTCGTGCTCCAAAAGAAATACCATCTCTTCGCCATGGAGGGGACGAGCTACCGTTTCGCAGGCATGCTCTTCGCCGGGCTCGCGGTCGCGCTCGTCTATTGGTTCGGCGCCAAAGTGATGGGGCGCGCGGGCGGGCTCGCCGCGGCGATCGCGCTCGCCGCGATGCCGAGGTTCTTTTACCACGCACACCTCGCGTGCTTCGACGTGCCTATCGTGGCCGTCTATCTGCTCACGGTCGTCTGCTACTTTTATGCGCTCCGAGGCGGCGGGATCGCGCGCTTTTTGGCCGTGGGCGTCGCGTTCGGGCTCGCGCTCGACACCAAGCACAACTCCTGGTTCTTGCCCTTCCTGCTCGGCAGCCACGCCGTCGCGCTGGAGGTGCGGGCGCTCCTCGCGAAGCGCGGGATTCTGCCCGAGGTCGACCAAGCGGCGCATCAAAAGGTCCGCCTCCGCGCGCTCGCTTCGCTCGGCGCCATGGCCGCGATTGGCCCCCTCGTCTTCGTGGCGCTCTGGCCCTGGATCTGGCGTGACACCATCAAGCGCTTCGTGGGCTATGCGTCGTTCCACCTGAACCATGATTATTACAACATGGAGCTCTTCGGCGTCACGTATTGGGCCCCGCCCATGCCC
The DNA here is from genome assembly GCA_964437785.1 of uncultured Polyangiaceae bacterium. Lineage (GTDB taxonomy): Bacteria > Myxococcota_A > Polyangia > Polyangiales > Polyangiaceae > CAYTJL01. The sequence continues at coordinate 8,468 of CAYTJL010000166.1, forward strand.
CGCACCTACGCGCCCATGATGACGGCCGCGACCGTGCCCACGGTGACGCTCCTCTTCTTCTTCGTCGGGCTCGGCGTCGCGCTGTGGGCCACGTTCAAAGGGGGCCCCGGGCCTCTCGCGAGGCGCACGAAAATGAGCGATCCGACGGCGCCTCACGTCCTTTGGATCTTCGGCGTGCTGGTCAATTACGGAGCGTGGGTGTCGCCCAAGACACCCATCTTCGGCGGGACCAAACATTGGATGACGGCGTATCCCTTCTTGGTGCTCCTCGCGGGGCTCGGCTTCTCGCTCGCGCTCCGCGCCGGCAAAAAGCTCCTCCTCGAGAGGCTCCGCGCGATGCCCCGCCCGCGCAAAGGAGGCCTCGTGACGCTCGCCCAGCACGAGCTCGCCCTCCCCGCGCTCATGCTCGCGCTCGCGATGTCGGGGCCGCTCGTCGAGACCGCGCACTCTCATCCGTGGGGGCTCAGCGCTTATACGCCGCTCGTCGGCGGCGCCTCCGGCGCGGCCACGCTCGGGCTCAATCGCACCTTCTGGGGCTACACCACGGGATCCATCGCTCCTCAGCTCAACGCCGATGCGCCGCGCGGCGCCACGGTGCACATCCACGACACCGCCGGTCAATCGTGGGAAATGCTCCAGCGCGACGGGCGGATCCGCCGCGATTTGCGCCCTTCGTGGACCGCGGCCAACGTCGATTACGGCCTCTATCACCACGAGCCGCACATGGGCGGGATCGAGGCGCAGACCTGGGTGGCGCTGGGCACGCCGACTCCATGGCTCGTGGACGGGCTCGACGGCGTCCCGGTGATTTGGGTGTTCAAGAACCCGAAGATCGGCAAGCGTTGAGCGTCAATTGCAGACGCCGTATTCGGTCCCGTTGAGGAACACCTGATCGACCCAGCCGGTGCAGGTGGTCCCCCAGAAGTTGCCAACGCAATACCCAGCTCCGTTGAGGGTGCCTGCATCGGGGCACCAGTGTTTGCACGTGCCGCTCGCGCACGCGAGGCCGGGCGCACACGAGTTGTAACCCATACACGCGGTGCCCGCGGCTTGGTTCGGCGTCCAAATGCAGTCGAGCTCGGCGATCCCGGGGATGCTGACGCACGTGGCGCCGCTGCCGCACGCGTTGGTGTCCGTCGGGTCGCAATACGCCGTGCAGAGCTTGAGATCCGGGATGTTGGCGGTGTCCGCGCCGTTCCTCGCGGGGAGGCACAAACCGCCGCCGCAATTGGCGTTGCCCGTGCAGATGGGCTTGCAAACGGCGTTGTCGTAGTCGCACCAAAACCCCTTGTCGCACGAGCCGTCATCGGCGCACTTGGCGTAGTTGCTGCTGGGCCCCGCCGCGTACGGGATGCACTTGGTCGCGCCCGTCGTCTCGTTGGCGATCGAGCATTTGAACCCTGCTTGGCAGCCGCACTCGAGCCCTGGGAGATATTC
>CAYTJL010000166.1:10004-21554 GCA_964437785.1 uncultured Polyangiaceae bacterium
TCCTGCGCTTTGCCCGCCGCGCGGGGGGATTTTGCGGAGCCGACGCGGCTCCCCAGCTTGAGCGTGGAGGCGGGTTTGGCGATGGGGCGCGCGGCCGGGGGCGACGGAGAGGGCGAAGGCGGCGTGCTCTTGGAAGCTGCTTTGGGAGGGGACACCGGCGCAGGCTTGGGCGAGTCGAGGCGGACCGAGGCCGTGCGCGGAGCGCCGAGCGGCGGTGTCGGCCTTCGAACCGAAATCCCCAGCTCCGACGAGGCCACCACGATCTCGTCCGAGAACGCACGAAGCTTTTGCTCGGCCTCGCTCGCGTCCGGCTCCGAGAGCGGCGTGTATGAGAGGTGCAACGTGCGAGGCCCGGTGAACGACCACGACGTGGGCCCGTGACGGCGGATCGACGGCGCGAGCTGCTCAATCCGCTTGTTGAGCGCGTCCTGCGCCAAAGGCGCCATTTCGCGGCCCAAATCCACGTCGCACGCGACCTCGGGCAACGTGACGAGGCCGTCCTCGACGAGCCCGGCGAGCTCTTCGGCGACCGCCTCTTCGAGCTCCAAACGCCCGTCCTCGTCCGCGCCGTCGATGCGGAACAGCGCCTCACGGACCGTGGGCTCCGCGCCGTGAACCGCGACGAAGCACGCGTGCACCGCGGCGGCGCCGCGCTCGAGCGCGGCGCGGACCACCTCGGCAGGGGCGAGGCGCGCCGCGGTCGCGGCCACGTAGCCCAGCGTATCGAGCTTGATCCGCACGTCTTCGAGCGGCTCGCCGCGGCGCCACACGCCGCCTTGCACGACGCGGCCGAGCTCGCCCTCGATCACGCGATCGTCGGCGAACACGTCCTCGATGTGATCGGACGTGAGGACGAGCTGCGCCAGATCACGCAGCAGCGCCGCGCTCGCGCGCTCGTCGAGCTCGCCCGCGCGTAGGGCCGGCACGCTGGGCGCGAGCAGCTCCTCGATCTCCCGCGTCAGCGCAGCGCTGCCGCCTTTGACCACGAGCACGTGCCCATGGCTCCTGAGCGCGTCAACGACGCTGGTTGCAAGGGTCCTTGCGTGACTCTGCTCGTCCACAGGAGGATCAGGTTACACGGTTTTCAAGGCGCACAAGCGGAGAAGAGATACCCTCGCCGCGCATGATGAAGCGGCCGCGACAAGCTCTCGCGCGCGCACGTCGCTTGATCGGCGCGGGCGCGCTCGCCGTCTCGCTCGCGTGGGCGCCCTACGCGCGCGCTTCGCCGGAGGAGCCGCCGTGCAAGGGCTGCCTCTTCGACGCCCCGGCTCCCGTCGCGGGCGCGAGCGTGCCGCTCTTCGTCGCGCTCCACGGCGACGGCGGAGGCGCAGGCAAGCTGCATCGCGCGCTCCTCGCCGAGGTGAGGCGCGCGGGCGGCGCGCTCCTCTCGATCCAATGCCCGATCGATCGAGGCTGCCGCGCGCAGAGCTTTTGGCAGTGGAAGAGCACGTCGGGGCACGACGACGGGTGGCTCGGCGCGCAGATCGACGCGGTCAGCGCGCGCGCACGCCCCGCGTTGATCGATCGCGCGCGCACCTACGCCGTCGGTTATTCGGGCGGCGCGACGTACCTCGGATGGTACGGGCCCGCGCACCCGGATCGCTTCGCCGCGATCGCGCACGTCGCGGGCGGCATGCCGTGGGGCACGCCCTGCCCCGCGTGCAAATACCCCGTGCTCTTCGCCATCGGCCCCGCCGATCCGATGGTCTATCCCTACACCGATCCGCTGCGCCGCTATTACGAGCGCTGCGGCGATCACGAGGTCGCGTGGCAGTCGTGGCGCGGCGTCACGCACGAGGACATCGTCGACGCGCTCGCCGCCGGTCGATCCCGCGTGATCGTCCAATGGCTGCTCGCGCGCCCTTCGCGGTGCGCGCCCGCCGTGATCGACGCAGGTGCGAGCGATGCGAGCAACGTGAGCGACGCGAGCGATGTGAGCAACGTGAGCGACGTGAGCGACGCGAGCACGATCGACGCGAGCCCGCCCGCGATCGCTGCGCCCAAGGCCGATCGCGGGTGCGCTTGCGCGATCGATGATTCGTCGCGGGGCTCACCGATGCAGCCCGCCGCCTTCGCGATCGCGCTCGTGATCGCCTTTATTCGCAGACCTTGGTCATCGGGTTGCAGACCTTGGGGTAGCAGTCGTAATCGGCGTAGCAGGGGCCGCAGGTGCCGTCCCAGAGGCAGCCTTGGGGCCAGCACTGGTTCGGGTACGTGCACTGGCCTTGGTTCTGGCAGTTGATGTCCGGGCAGTAGAGCGGGAGCTGATCCACGCAGCTCTGATCCCACGTGGTCTGGCAGCAATACGGATCGACGTCGCAGAGGTCCGTGGTGCACGTCGAGCACGTCGCGTCGAGCTTGTCGCCCACGGTGCACTCGTTGTGCGAGCAGCCCTCGTTGCCTTGGCCTTGGCACGTGTTCGAGCAATAAAGGTCGACCGACGCCACGCACGCGTCGTCCCAACCCACGGTGCAGCAGTACGGATCGACGGTGCAGAGCGACGCCGCGCACTCGTCGCACACCGGATCGAGCGCCTCGCCCGCGGTGCACGCGCCGTGCGAGCACGAGCCCGATCCGGGCGGAGGCGTCTGCCCGATCGCGCAGCCGTTGATGAAGCCCGGGCACGGCGCGCACACGCCGTAGCCCTCGGCGATCGTCTCGCAGTACATGTTCACGACGTGCTCGCTCGGGCCGAAGACCTGATCGAGCAGGTAGAGCGCGGCGACCGATCCGAGCGGGCCGAACGCGTCTTCGATGACGGGATCGATGTCGATGTTCTTGCAGTCCGTGTCGACCCGGCACGGCACGCACAGGCCGCAGCTCACGTCGCCCGGGAGCGCGACCGCCGCGCACACGTTCATCGGGTACTCGATGTTCGCGTCGTTGATGAGATCGATGCCCGTCAAGTCGCGCAGGAGCTTGCCCACGTTGAGATCGATGCCCACGCCCGCGCAGTCGCCGTCGTTCGAGCAGAGGTTCGTGACCGAGCTCCACGGATCGGGCAGCACCACGACGCCGGCGCCGAAGTCGGAGCAGCCCGCGGCGTTGGGCCCGCACGTGCCGTGGCCGCCGTTGATGGGCAGGTGGCAGCTCGTCGCGTCGCCCTCGCACCCCATGCAATCAGCGTCGGAGTCGCACGTGCCCTTCACCGATCCTTGGAGGCCGCACGCGACCTCGCACGTGCCGTGATCCCCGCACGTCATCATGCCGTCGCAGTCCTTGGTGGGGCTGCACTCGCTGCACTGATGGTTGAAGCACACGTGCGCCTCGAAGCCGGGGCCGCCGCACGCGGCGCAGTCCGCGTCGCTGTTGCACGTGGCCGGGCACTTCGGCGCGCAGCTCCCGCCCAAACACGTGTCGGTGGTCTGGCACTCGGAGACGTCGTTGTCCGTGCACGCGACGCACTTCTTCGCGGCGGTGTTGCAGATCTGGTGCGCGGGGTCGCACGCGGCGCAGTCCGCGTTGGTGTTGCACGTGATCGTGGGCACGCCGTTGTCGGTCGGGCAGTCGAGCGCGTCGGGCACGCAGTTGCCGTAGCTCGAGCACTTCTTGCCCGACGGGCAGCTCGACGGATCGTTCGCGTCGCACGCGACGCAGCGGTGCTCGGCCGTGATGCAGTGCGTGCGACCGTCGGTGCAGCCCGCGCACTCGAAGTCGGTGTCGCAGTTGTGGAGCAGGCAGAGCGCGTCGGGGATGCCGCTCGACGACGAGCCGCTCGCCGAGCTCGTGGTGTCGCTCGGGGTGTCCGAGCTCACGCACGACGAGAGGCCGACGGCGACGGACGAGGCGACGAGGCAGGCGGACAAAGCAGCGCGAAGGAACGTCATCCCGCGAGGATAAACCAAACTTGGCCCGCTCCGATCGCGCGTGATACCGGCCTCTCGTGCTCCTCCCGAACAAGCTCTCTTCGTCGACGCTCGGTGACGTCTTTGGGACGCTCCATCGCAAAGGCATCTCGGGCAGGCTCCTCCTCCGCGAGCGACCCGTGTCGCTCGCGACCGGCGTGCCGGATCGACCGCACTGGGTCCACTTCGTCGACGGCTTGATCGTCGCGGTCGAGAGCGATCTCGGCGCGCCCAAGCTCGGCGCGATCTTGGTCCGCAGCGGCGACGCCGACGCGCGCGCGCTCGAGCGGCTCTCGGATCGCATCTTGTGCAAAGGGGATCGCAGGGTCGGCGAGCTCCTCGTGACCGAGGGGATCACGAGCCAAGCCGCCGTGCGCGCCGCCCTCCACGCGCAGCTCCGCGCGCGCGTCGACGCGCTCTTCTCGCTCACGGACGCGACCATCGCGTTCCACGCGCCCCGGCCCATCCCGCCCTCGATGCGCACCGAGCCGCTCGGGCCGAGCGCGTTCCTGCACGACCGGCCGCGATCGCGCGATCGCCGCCGAAACAACGGACCGCCGCCTCCTCCTCCGCCGGGCGCGCCCACCGGGATCCGCGCGCCGCTCGCCGACCCGCGATCGCGCGCCGCGCGGCTCTTGGGCGTGCGCGCAGAAGCCGCGGCCGAGGAGATCCGCTCGGCGTTCCGCAAGCTCGCGCGGATGCTCCACCCGGACACGGGACCTTCTTCGGATGCGATGGAGCGGGCGGCGCGCTTCGCGGAGCTGTCCGCGGCGTATCACCTGCTCGTGGCGTAGGCGGGATTTCGAGGGAGATCGAGGCGCAGAATCAGCCGCCGTCAGCGCCGCCGTCGGGGGGCGGCGGCGTGAGGCCGCTGCACATCTCGAAGGCCGGATCACACTTCTGCGCGCGGCACGACACGCACGCGGGCGCGTTGGGATCCGAGATGCACTCGTTCAAGCAGTTGGCGATGACGCACTTGATGGTCTCGGAGAAGCACTGGATGCACGGATCGGACAGGCCCGTTTGATCCTTGATGCACTGCTTGGTCGCGGGGTCGTCGCCGAAGTGCATCTGCGCGCACGCGCCTGCGATCGACGCCACGTCTTTGCTCTGAACGATCGCGAGGTCCGCCGCGTTGGTGCAAGCGTCCATCACCGAGCCCGAGCTGCTCGACGTGCTGGTGCTGGTGCTGGTGCTGGTGCTGGTGCTGGTGCTCGTGCTCGTGCTCGTGCTCGTGCCGCCGCCGGAGGCGCCTGATCCGCCCGATCCGCCCGATCCGCCGCCGCCGCAGGCGACGGCGATCGCCGTGAAGGGGAGGACTGCCAACATCGAGACGAGCAGGAGAGTTTGGCGCATGGCGGCTCCTTTATTGAGGGGCGGAGTCAAGAAGGCTCACCAGCCTAACGTGATCGCGCGAAGGTCCGCAATCGCTTCAGACCTTCGCGCGAGTCCCGCATCGTTACTGTCGCTCCGGGGCGCGCCGCCGCTCAGGGCGCGCCGCCGCTCACGGCGCCGGGGTGTAGCTCCCGTCGCAAAGATACCCCATGTTCGTAAACGTGCTCGACGCAGGATACGTGAAGAACGGGGTGCTGTTCGATTGGTTGGTTGTCGTGGGCCAGATCGTGAGGACCCCCTCCCGCATGAAGTTCGTTCCGCTGATCGTGTTCGACTTGCACGTCGGGCCGGTGTAGGCGTAATAGAGCGTCCCGCCGACGGTCATCTTGTGGAGATCAAACGCGCTCGTCCCTTCGCGCGCGCCGTGGCGCACCATGTTGGCCTTGAGGAGCCACGCGCCCTCCACCGGATATTGCTGCGACGTCACGGAGAGCACGTCCTGCGTGTAAAGGAGGGCTCCGCTGCTCGTCTTCTCCACCCCCCGCGCGAAGGGGGCGGAGCCGTCGATGAGCGTCGCGGTCGGGGCGCCCGCCTGCTGATAACACCCGTGCAGATACGGAATCTCGATGACGCGCCCCAGCAGGGCGTCGGCCTGATAGAGCTTGTCCGTGTCCGGGTAGAACTTGACGCCGTGAGGCCAGTTCGTCTTGCACAGATCACTGTTGGTCATCGCGACCTGGCCATAGCGACCAAAGGCCCAGCTCACCTTGCCCCGGTTCGTGCCGCTCTTGACGATCGGCGTGGAGTATTGGTCGTTGTTGGCGTCGACCATGACGAGGGTGGACCAGTCGCGGTTCGAGATAACGTATCTCCAGGTGCCGTTGTCGTTCACCTCGCGGACCATGTTCTCGTACGAGATCCCACCCGACTGCACGCCCGCGGGCGCCCCGGCGAAGGACTTGTCGCAGCCCGCCGCGCTGCAACACGTGTTGACGTCGTGCCCCGCGGCGCACGCGTCGCCCGACGTCGCCGCGTCGAAGGCGAGCCCGTCGAGCTTCCAGATCGGCGCGAAGGTGGAGCCGTTGAGCTTGTAAATGGCGCTCCCGTTCGTGTGGCCCATGAGGATGTGGCCGTCGTGGGTCTTCTCGGCGCTGTGGACCCACGAGAGGAGCCCCGCGTCGAGGCCGGTCCCCCGGAAGCGCTTCTCCACGCAATACGAGAGGCCGTCCCCCCTCGGCTGGTTGAGCTTGCGGACGATGAGGAGCTGAGAGCCGTAGCCGGCGCGGCTGGTCGCCAACGGATTCTCCCCCGGCTGAAGGAAGAGATGCCCAGCGTCGGCGATCAGGAACTTCGGCTCGTTCGTAACCGGGTCGGTGTCCCAGAGGCGCGCCGTCGAGACGCCGTAGAGGAACACCTCGTGGAGATATTCGTCGGCGACGCCGGGCTCGTGGCAGCTCGTGTCGTTGCACCACGGCTGCATGACGCAGTCCTCCCAACACGAGGTCGGGTCCGTGCCCTCCCCCTCTTCACAGATACCATTACCGCACGTCGAGCCTTGCTGCTGGAAGCTGCAGCTGTGGCCGATGGAGGTCATTTGAGACTTGCTGAGGCCATCCTCCCAAGGCGCCTTGGGGCTGCCGATGACAGGATAGCTGATGTCCTCCGGCAGCGGCTCCTGCCACACGGTGAGCGCCGCTTGGGCCTCGCCCACGACATCCCCGCAGTTGTCACCCACGCACCCGGCCGCCATCACCGGGGTGAGCGACAGAAGAAAAGCACCCATCATAAGCTGATATGTATCCCGCGACATCGATCCTCCTCGACGGCCCCACACCGGCCGTCTCTCTGAGGGGGAGCTTTGCCTCGCTCCATTGCGGGTTTGTTTCAGCCGCGTTGCCCGCCGTTCTCAGCTCCCGTAGCCTCGCCCGGTGCCTCGCCTCCTGCTCGTCGAGGATGATCGCAAACTAGCGCTGGGCCTCGCCGAGCTGCTCGAACGCCACGGCTTCGAGGTCGCGCACGCGGCCACCGGCGACGGCGCGCTCGACGCGATCGACGCGGGCGAGCACGACCTCATCCTCTTGGATTTGACGCTGCCCGGGCTCGACGGGATGGAGGTCGCGCGCCGCGTCCGCAAGAAGCGCGCGACGCCCATCATCATGGTGACCGCGCGGGGCGACGACACCGACAAGATCCTGGGCCTCGAGATCGGCGCGGACGACTACCTCGTCAAGCCGGTGAACCCGCACGAGCTCGTCGCGCGGATCCGCGCGGTGCTGCGGCGAACGCGCGGCCCTTCGGTCGAAGAGCGCTTCGTGAGCGGCGGCCTCGTGATCGATTTCGCGGCGATGAGCGTGTCGGTCGACGGGCGCGCGGTGGAGCTCACCACGCCGGAATTCCAGCTCCTCGGCGCGCTCGCCAAGAACGCGGGGCGGGTGCTCACGCGCGCGAAGCTCCTCGCGCTCGCGCGCGACGGCCGCGACGACGAGGTCTTCGAGCGGGCCATCGACGTGCAGATGAGCCGGATCCGTTCGAAGATCGAGGCCGATCCGAAGAACCCGCGCTACCTCAAGACCGTCCGCGGCGTGGGCTACGCGCTGAGCCGCATCGACGCATGACGCCGCCTTGGCGGAGCTCGGTCTACGCGCGCGTCGCGCTCATGATGACGGCGGTCGTCGGCCTCGTGAACGTGCTCGTGCTGGTCTTGATGGTGGTCGCGTTCCGCGTCCCGGGGCTCTTCCCGGGCGAGCCTTCGCTGCGCGTCGCGCGCTTCGTCGCGCACGAGCTCGCGGATCGATCGCGCGATCCCGCCGCGCGACGCGCGATCGCCGCGCGCCTCTCCGACGAGCTCGACCTCGACCTCACGCTCGTGAAGCGGAGCGGCGAGGTGATCGAGCGGGCGGGCGATCCCCTGCCGATCCCGTCCGATCGCTCGCTCGCCGAGGTCGGCGCCGAGCCGGTCGTCGTGTCGGGGCTGCCGCTGGTCATCGCCGTTGCCGTGCTCGCGAACGGCGGGCCCGACCAGATCGCGCTCATCCAAGTGCGCACACGGGCGGTGACGCGCACCCCGGTGCGTGCGCTCCTCGTCGGCTTCGGCGCGCTCGCGGTCGCGCTCGCCATCGCGCTGCCGTTCGCGCGCTCGATCGCGCGGCCCATCGAGCGGCTCGCGCGCGCGTCCGAGGCGCTCGGCGCGGGGGATTTGTCGGCTCGATCCGGCATCGCGCGGAGCGACGAGATCGGCAAGCTCGCGGCGAGCTTCGACGCGATGGCCGATCGGATCGAGGCGCTCCGGCGCGGCGAGCGCGAGCTCATCGCGAACGCAGCGCACGAGCTGCGCACGCCGATGGCGCGCATCCGCGTGACGCTCGGGCTCATCGACACGGGCGATCCCAAGGTGAAGGAGCGCGTCGGCGACATGGAGGCCGAGCTCGCCGAGCTCGACCACCTCGTGAGCGACGTCCTCTTGATGAGCCGCATCGACGCGGGCGCGCTCGACCTGCGCCGCGAGCATTTGCAGGCGCGCCCGATCGCGCGGCGCAGCGCGGAGCGCACCGCGATGCTCGATCCGGCGCGCGCCATCACGCTCGACGTGCCCGAGGATTTGTACCTTTACGCGGATGAAGCGCTCCTCCTGCGCGTGCTCGACAACCTGCTCGCGAACGCGGTGCGGTACGACACGTCGGGCGCTCCGATCGAGCTCTCGGCGCGCGAAGAGGGCGCACACGTGATCGTGGCCGTGACCGACGGCGGGCCGGGCATCCCCGAGGCCGAGGCCGAGCGGATCTTCACGGCGTTCTTTCGCGGCGGCGCGGCGAGCGACAAGCCCGAGGGGCACGGGCTCGGGCTCGCGCTGTCGAAGCGCATCGCCGAGGCGCACGGTGGATCGATCCGCGTCGCGGCGAGGCCCGACGGCGCGCGCGGGGCGCGCATCGAGGTGGCGTTGCCGCTGCCGTAAAAGGAGCGGAAACGGGAGCGGCTCAGGGAGCGAGGCGCGAGAGGATGTACGAGGCCACGGCCTGCGGCTTGGTGCCTGGCCCGAAGCCCGCGTCGAAGCCGAGATCGACCGCGAGCTGATGGTCGATGCGCGGCCCGCCGAGCAGGAGGATGAACCTGCTGCGGAGCCCCTCTTTTTCGACGAGATCGATGAGCGCGGCGGCGTTCTCTTTGTGGCAGTTGCGCTGCGTGATGACCTGCGAGACCAAGATCGCGTCGGCGCCGAGGGCCTTGGCGCGCTCGATGAGCTCGTGGTTCTCGACCTGCGCGCCGAGGTTGTGCGCGTCGAAGCACTTGTAGCTCTCCAGCCCTTTTTCGCCTGCGAACCCCTTGTAATTGAGGATCGCGTCGATGCCGACGGTGTGCGCGTCGCTGCCCGTGCACGCGCCGACCACCACGATCTTGCGGCCGATCTTCTTGGCGCGGGCCTCGATGTCGTCGCGGCTCCACGGCGCGGCGGAGAGCTCTTCGACGTGGATGGACGACACGTCGACCGAATGCACGGAGTGGCCGTACACCACGAAGTACGTGAACTCCTTGGCGCACTGTTCCATCGCCGTGACGAGGGGATCGCGGAGGCCGTGGGCCTCGGCGAAGCGCTTGGCCGCCTCGCGCGCTCGGTCGCCCGGGAGGAGCTTGAGCGTGAACGAGAGCATGACCATCCCGTCGCCTTCGCGATCGCCGTAGGCGCGGAGGATCTGTTTGTCGGTCATGGTGCTTCTTTGCCTTGGGAGCGAGACAATGAGTTTGCTGCGAGATTCGATATCTCGAACGATCAGCCTTTTTTACCGCCCAAGATGGCGTCGAGGATGGGCCGGGCGCCTTGGACGGCCACGCGCTGCGAATAGAACATGAGGCCACGCAGGCCGCCGAGCTCCTCGCCGCTGCCCGCGCGACCCGGCCCGCCGTGGATCATCGAGGGGAGCACGGTGCCCGGGCCGGGGGTCTGATCGAGGAGCTTCTCGCTGCCGAGCATCACGCGGCCGTTGTACGCGGCGAGCGCCATGAGCACGGCCAAGCTGAAGGCGCGATCGTCGGTGTACGCGGACGACACCAAGCTGCCTTGGCCTTTGGCGACCTCGCGCCCGACGTCCTCGGCGCTGCCCGAATACGGCAGGATCGTCGCGACGGGCCCAAAGACCTCGTGCTCGTGGACGGCCTTGGCCGCGCTCGCGTCGCGCTGAACGAACAGCGTCGGAGGCACGAAGTAGCCTTTGTCGCCGGGGACTCCCACCTTCTCGAAGGGGCCATTCCCCCCGCGGACGAGCGTGGATTCGGCCGCGAGCTTGTCGATGCCGGCGCGCACGTCGCGGAGCTGTTGTGCGGTGGCGAGCGGGCCCACGGTCACCGCGTCGTTCGCGGGGTCGCCGGTCTTCACGTCGGCGAGGCGCTCGGCGAGCGCTTCGACCACCTCATCGAGCTTGTCCGCGGGCACGAAGATGCGGCGGATCGCGGTGCACTTCTGGCCTGCCTTCTGCGTCATGTCGCGCGCGACGTCGCGCAGGAAGAGCGAAAACGTGTCGGACCCGATCGCCACGTCCGGGCCCAGGATCGCGCTGTTCAAGCTGTCGGCCTCGATGTTCACGCGGACGTTGTTGCGGAGCACGCTGGGCGTCGCGCGGAGGGTCGCGCCCGTGTCGCTCGATCCGGTGAACGCGAGCACGTCTTGGGGGCCGAGGTGGCTCAAGAGATCGCCGGGCGATCCGCACACGAATTGGATCGCGCCGCGCGGGACCGCCGCGACGCCGGCGAGGATGGCCATGATGCGGGCGGCGACGAGCGCGGTGGAGGTGGCGGGCTTGGTGACGATGGGCATGCCGGCGAGGAGCGCGCACGCGGCCTTTTCGGCGAGGCCCCACGCGGGGAAGTTGAACGCGTTCACGTGCACGGCGGCGCCTTGGCGCGGGACGATGACGTGCTGTCCGGCGAAGCGCGGCGTGCGGCCGAGCTGGAGCGCGTCGCCGTCGAGCAAGAAGCGCTGATCGCCGAGCTCTTTGCCGAGGTCGGCGTAATACGCGAGCGTGCCCGTGGCGCCGTCGATGTCGAACTTGGCGTCGCTCCGGGTGTTGCCGCCGTTTTGGATGGCGGCGCCGAGGAGCGCGTCGCGCTCGGCGTGGATGGCGCGGGAGATGGCGCGGATCATCTCGCCGCGCTCGGCGAAGCTCATCGCGCGGAGCTTGGGCCCGCCTTCGTTTCGCGCGAAGGCGAGCGCCTTTTCGAAGTCGATGCCCTCGGTGCTCGTCTCGGCGATGGGCTCCTCGGTGGTGGGGTTCACGAGGACCTGTTTTTTGCCCGTGCCCGCGACGTGCTCGCCCGCGATGTAGCTCTTCAGCGTCTCCATGAGCGGGATGCTCTAGTCCATGGCCCGCGGCGGAGAAAG
>CAYTJL010000167.1:0-16742 GCA_964437785.1 uncultured Polyangiaceae bacterium
CGGGCTCCGCTCACACCCCCGCGGCCATCTCGAGCGCAGATCGCACGAGCGACGCGACCTGCGCGGGCGCGGTGACGTCGACCGGGCCGACCAAGCTCTCGGCGTCGATCAACATGATCTCAACCGCGTCGCAGTGCGCTTCGAGCGCGCGGCCGCCCGCGGCTTCGAGGCGAACCACGGCCGCGGCGCCCGGCAGCGCGAGCGGCCAGAGCGGCGCAAACGAAGGATCCGCGGGCAACCCGGTGAGCGCGAGCTCGACGCCGTCGCCGAGCCGCAACGTGCCGAGCAGCTTGGGCGAAGGCGCCTCCGACGTGTGATCGCCCGGCGCCGCTGCGTCCGAGATGCGCCGGATCGCGTGCGCGAGCGCGGGCAAGCGGTGCCCGGCCGCCGCGATGAGCAGCCGCGGAGGCGGCGTGAAGCCCGGCCTCGTGAGCCGCGTGACGAGCGATCGCAGCACCGGGAGCTGCTCCTGCGGCGCGAACGGCGTGGTCAGCTCCGCCATGGTGATGCGGCGGATCTTGCCGGCCTCCACCATGGTGATGACGGCCTCCAAAATGAGCAGATCCGGCGCCGCGATCGCGTCGAGCAGATCGTCGACGCTGCGCGGGATCGTGAGCGCGTTCGAGATCGATCGCGCGAGCGCCGCGCGCTCGCCGGGCAGATCGGGCGGGCGCGACGCGACGGGCGGCGTGTGGCTCTCGTCGAGCATCAGGGCCTCGCCCGCCGGAGAGAGCTCGCTCTTCCTGCGCCGGACCTCGTCCGACTGGTGCATCGCCTCCATCAAGAGCTGCGACGACGGCATCGTGATGCGGCGGTGATTCGTGATCTCGCCCGGCGTGAAGGCGAACTGGCCGTCGCGCTGGCCGAGCAGACGAAAGAGCGCTTTCTCCCCTTCGAGGCGGCGGTACGCGGCGTCGATGACCTCGCCCTCGGCGAGCCGCACCTCACCCGATCCGCTCGACGTGGTCACCGTGAGCACGCCCGTCCTGCGGTTCATCGACAAGAGCTGGAGCAGATCGACGAGCGGCATCTGCTCCACGTACCCGCGCACGTCTTGCAAGAGCGAGCCGCGCGCCTCGCGCGGCGCCGCCGCGGTCACGCGCGTGATCACCGCGTCGATGTCGGATCGCAGCACGTCCGAAGGGCCGAGCGGCTCCCCCGCGCGGACCAAGAAGAGCACGGGCGTCTCGGCGATCTCGGGGACCGCGCGCATCGACTCGACGAGATCCTCCTCCTCGTCGACCGCCCTCACCGCGAGCACCACCTCAGGCCGGTGCTGAAACGCCTGCTCGACCGCCTCGAACACGTCGGCCGCGAGGATCACAGTGAGCCCGCGCGAGCGCAGCGCCGAGGCCATCGCGCCGAGCGCGACCACATCCGAATCGACCACCAAGACCTTGCGCGACATATCCCGTTCGCTCGCTAGCTGAAGATACGGAGGCCCGCCGCGCGACCGAGCCGCTCGGCGAGGAGATCGGCGAGCAGCGGATCGGCCGCGTGGAAGCCGCGGAGCACGCCTCGCTCCACGCGCCCGAGCAGCGCGTACGCGCCGTGCTCGGCCACGATCGCGAGCGCCTCGACGTTGCTCGTGCCCGGCAGCGCGCGGATGTCGACCGCGTGCAGCGTGACGCCGTCGCTCGCCGGGCCCACGGCCGCGCGCACCGCCGCGCCGAGCTTGGCGCCGTCGTGGTGCGCGACCACAATCAGCGCCGCGCCCCCGCGCAGCGCGTCGCGCGTGATCGCGGCGGCCAGCTCGGCGGCCTCGCGGATCGGCAGCTCGATCGCCGCCGCCGCGCCGATCGCGTCGGGCCCCTGCGGCTCGTGCTTCGCGAACGCGTCGAACAGATCCGTGAGGCCGATCATCTCGCTCGACGATCGCCCGCTCCGCTGCGCAGGATCGAGCTCGCCGAGCACGGCCACGCCGCGCACGATGGAGCTGCGCGTCTCTTCGGCGCGGCGCCGCGCGAGGCGGAGGAGCTGCGCCAGGTCTTGTCCGTCGTGCGGGAAGGTCGAGACGCCGATCGAGAGCCCGCGCGGGATCCGCCCCGCGCGATCGACGAACGAGAGCAGCGCGCGCCGCCGGTACGCGTGCGCGGCGATGCCGCCCGTCTCGGGCATGAGCAGGTGGAACTCGTGATCGTCCACGCGCGCGAGCACGTCGGTGTCGCGCGCGACGCCGAGCAGCGTGTCGGCCGCGTCGGCGGGGCTCGGCAGCGGCTCGGGCCTGCCGCCCTTGCCGACCGTGGCCTCGAAGGCGATGGTCGCGATCGCGAAGCGCCGCTTGTAGCGCCGCGCTTTGTCGATCTCGCGGCCCGCGACGTCGACGTAGTACGAGAACGAATACGCGCTCGACGTCGGGTCCTTCATCGCGCCGGACGTGCCGCGCTCGCGCTCGCCGAGCAGGCTGAACGCGGTCGCGGCCTGCGTCACGATGAGCCGTACGAGGCCGTCGATGCGGAACGTGCCGCTCCCGCTTCCCTCGCGGGTCGCGCCCGCGGGCTTGGCCGTGAGCACCGACATCGAGAGCGGGCCGCTCGCGGCTTCGAGCAGGCGCTCGAGCAGCACGTGACCCACGCGGAGCGTGCGCGTCGCCAGCGGCACCGCGAGCAGCCGGCGCAGCCGCGCCTGCTCCAAGATGTCGGCCTCCATGCCGAAGGCGGGCGCGTCTTCGAGCGACGGGCTCGCCGACGCGCGGACGAGCTCGGTGGGCTTGTCCGGCGCCGCGAGGTACACGGCCGCTCCCGCGGCGCCCGTCGCCTCGGTGAGCACGTCGACGAGCTGCGCGGCCGCCGCGTTGCGCGTGGGCGCGTCGGCGAGCTCGGCGACGCGGGTCATGAAGCTCGCGGCGCGCGCGAACACGACCGCCGCCTGCTCCATGTCGGCCCGCATCACGCGCGCGGCGATCGAGGTCTTCACGGTCGCGATCGCGCCGAGGATCTCGTCGCCCGACGCGGGCAGGATCAAGAGGCCCGCGCCGCCGAGCGCGACCGCGTTCGCCGCGGCCTCGAGCGCGTCGCGCGACGCGAGCGCGACGATCGTCACGTTGGGCACGAGCGCCTTGAGGTGATGGACCATGGCGAGGCCCGCGCCGTCGTGGATGCCGATCTCGACGAACGCGAGATCGGGCGGATCGGACGACGCGATCGCGAGCCCCTCGTTGAGGTCGGCGCTCACGAGCAGGCGCTCGCCGGTCACGACCTTGGGGAACATCGCGCGGGTGAACGGATCGGCGACGATGGCCAAGATGGTCACCGCGACGTTCGTGCGGATCGTGGCGCGGCTGTCTGTCACGAGAGCTCCACCTCGCCTTGAAACACGCACCGCGCAGGGCCCGTCATGGTGACCGCGCGCGTCGCGCGATCGACCGTGATCGTGAGCGCGCCGCCGGGCAACTCGACCGTGACGGGCTCGCCGAACGCGGTGAGCCCTTCGTCGCACGCGGCGGCGGCGACCGCGCACGCGCCCGTGCCGCAGGCCAGCGTCGGGCCGACGCCCCGCTCCCAGACCACCACGCGGATGTGATCGCGGCGCTCCACGCTGCACAGCTCTACGTTGGTGCCGCCCGGAGGGATCGCCGTGACCACGGGTCCGACGCGCGACAGCTCGGCCTCGCTCGCTCCTTCGAAGGTCACCGCGTGCGGGTTGCCCATGTCCACCGTGAGGAAGCGATGATCGCGCCCTTCGATCGACGCGCGCAAATCGTCGCCGCGCCTCGCGACGCCCATCGCGATGGTGACGTGGAACGAGGCCTCTTCGCCTTCGGGGCGCGTCACCTCGCAGCGCCGCTCGCCCGCGTCGGTGTCGACGACAAGCGAGCGACCCGCGAACGCGGAGTCGCGACCCACGTTGAGAGCGCCGCGCGGCCCGACCACGCTCGCGGCCACGCAGCGCAGGCCGTTGCCGCACATCTCGGGCCGGCTGCCGTCGGCGTTGCGCACGATCATCCTGGGCCTGCCCGCGCGCTCGGACACGAGGAGCACGCCGTCGGCGCCGATCCCGCGGCGCCGATCACAGAGGCGCGCGACCTCGACGGGATCGAGATCATCGCGCCGGAGCACGATGAAATCGTTGCCGAGCCCCTCCCACTTTTCGAACCGTACCTTCATCGTCTAGCCTTGCTGAGAAGCTCGCGGCACTTGTCGGGTTGAAGCCCACCCACCTCGATGAGCTTGCCGCGGCTGCTCGCGCCCACGAGGATGTTCACGTCGCCGCGGCGGACGTCCAGAGCGCGCGCGAGGAGCTTGAGCAGCTCGCTGTTGGCCGCTCCGTCCGTCGGCGCCGAGGTGAGCGCGACGTCGAGCGTACCCTCGCGCACGCCCAAAATCGCTGAGCGCGAGGACTTGGGCCGCACGTGTACGTTGAACCGTACAGCGCCGTTGCGGCCATTCACGACGAGGGACTCCCACTCTCCCACGAGCCCGGGGCTCTTGGTCATCGTCCCCATGTTATCGCAAGAGGGCGCCGATCTCGGAGCCCGCTGGGCGCGCGGGCGGCGCGATCACCGACTTGTCCGACCAAAACCGCAGCGCGGCGACGAACCGGACGTCTCCGCCCTTGGGTTTGGGGAAGGTAAGGCTCCTTGCGACCTTGAGCGCGCAGAGCTTCACGCGCTCGTCGGGGAAGCGGGTCTCGGCCTCGAACGCCTCGTCGGTGACACCCTTGTCGGTCACGTGAAAGCGCAGCCCGAGCCGGCCCCACAGCGCGGGCGCGTAGCCGAGCGCGTCCTCGTAGCACTTCAAGAAGCGCGGCTCCGCGGTCTTCATCACCGCTTGGATCGACGCGGGAGGGATCGCGCCGTCGCCGGGTGTGATCTTCTCTCCGGGAGGGGGCATGGGCTCGTCGCCCGGTCCGATCTGCACGAGGATCGACGCCTTGGACGAGGCCTTGGCGCGCGTCAACGTCATCGCGTCGAGCCGCTCCGTCAGGCAAGCGCCGACCTCGCCCATGGCCTCGGAGGCGTCGCGACGGCGCGCCTCGTCGCCTTTGGCTTCGGTCACGCGTGCGCGCGAGATGCGGCCGTCGGGGGCGATCGCGAACGACAGCGCGACCTTGCCGCGGAGCTTTTGATCTTTGTACGCCGACGCGCCGTAGCACTCGACGACCTTCATCCACAGGTTGCGGCGGAGCAGGCGGAGCACGTCCGCGCTTTTGTGCGCGCCCGACGAGCGCGTCACGTCGACGATCACGCGGGGCATCGGGTGACCCGGCACGGCGGGCGGAGGCTCGGCGAGGTCGCCCATCGCGCCTTCGTTCCACCGCATGCGATCGCGCAGCTCGACGAGGAACGCCTCGCGCGCGCTCGGAATGGGCCGCTGATCGAGCCGAAAGGGCGTCTCCATCACGACGTGCGCGGAGGGGCCTTGGGGCGCGGCCGGGGGCTCGGCCGCGGGAGCGGGCGGCGGCTCCGGCGTGACCTCGACGGGCGCGGGGGCGGCGGGAGGATCCACGCGGGCGGGCGCTGCGATCGTGGGCTCGGGCGCGCGAGGAGCGATGGGCGGCGTCGCGGGCGCGCACCCCGCGAAGAGCCCAACCGCGATCGCCAAGGCGCCGAACGAGCGCATGCCCGACCTCCTATCACGCGGCGCCGGTCGGATCGAAGAAAGCGCTGTCCGTGGGGGAAGGCGCCCGCGTGCGCCGACGGCGAACACCGGCGCTTCTCGTTCGCCGGCGCGCGCCCATATCATGTGCTCATGGCGGACATCGACTACACCCAAGATGCGATGATGGCAAAGCCGCCGGGGATGGGCGGCGCCCCCGGCGTGGCGCTCCACGTCGTCATCAACGTGTCTCAGATCCCAAAAGAGAAGTTGGCGATCCTCCTCGAATACCTGCTCGGCAGGGCCGGGGGCTCACCGTTCGTGGCGCTCAACGTCGTGAGCGACAAAAAAGCGGCGGGCGGATTTCGCTACGAGGAGCTCTGGGTAGATCCGAGCTGGCTCAACGAGAAGGGGAAGGAGAGAGCGGAGGAGCGCATCAAAGCATATCTCCAGAGCCCTAACCGCATCTCCTTCAACCTCGCGGCGCGCCCTCAGGGGTTCTCGAGCGCGACGATCTTGGGGGTAGGGCACCCTGACAAGCTCGATTTCAAGACAAAGCTCTATGGCCGTTATAAGAACGTGAGCGGGCTCGGCGACATCGGCGGGCTCGCGGCCTTCTTGAGAGATCGGATCGTCTCCGATCTCCTCGCGCCCGGAGGCCGGATCCGCGTCCAGGTTTGCCACGCCGACAGCGCTAAGCCACCTGGCAACGCGCTGTCGTTCGCGAAGATCATCGCGGGCGCTCACCCGCTCTCCGCGCCTCCGTGCTTCAGCGTCGTCCATCCGAGCGGCGCCTTCTTGGACGTCGCGTGCACCATGGATGACTTTAAGAAGATCGCGTGCAAGAAGTTCCTTCGCGCGGAGACCTATGGCAAGCAGCTCCAACTCCCCTCTACGATCGTGGTGCAGCAGTTCGAGTCCAACAACCCAAAGCTCATCGCCAAAAACAAGAACAAGGACAAGGACAAAGGCCGTCCCCCCAAACAACCTGGCCCGCAGGCAACGCAGACCGTCAACGACACGATGGATGACCAGGCCGACGACGGGGGGCTCTTCGGTCTCTTCGGCGATGACGACGCCGCCGCGACACCGACGCAGACCACGACCACACAGACCATCGACGACACGATGGATGAACCGCAGGGCGATCAGGACGATATGGGGTTCTTCGACCTCTTTGGAGACAGCGGAGGGGCCATCACCGCGACGTCCACCGTAGGAACGCCCCAAGGAGGGATCGTCCAGCAGACTTCGAATGACGGGTCGAGCTCGGATCTCAGCGCGGTGATGACGACCCATGTGCTCTCGACCCATGCGCCGCTCATCGACGTGGATCCGACGAGCCCGCTCACCGCGAGCAGCGGTGGAGACAACGCGGGCGCGGGCGGCCAGGGGAGCCTCAGGCCCCCGAGCCCGCCGCGCGTCCAGGTGAAGCCCAAGAAGCCGATGTCCCTTAACGTCGGCCGGCCGTCATCCGGCGGATCGCACCACGGATAAGCGCCCGGGGCGCGTCCTTCGCGGCGCCTTCGTCAAACACCTCTGGCCGAACGCGCGAACGGAATTTAGGTTGGGTGGTGGTTGTCATGGCCAAAGACCTCTACGGCGTGCTCGGCGTCCCGCGCGATGCGGACGAAGAGACGATCAAGAAAGCCTTCCGAAAGGCTGCGATCAAGTACCACCCCGACAAAAATCCGGGGAAGAGCAACGAGCAAAAGTTCAAGGAGCTGAACCAAGCGTACGAGGTGCTGGGCGACGCGAAGCGCCGCGCGCTCTACGACGAGTTCGGCGAAGAGAGCTTGTCCCAGAGCTTCGATCCCGAGCGCGCGCGCATGTTTCGCCGGCACGGAGGCCGGGGCGGCGCGTTCAACCCGGAGGACATCTTCGGCGGAGGCGGCGGCGGGGACTTCGGCGATCTCTTCGGCTCGATGTTCGGCCAGCGCGGCGGCGGGCGATCGCGCGTCGCGATGCGCGGTCAGGACCTGGAGGCGCAGGCCAGGATCGAATTCGTCTCCGCGGTCAAAGGCACCTCGCTCACGCTCCAGCGGAACGACGGCGACGTGGTCACCGTGCGCGTCCCGCCGGGCGCCGACGAGGGCAGCCGCCTGCGCGTGCCCGGCCAAGGGAGCCCGGGCTCGGGCGGAGGCCCGCCCGGCGACCTCATCGTCACCATCCACGTCGAGCCGCACGAATCCTTTACACGTCAAGGAGATGATCTCTACGTCGACGTCCCCATCACCATCGGCGAGGCGTACCGCGGCGAGAAGATCAAGATCCCCACGCCCGACGGCGAGGTCACGCTCAAGGTGCCGGCGCGCACGCAGAGCGGCAACGTGACGAGGCTCCGCGGCAAGGGCGTCGCCAAGAAGGGCAAAGAGCCCGGCGACCTCTACGTGAAGTTCATCGTCCACGTGCCCACCGTGGAGGATCCCGAGGTCGCCGCCGCGGTCGCCACGCTCGCCGCAAAAATGGAGAGCCCTCGCGGCGGCCTCAAGTTTTGAATTCGGCTAGGCTTCGCGGCTGATGACGCACCTCTCTCCGGCCCTCGCCCTCGCGCGGCTCCGCGCCGTGTGGGACGCCGAGGTCGGCCCCCCGTCGAGGCGCGCGCTCTGGGTCGCGTTCCTCGCGGCGACGCTGGGCGGCGCCCACATCGCGCGGATCGGCGTGCCCGCCGCGCGCATCACGGCGATCGCGCTCGCGGTGATCCCGCTCCTCGCGCTCCTCGCGCGGCCGTTCGTGCTCCGCGCGCGCAGGACGCCCAAGCGCATCGTCGCGGACACGCTCCAAAAGACCGACGCGGCGATCGGCGGCGCCACGCTGCGCGCGCTCGGCCTCGTCGATCGCGTGCGCGAAAAACCGAGCGAAGGCTCCCTCGTGTTGGCCGAGCTGCACGTCGCCAAGCTCACGAGCAAGGTGCCGCTCGATCACATCGCGGATCGCGCCGCGCGATCGGGCGCGCGCTGGTCGATCGCGGGCCTCGCCGCCGCCGTGCTCGCGCTCGGCGCGGTCGTGCTCGAGCCGATCCGCGTGGTCGAGGGCCTCGACGTCCTCGCCGCGCGCAAGAAGGAGGCGCCGCTCCGCCTCGCGTGGGTCGACGACGTCGACATGCAGGCGATCCCGCCGGAGTACCTCCGCCTCGCGCCGAGGCGCGTCTTCCCGTTCACCGCGACCGCGCTCCCGCGCGGCACCACGCTGCGCGTGAGCGCGCGCCCGCTTCGATCGCGCACGCTCGTGCTCACCGACGGGACGCGCGACGTCGCGTTCGTCGACGACGGCGGCGGCCGCGTGGTCGCGCGGTGGGTGCTCGGCGACTCGACCTCGATCGCGATCGCCGCGCGCTTCGGCGACGTCTACATCCGCCAGGCCGACGAGCAGGCCGTCACGTCGATCCCCGACGAGGCGCCCAAGGTCATCGTCGAGGGCGCGCCGCGCACGGTGCGCCTGCTCGACGAGCCCTCGATCCCCATTCATTACCAAGCCACCGATGATCACGGCCTCCGCGAGGTGAACCTCGTGCTGCGCGCCGGCACGCGCGAGGAGCACCGCGCGCTCTCGCGGCCCGCCGCCGACGCGACGAGCGATCGCGGAGGCTACGAGCTCAAGGCAAAAGACGCGTTCTTCAAACGCACGTACACGCCCGTCGAGGTCACGGTCGAGGCCCGCGACAACGACACCGTCGCCGGCCCGAAGTGGGGGAAGAGCCCCGCGATCGTGGTGATCCCGCCCGAGGCGGGCGAGCCCGAGGCGCTGCGCTTCACGGCGCTCGTCGAGGCCCGCGGCGCGCTCGTCGACCTGCTCGCGACGCGGCTCCGCGACGCGAAGATCGATCGCGATCACCCGAAGAACGAAGCCGAAGCGCAGTCCAAGGCGCTGGCCAAGCTCACGTCGGCGCTCGCGGGATCGTACGGCGGGATCGGCGTCGCGCAGTCGTTCACCCGGCTCGCGCGCGGTCAGATGCGGAGGCTCGGCGCCGCGCTCGCGGCCGAGCAGAAGGCGCCCTCGGCCGCGACCCACCAGAAGCTCTTGGCCGAGACCGAGCACGTGGTGCTCGCGTTCGACATCGGCGTGCGCATGCTCGGCGCGCGCGACGCGCGATCGGTCGCGCTCCGGCTCGCTGAGGTGGCCGAGGAGCTCGCGAGCGCGCTCACCGCGATGGACGCGACGACGGGCGCCGATCGCGCGGCCGCCGAGCGGCGCGCGGACGCGGCGACCAGCGTGCTCACGGGCGGCGGAAAGCAGCTCCTTCGCCTCGGTGAGCTCGGCGTCGACCTCGGCGAGATCGTCGGCGCGTACATGCGCCGCGTCGCGCGCGCGCGTGACGCCGCGGATCTCCGCCACGCGGCGCTCGCCGCCGAAGACCTCGCGGCGAGGCTCAAGAGGCCCGATCCGTCGTTCTCGGGCGGCGGCGGGCACGGCGGCGTCGAGACAGGAGGCTCACCCTCGCCGGGCAACGACGGCGAGTCGTCGGGGGCCGATCAAGAGATGCAAGCGATCGCCAAAGAGCTCGAAGATCTCGCGCGCGAGCACGCGTCGTGGATCGACGAGGTCGAGGAGCAGCTCGATCGCGCGATCTCCAAAGAGGAGCTCGACGCCATCAAAGAGGAGGCCAAGCGCCACGCGCAGTCGATCCGCGATGCGGTGAAGAACCTGCCCGAGCCGGGCGGCGATCCGTCGAGCGCCGAGGCCGCGGCGGGCGCCGCGCGCGACGAGGCCGAGGCCATGGCCGCCGCGCTCGAAGCGGGCCGGCTGCGCGAGGCCGTCGAGGCGGGCAAGAACGCGGGCAAGAAGCTCGACAACGCGAAGAAGCTCGGCCAAGAGGGCGGCGTCCCGCGCGAAGAGCGCGCCGGTCGCGAGGCCGCGGCGGCCAAGCCCACGCTCGACAAAGAGCTCGCGTGGGCCGAGGACCTGCTCAAGAAGATGCGGAGCGACGCCTCGTCGCGCGCGAAAGAGGGCTTGTCGAAGGCGGGCAAGGCCGAGCAGCGCCTCGCCGAGCGCGCGAAGGATCTCGCGCAGAAGGGCAAAGGCGGCGACGGCGCGCTCCCGGACGACATGCTGGAGCGGCTCAACGACGCGTCGCAGGCCATGCGCGACGCGCAGCAGTCGCTCGAAAAAGGCGACGGCGAGCACGGCCTCCGCCTCCAGCGCGACGCGCAGCGCTTGCTCGACATGGCCAAGGGCGACGGCGAAGGCAAACAGTCGCGCGAGCGGGAGAGCGATCAAGAAGGCGACAAGGGTCTGCCCTCGCGCCGCAAGACCGAGATCCCCGGCAAGAACGCGCACAAAGGGCCCGAGGACTTCCGCCGCCGCGTCCTCGAAGGGCTCGGACAATCCTCGGATCCAAGGCACAAAGACGCGATCAAGCGCTACGCGGAGGGGCTCCTCAAATGAGAAGGCTCCTCTGGATCACGCTCGCGGCGCTCGCGATCGCGCCCTCCCCCGCGCGCGCCGAGGTGCCTCAAGCCCCGACGTTCGCGCCGATCTTCGGCGATGAGGCGCGCGCGATGAGGGCGCGCGACGCGATCACCGAGATGGATCTCGTCGAGGCGCAGAAGATCCTCGACGGCGCGGACATGACCGACACGGCGCTCGCGATCGAGCGCGGCCGCTACCTGCTCCACGCCGGCGACTACGACGGCGCCGCCGCGCATCTCGCGCGGCCCGATCTCGCGGCGACGAGGGAGGGCGCGATGCTCGGCGACATCGCCCGCGGGTGCGCGCGCGCGACGGCGGCGACCGTCGAGGTGCGCGACGAGACCGGCGGCGTCTTGGTGCGCCTCCAAGACGACGACGATCGCGCGCTCGTGCCGCTGCTCTCGTCGACGGCGCTCCGCGTGCGCGAGCAGCTCATCAAGGACCTCGGCGTCGAGCTGCCGAAGCCGCTCCGCATCGATCTCGTGCGCGATCAGCTCTCGCTCGCCGCGATGACCGGCTTGCCCGAAGAGGCGGCCAAGACCACGGGCACCGTCGCGGTCGCGAAGTGGGGCCGCGTCACGATGATCTCGCCGCGCGCGGCGCCGCGCGGTTATCCGTGGCTCGACACGCTCGCCCACGAGATGACGCATCTCGCGCTCACCAAAGGCACGCGCGACAACGCGCCGCTTTGGCTGCAAGAGGGCGTCGCCAAGCGCGAAGAGACGCGGTGGCGCGCGCCCGAGCCGTTCGACGACGTCCCGCCCGTCGACGCGATCGCGGCGATCGGCTTGGAAAAGGGCCTCGGCAGGCCCATCACCAACCTCGGCCCGTCCATCGCGATGTTGCCGACGCCCGAGCAGGCGCACGTCGCGTTCGCCGAGGTGTCGAGCTTCATTCGCTTCTGGGCCAAAGAGGCGGGCGAGGGCGCGCTCCCGCAGCTCGTCGTCAAGCTCAAGGCCTCGCCCGACGTGAGCAAGGCCATCTTCGAGATCACGAACGCGGACTTCGCCGCGTGGGAGAAGCGATGGCTCGCGCACCTCGCGACCGCGCCGCGCGACGTCCCGGCGGCGCTCGCGCCCGGCGCCGTCATCCCGGGCCGCGCCGAGATCGTGAAGCGCGTGCGGCTCGGCAACTTGCTCGAAGGCCGCGGCCACCACAAAGAGGCCGCCGGTCAGCTCGCGCGCGCGCAGATGCTCGTGCCCACCGACGCGTCGGTGCGCTGCTTCCTCGCGGCCGCAGAGCTCGGCGCGGGCGAGCGCGGCGTGGCCGAGAAGCTCGTCGAAAAGGTCGAGGACGTCCATGGCCGCCACGGCCGCTGGTGGTCGCTCCACGGCTTGCTCCATCCAGGGCTCGACGCGGAGCGGAGCTTCGCGCTCGGCGTCGCGCTCGATCCGCTCGATCCGTTCGTCGCGTGCGAAGAGAAGGCGCCGCCCGCGCTGCCGAGCGATCCGATCCGCGCGGCGATCTGCGCGATGGCGCGGCGCGCTCCCGTCGAGTGACGCGCGTCGAGCTTCGAGCGGAGCCCCGCCTCGAAGCCGTGCTCGAAACAGCCCAAGCCGCTCGGATTGGATATGCTCGGGCGCAAATGTCGAACCCCAAGGCACCGTTTCCTCCGGGGCGCACGTCGTCGACCGAGCCGCGCATGATCGCCGAGACGGTGAGCGTGCCGAGGCTCGAGCTCCTCGTCGAGCGCGAGGGGGGCAAACCTGCGGAGCGCAAGGTCATCCTCGACGGCGAGTTTTTCCGCATCGGATCGCACCCGAGCAACAACCTCGTCCTCGACGACAAAATGGTCTCGCGGTTTCACCTGAGCCTCACGCGGTCGTCCTCGGGGTGGCGCGTGACCGACACGGGATCGCTCAACGGTTCGTATTTGAGCGGGGTGCGCGTGCGCGACGCGGATCTGTCGCTGCCCGAGTGCAGGATCGAGGTCGGCGAGTCGGTCGTCGTGGTGCGCGAGCTCGAGCCCGAGCGGCGGACCGACGTGCCGATCGCGCTCAATTTCGGCTTGCTCTTCGGCCGATCCGTCAGCATGCGGCGGCTCTTCGAGCTGCTCAAGCGCATCGCCAAGAGCGACTCCGACGTGCTCGTCGAGGGCGAGAGCGGGACGGGCAAGGAGCTCATCGCGACCGAGCTCGTGCGGCGCAGCAACCGCGCCGACAAGCCGCTCGTGGTCGTCGACTGCGGCTCTATCTCGCCGCAGCTCATCGAGAGCGAGCTGTTCGGTCACCTGCGCGGATCGTTCACGGGCGCGTCGCGCGATCGCGCGGGCGCCTTCGAGGACGCCGACGGAGGCACGGTGTTCCTCGACGAGATCGGCGAGCTGCCGCTCGACATGCAGCCGAAGCTCCTGCGCGCGCTCGCCAACCGCGAGGTGCGTCGCATCGGCGAGAACCGCGCGCGCAAGGTCGACGTGCGCGTCATCGCGGCGACCAACCGCAAGCTCGAGCGCGAGGTGAACAGCGGCCGCTTCCGCGAAGATCTCTACTACCGGCTCTCGGTGCTCTCGGTGCGCGTGCCGCCGCTGCGCGAGCGCATCGACGATCTGCCCATTTTGGTCGAGCATTTCCTCGATCAGATGAGCAAGCCCGAGGCGCACAGCCTGTTTCCCCCCGAGGTGATCGTCGAGATGTCGAAGGGGGATTGGCCGGGCAACGTGCGTGAGCTCAAGAACTACATCGAGCGCCGCGTGGTGCTCGGCGACTTCGCGCCCGAGCCGCACAGCGGCAGCGTCCCGCCGCCGCGGTCGGGCGAGGACACGGCGCCTGTCGAGGCGAGCGCGGTCGACGTCGAGGTGCCGTTCAAGGACGCGAAGGAGCAGGTCATCTCGGCCTTCGAGCGGCGCTATTTGACCGCGCTCCTCGCGTGGGCGAGCGGGAACGTCAGCAAGGCCGCGCGCAAGGGCAACATCGACAGGATGCACCTCCACCGGCTGCTCCAGCGCTATGGCCTGCGCGGATCGCCCGGCAACGAGAAGGACTGATCGTCGCGCTTAGGGGACCTCCCCCCAGGCGAGCCTCAGCGATACGCGCGGCGGTGCGTGCGCACGTCGAGCTCGGCCGCGAGGTCGGCGTCCCCGATGGCCCGCGCCTCTTCGGACAGCGCGCGCGCCTCGTCGGTCGAGAGCTTGTCGAGGAGCGAGCCGTCGATGCGCACGCGCATCAGCTTGCTGAGCTTGGCGAGCGGCGTGCCGCTCTGCTCGTCGACGCCGGCGCGGCGCCACGCGCGCGCGATCGCGTCGAGCCTGTCCGACGTGCGCCACGCGTCCGCGATCACGGCGCGGCCGAGCCGCTGATCGAGATCGTCGCTCCCCGTGGGCAGCGCGATCACGGCCTTCTGCGCCGCGCGCTTCGCGTCGCCGATGCCGAGCGAGATCATCGCGACCGCCGCGTCGTAGAGGTGCCGCTCCTCGTCGCGGAGCATGCCGCGATCGACGCGCGGCAGGAGATCGTTCGCGTCGGCGTAGCGGCCGCGGCGCACGCGATCGACCACGTCCGCGAGGACGAGCAGCGCGGCGGCGGTGGGCGGGGAGAGCTGCCCGCGCGGGCTCGCGGGCCGTTGTCCAGGCGCGCTCAGCGGCAAGCACGCGGCTCGCCACAGCTCGTCACGCGCGGCGGCTACCTCGCGCGAGGCCGCGATCGCGATGCCGAACAAGATCGCAGGGAGCAGAGCGCCCGCGATGCCCCAGCGCGACCACAAGAAGATGCCGAGCATGACGAGCATGGCGCACGCCGCCATGAGCAGCGCGATCCGCCGTCGCGCGGTGACGCCGAGCATGTCCGCGCAGAGCTCGAGGATCTCGTCCCACAAAGCGAATCGAGCATAGCGCGGGATCAGCCGCCGACGACGAGGTGCCGCGCGCCCGCGCCCGCGCGCCGCAGCTCGCCGCACAAAGCGTCGGTGAAATCGCTCGTGGTGGCCGTGCCGCCGAGGTCGCGTGTGCGGACCTGCGAGCGCTCGTAGAGCGAGGTGAGCGCGCCTTCGAGGAGCTTGGCCGCGCCGTGCTCGCCGAGGTGGCGGAGCATCATCACCGCGCTCTGCACGAGCGCCGTCGGGTTCGCGAGGCCCTTGCCCGCGATGTCGGGCGCCGATCCGTGCACCGCTTCGAACACCGCGGCGTCGTCGCCGATGTTGGCGCCCGGCACGATGCCGAGGCCACCCACGAGGCCCGCGCCGAGGTCGGAGAGGATGTCGCCGTAGAGGTTCTCGGTGACGAGCACGCCGAGGCGGTTCGGGTCGCGCACCATGGTCATGGCGGCGGCGTCGACGATCATCTCGGCGAGCTCGGTGCCGGGGTGGAGCTTGCCCACGGCGCGCGCGCAGTCGAGCGCGAGGCCGTCGGAGATCTTCATGATGTTGGCCTTGTGGACGATGGTGACGCGCGGCCGTTTGTTGGCCTCGGCGTAGCGGAACGCGAACTCGGCGATGCGCGTGGAGCCGCGCTCGGTGGTGAGCTTGATGCTCTGCGCGACGCCCGGCAGGATCATCAGCTCGAGCCCGGCGTAGAGGCCCTCGGTGTTCTCGCGGACGATCACCATGTCGACGTCGCCGAAGCGCGGCTCCACGTTGGGCAGGCTGCGGATCGGGCGCACGTTGGCGTAGAGGTCGAGCGTCTGGCGGAGCGTGACGTTGACCGATCGGAAGCCGTGGCCGATGGGCGTGGTGACCGGGCCCTTGAGCGCGACTTTGTTGCGCCGGATGGCCTCGATCACGCTGGGCGGAAGCGGGTTGCCCGTGAGCTTGGCCACGTCGATGCCCGCGTTGTGCGTCTCCCACGTGATGTCGAGGCCAAGCTCGGCGATCACCTTTTGGGTGGCGTCGACGACCTCGGGTCCGATGCCGTCGCCGGGGATGAGGGTGATCCGGTAGCTCATGCGGGCGCCCTTAGTGCCGCATGGCACGCGAGGAAAGATCCTCTTCCACGCTTCGATGGACCCCGCTACCGTACGGCCCGAGAACGTCACGTCCCGACGCGGAGAAACCAATGCGACGCCTTTCGACCCTTGCGATGTTGATCGCCTTGCCGACCCTCTCGCTCTTCGCCCCGGGTTGCGGGCACTCCGAAGAGGAGTGGCAAGCGCAGCTCAAGAAGTACGCGGATCTCCAGAGCGAGCATGACAAGACCGTCAAGGAGCTCGAAGCCGCCAAGGCGCGCGTCGCCTCGCTCGAGAACGATCTCAAGGGCATGGGCGTCGACCTCGCCGAGCGCGACAAGAAGCTCGCGAACATGAACGCGTCGATGGCCGAGATGGAGAAGGCGCTCGCCGAGTACAAAGCCCGCGCCCGTCAGCTCGAAGCCATCAAGGCGCGCTTCGAGATGCTCCGCCGCAAGCTCGACGCGCTCACCCGCCTCGGCCTCGCGGTCAACATCCGCCGCAACCGCATGGTGATCTCGCTCCCCGGCGACGTGCTCTTCGACTCGGGCCGCGACACCCTCAAGAAGGACGGCAAGGACATCCTCGCCAAGGTCGCCGCGGTCATCAAAGGCGACTCTCAGCTCATCAACCGCGACTACCAAGTCGCCGGCCACACCGACAACAAGCCCCTTCAGGGCGGGCCGTTCCGCGACAACTGGGGCCTCAGCCTGATGCGCGCGCGCGAGGTGCTCCTCTTCCTCGTCAACGACAAGGACGGCGGCGGCTTGCCGATCGCGCACTGGAGCGCCACGGGCTTCGCCGACACCGACCCGGTCGCCTCCAACGACTCGGACGACGGCCGCCAGAAGAACCGCCGCTGCGACCTCATCGTCGTCCCGAGCGTCGAAGAGATGCTCGACCTCAAAGCAATTACTCAATA
>CAYTJL010000167.1:16842-21524 GCA_964437785.1 uncultured Polyangiaceae bacterium
GCGCATGAAGCGCCGGTTGTTCCTCGGCCTCCCCTTCGCGCTCGCGCTGCCTGCGCGCGCGCTCGCCAAAGGCCCGTCCAAGCCCGAGGCTCCGCTCCCCATCTTTCCCCTCACCGTGTCGGTCGCGCGCGAGGCGAACAAGCCCGTCGAGACCGATGCGTGGATCGACGCGCAGATCGCCGAGGCGGAGCGGCTGCTCGGCCAAAAGGGCATTCACTTTCGCAAGGCGGGATCACGGCCTCTGCCGGACCGCTTTGCGCGGCTCGAAACACGCAAAGACAGGGACGCTCTGCGCGACGAGATGCAAAAGGGCGTCATCAACGTGATGGTGGTGGCGTCGCTCCGCGACGTGGACGATCCAAGGCTCTATCGCATGGGTGTTCATTGGCGGCCGGTCGCGCACCCCAAAGACAGGTACGTGATCGTGGCCACGAGCGCGCTGCCCTCTACGCTCGCGCACGAGCTTGGGCATTATTTCGGGCTCGGCCACACCACCATCACCAATAACCTGATGAGCTACAGCCGCGACGGGGCCGAAGTGACGGTGAGCGACACACAAGGTGCCACCATGCGCGCGTTTGCCAGGCTCTCGATCCAATCCAAGGAGGTTGTGCCCTAGGCAGCGTGAGCGATCGCCGCGGCGCGTTGCGCTTTTTTTCGGGCGAAACGCTGCGCGCGTCTCGCGCGGGGAGGGCCTCGTTTGCTATAACGCGATCCATGCGTATCGGTCTTTGGCTTGGGCTTTCTGCGGTGGTTGGGGTCGTGTCCGGGATGATGGCGTGTGCGACCGGGGGCAACACCACCGGCTCCACCTACGTGCCCAACACCGGCGGAGGCGGGGGCGGCGACGGCGGCCACGGGGGCGCGGGATCCACGGTGTCGTCGTCGAGCTCATCGAGCTCGTCCTCGTCTTCCTCCACGTCGTCCTCGGGGGCGACCGGAGGCGCGGGCGGCGGCGGCAGCCCGCCTGGGCTCCCCTTGGGCTCGGACTGCAACCAAGACGCCGACTGTGAGTCCGACCTCTGCAAGCAGGTGGTCATCAACACGCCTCCTGTCTGCGTCACGCCGTGCACCTCGCAGACCGATTGTGGTGTGTCGCCCAACTACTTCTGTGAGCCCATCACGCCCGGATCGCCCGACGGATACTGTATCCCGCACAGCCCTGCTCACTGCCTCTCGTGCACGCAGGACTCCGACTGCGGCAGCCTCTCCGAGGTGTGCTTCCAGGCGCCGGGCGACAACGCCAACGCTTGTCACATCGACTGTTCGCTCTCGGGCGCGGACGCGTGCCCGCCCGACTACAACTGCACCGATCAGATGGTCAATGGCCAAGCGCGCAAGCTCTGCCGGCCCAAGATCATCCCCACGTGCCTCGACGCCATCGGCGGGTTCTGCGACCGGCTCAACATCCCTCAACCGTGCATCCGCACCAACGCAGCAGGGATGTGCTTGGGCGAGCGCGTGTGTCTGCCCGGCACCAAGCGCTTCGACAAGTGCAGCGCGATGGCGCCGCAGTGCAAGGCCGATTGCTCCCTCCAAGACCCCGCGGGCTGCACGCTCATCTATTGCGCGGGCGCGACGGACGGGCCCGACAACTGCGGATCGTGCGGCAACGTGTGCCCGGGCTACATGCAGCCCAACGCCAACGTGGCTTGTCAAAACGCCAACATGTGCACGTTCTCGTGCCAAGGCGAGAACTTCGACGTCAACAACGACGCGAGCGACGGCTGCGAGGAGCAGGATGACGCGCCCGGCCACCACACGCAGGGCACGGCGAGCTTGTTCGGCGGCGCGGGCATCTCGTGCGACGACGATCCCATCATCGGTCAAGCGATGGTGACGGTGAACATCCTCAACCAAGAGATCGTGAGCGACAAGCGCACGCACCAGACGCCCTCCATCAACGGCTTCGTCGCCAACTCGGGCTCTGCGCCCGATTGGCACCTCATCCACGCGACGGGCGGCCTCTTCTGCGTCAACGACGTGACGTTGACGCTCACCATGGTCGGCTCGCAGTTCCCCAACTGCTACAAGCTCAGCGTGCTCACCGACAAAGGCACGTACACCTGCCAGACCGGCGCCAACGGCAAGTGCGGTATCAACCCCGGCGGCAGCAGCTATTCGAACAACACCGACATCTACATCAAGGTCGAGAAGACCTGCGACACCACCAAGATTGAGCAGGTGAGCTACACCGTCGTCGGTCACCTGTAGAGTGATCGGCCGGATTCGCCGCTTCTGGAGCGCGCCCTCGCGCGGCCGGCGCTGGGCGCTCCGGTTGACGTTGCTCATCGCGTCGCTGCTCGTCGCCGAGCTCGGTCTCCGCGCCTTTGTGCGCTTCGCGGACATGGAGGCGGACCTTTATCGGGCCGACGAGAAGGTCGGGTGGATGACGCGCCCCCATCTCCACAAGCGGTTTGACATGAAGCGACCGGAGCTTCATTTCTTGGCCAACACCGATGCGCGGGGCCTGCGCGGCGACACCGCTGCTCCGCCCAAGGCCCCGGGGGAGCGGCGCGTCCTCGTGCTCGGGGACTCGTTCACGTGGGGGATCGGCGTCGAGTCCAACGAGACCTTCCCTGCCGTATTGGAGCGTGAGCTCCAATCCAAGCTCGGCCCTTCGGTCACGGTGGTGAACGCGGGGGTCCCCTGTTATGGCACCGCGCAGGAGCTGGCCTTTTATCGCACGTACGGGCGGGAGCTCGCGCCGGACCTCGTCGTCCTCGCGTATTATCCGAACGACGACGCCGACAACATCACGAAGTTCGTCTTCGTGGATGGGCACTTGTGGGAAGATCCCGTGCTCGTGTTTGGCCACCCCATCTTCCTCGTCGAGCTCGTTTATCGGACCGGCGTTCGCCTCGCCGAGCGGAGGGGTTACCTCGCGCAGCCGCCCGATCGCCAAAACGGCGCCGCGCGGACACAGGCGCTGATCGCCGCTTTGCGCGAGGATTGCAAAGGCGATCACCGTCCCTTCTTCGTCCTTCAAATCCCGGCGCGCGAGGTGACCAAGTTCGTGCCGCAGGGTGAGCAGAGGCGTCGTCATCGTCCGTTGGAGCTGCCGCCGGGCGAGCTCATCCCGATGATGGACGAGATCGAGGCGCAGGCCGAGAGTCCTTATTTGCCCGAGCACCACTTCAACCCTGCCGGTCATCGCCTCGCGGCCTCGGTGCTCGCGAAGGTGCTTTTGGCGCGTATGGCCGCTAGCCCGTGAGGCCCCGGATCCACCGATCGGTGATGTCGTCCGCGGGGAAGTAGGACTCGATGCGGAGCTCCTGCGCGGTGACGTCGAGCGGTGTGCCGAGGGTGGTAATCGTCGTAAAAAGCTTTAAATCGAGCCCGTCGTGGCGGATGTGGACCGAGAGGACGGGCGCGATGGGGGCGTGGCCGGGGGCGCGGAGCGTCGCGGGGACGCCCGGATAACCGAGGACCTCGTCGAGGAGGGCGCGCAGCTCGTGGTCTTCGGGGTACATCGCGGCGTCGCGGTGGATGCGCTCCAGGAACATCGACGCTGCCTCTTCCCAATCAACGATGATGGCGCGGAGCCCGGCCGGGTGAAAGAACACGCGGAGCACGTTGCCGGCGACGAAGGGATCGATCGGTGAAGGGAGGAGGGCGGCGAGCATGCGTGTTGCGCCCGTGTTGGCGGAGCGCAGGTTCCAGAGCCGATCGACGACCACGGCGCCATACGGCTCGTGCGCGCGGAGCAGGTGATCGAGGGCGCGGCGGATGGGCGCCATCGCGGCGCCGTCGAGGGTGCTCTCGTGGTAGACGGCGGCGAAGCCCGCGGACGCCAGCATGGCGTTGCGCTCGCGGAGCGGCAAATCGAGGGCGTTCGCGAGGATGAGCACCATCTCGCGGCTCGGCGCGGCGTTGCGGTTTTCGAGGAAGCTCAGGTGGCGGGTGGAGATCTCGGCGCCGACCGCCAACCGTTCTTGGCTGAGGCCGCGGGCTTGGCGCCATTTGCGGAGCAGGGGGCCGAAGCTCGGGGGCACGTGGGAGAGGTTTTGGGAGGGCACGCTCCCAACCTACACCACGCGCGGAGGGAGCGGCATTACCTCGGAGGTAATGGCGGGGGCGCGGGGGCGGCCCCAACCTCGCTCGTGTCGAAAGGAATCAACGTCATGAAGCTCCGCCTGGTTCTCCCGCTCGTCGCGCTGTTCGCCTTCGGTGCTTATTCGGTGTGGGTCGTGGCCGGTCATGGCTACTTCGGGTTTCTCTCGCTCGCGTGGCGTGAGCCCTGGGCGATGCAGATGCTGCTCGACATCACGATCGCGATTGGGCTCTTCACGTGCTGGATGATCCCGGACGCGCGGCAGCGTGGCATCCTTGTGTGGCCGTACTTGGCTCTTTGCCTGACGCTCGGCTCGATTGGCGCGCTCGCGTATCTGGTTCACCGTGCGTTGCGCGGCGAATCGGTCGCTCCTCGCGGTGAGCCTGCGCGCGCGGGCGCGTGACCGCACGAGCGCTCGCCCCGTCCGTTCGCTGCTCATGAGCCCTTTACCGCACGAGCGCTCGCCCCGTCCGCGGCGCCACCCCCGAAAGCCGAGCTCGAAACGTTGTCACCAAAGGCACCAAGACCGCTCTGCCACGCTCGGCATTTCGGGGCCCCCCGACGCAGCGCGGACAAGGGGCTTCGCTCGCTGCTGGTCAGGCTCTGTTTGTGGTAGGTTGGGGGGATG
>CAYTJL010000168.1:0-21359 GCA_964437785.1 uncultured Polyangiaceae bacterium
CGTGCGGCTCTGGGGCGAGATCGCGAAGAAGAAAGAGAGCGGCTTCCGCGCGCCCGTGCCGCTCTACACCGAGCTCGATCTCATCCTCAAAACAGCGCGCGATCTGTTCACCGACGACATCGAGAAGATCGTCATCGACAGCCCCGAGGAGTACCAGCGCCTCCGCCGCTTCGTGGAGACGTTCCTGCCCGAGCGCGCCGACGCGATCGAGCTCTACCAAGGCTCCGAGCCCATCTTCGACGCGTACGGCATCGAGGACGAGATCCAACGCGCGCTCGCGCGCAAGGTGCCGCTGCCCTCGGGCGGTTACCTCATCATCGATCAAGCCGAGGCGCTCACCGCGATCGACGTCAACACCGGGCGCTTCGTAGGCAAAGGCTCGAAGGACCTCGAAGAGACCATCCTCGCGACCAACCTGGAGGCCGTCGAAGAGATCGCCTACCAGCTCCGCTTCCGCAACATCGGCGGCCTCATCATCTTGGACCTCATCGACATGGAGCGCGGGTCGAACCGCGAGAAGGTGCGGCGCAAGCTCGAAGACCTGCTCTCCAAGGACAAGGCCAAGACCACGTTGAACCGCATCAGCGACCTCGGCCTCATCGAGATGACGCGCAAGCGCACGCGCGAGAGCCTCGGCCGCACGGTGCTGGAGCCGTGCTTCTATTGCGACGGGACGGGGCAGCTCCAATCGAAGCAGACCGTGGCCTACGAGATCCTCCGTCAGATCCGGCGCGAGCGGCTCAATTTGCCGGGCTACGTGGTGATCGTCAACGCGCACCCCGCGGTCATCGATCTGTTGAAGAGCGAGGAGCGCATCGCGGTGCAAGAGGCCGAGCGCTTGTTCCAGCGGCGCATCGAGCTCATCCCGCGCAAAGAGTACCACCTCGAGCAGTTCGACCTGCAGGGCAGGTGAGGTGACGCGATGACGACGGAGCGTGATTCGGAAGATCCCAAGCGCGCAGAAGCACGCGTCACCATCAACAAAGAGTTCGAGTCGTACGACGCGTTCATCAACGAGTACGTCACGAACATCTCGCGGAGCGGCGTGTTCGTGCGCTCCAAGACCCCGCTCCCCGTGGGCACCAAAGTAAACCTGCGGTTTACGGTGATCATGGAAGACATCGAGACCATCGAGGGCGTCGGCGAGGTGGTGCGCGTCAACGACGATCCCGCGGGCATGGGCGTCGTCTTCACCGAGCTCTCCGCCGAATCCAAGGCCGTCATCGACAAGCTTCTCGCGAGCCGCAAGGCCGTCTGAGCATCGGAGGCGCGCGATGTTCACCGGGCTCGTCGAGGCGACCGGCCTGCTGAAGAGGCGCGCGGGCAAGCCCGTCGCGCGCGCGTTCATCGAGGTGCTCGCCGAGGGCAAAGGCCC
Source organism: uncultured Polyangiaceae bacterium (assembly GCA_964437785.1). Classification (GTDB taxonomy): domain Bacteria; phylum Myxococcota_A; class Polyangia; order Polyangiales; family Polyangiaceae; genus CAYTJL01. The sequence goes on from CAYTJL010000168.1 coordinate 1,376, forward strand.
TACGTTCGCCGATCCGTTCGTGCTCGGTGAGTCCATCAGCGTGAACGGCGCGTGCTTGACCGTGGACGCGATCGAGGCGGGAGGCTTCGGCTGCGACATGTCGGCCGAGACGCTCGACAGGACCACGCTCGGCGCGCTGGCGATCGGCGCGCGCGTGCATTTGGAGCGGGCGACCGCGCTCGGCGCGCGGATGGGCGGGCACGTGGTGCTCGGCCACGTCGACGCGGTCGGGCGCGTCACCGCGCGCGTGCCCTCGGGCTCGGCGGTGCGCCTCTCGATCGCGGCGCCCGAGGCGATCGCGGGCTTCGTCGCCGGCAAAGGATCCATCGCGATCGACGGCGTGAGCCTCACCGTGAACGAGGTCCGCGATGAAGCGGGCGGCGCGACGTTCGACGTGATGCTCGTCCCGCACACGATCGCGCGCACGTTGCTCGGTGAGCTTCGCCCCGGCGCGCAGGTGAACCTTGAAGTCGACGTGCTCGCGCGCTACGTGGCTCGCCAGCTCGCGCGGAGACCGGCGGAGGTCGGGCCGACCGAGAGCGATCACGATGGAACCAACAGCGATCAGCGCCTCTACGACAAGCTCCGAAGCAGCGGCTTCCTCTGACGACAAGGCCCAACCCATGCCGCACCGGCTCACGATCGACTCGGCGATGCTCGAGCGCGTTCACCGCGCCATCGACCAAATCCGCGCCGGCAAAATGGTGATCCTCGTCGACGACGAGGACCGCGAGAACGAAGGCGATCTGTGCATGGCGGCCGAGCTCGTCACGGCGGACGCGATCAACTTCATGGCGACGCACGGCCGCGGGCTCATCTGCTTGGCGCTCGACGAGGCGATCGTCGCGCAGCTCGATCTGCCGATGATGTCCTCGCCCGGGCGCAGCGGCCCGCCGCTCGGCACCGCGTTCACCGTCAGCATCGAGGCTCGCCACGGCGTCTCGACCGGCATCAGCGCGGCCGATCGCGCGCACACGACGCGCGTCGCCGTCTCGCCCGACGTCAAGCCGAGCGACGTGGTGACGCCCGGCCACGTCTTTCCGCTTCGCGCGCGGCGCGGCGGCGTGCTCGTGCGCACGGGGCAGACCGAGGGCTCGGTCGATCTCGCGCGGCTCGCGGGGATGCGGCCCGCGGGCGTCATCTGCGAGATCATGAACGACGACGGCACCATGGCCCGCATGCCGGATCTCGAGCGCTTCGCCGAGAAGCACAACCTCATCATCCTGACCATCGCGGACCTCATCCAATACCGTCTCCAGACGGAGCGGCTCGTCCGCAAGGTCGCCGAGCGGCCCCTCCGGCTCGACGTGACGGGCACCGAGTGGACGGCCTCGGTGTACGAAATCATCGGCGAAAGCAGGCAATTCTTCGCGCTCTCCAAAGGCAACGTGGGCCGCCCCGGGCCGGTGCTGTGCCGCGTCCACACCGGATCGCTCGTGGGCGATCTCTTCAGCTCCACGCCGTTCGACGGCGGATCCAACCTGCGCGAAGCGATCCACATGATCGAAAAAGAGGGGCGCGGCGTGGTGCTCTACCTGCCGCCGCGCGGGGATCTCGCCGCCGAGCTCGAGCGATCGTCGTCGGGCGGGGCGCCCAAGAGCGCGCCCGCGGATGGGCCTCTCGCGCTGCGTGAATTCGGCCTCGGCGCGCAGGTGCTCGCCGATTTGGGCGCGCACGAGCTGCGCCTTCTCACCAACCACCAGCCCAAGATCGCGGGGCTCACGGGCTTTGGTTTGACCGTCGTCGAGCGTGTCCCGCTCACGTCGATGCGAGGTGACGCGTGACTTCCAAGGCAAACGAGGCGCCCAAGGTGATCGAGGGCGCGCTGGTCGTCCCCGAGGGCGCGCGCTTCGCGCTCGTCGCGGCGAGGTTCAATCACTTCATCGTGGACCGGCTCGTCGAGGGCGCCATCGACGCGATCGTGCGGCACGGCGGCGCGCACGCGAACGTCACGGTCGTGCGCGTTCCGGGCGCGTGGGAGATCCCCTCCGTGGTCGCGCGCATCGCCAAGAAGCGCGGCGCCGACGCGATCATCGCGCTCGGCGCGGTGATCCGCGGATCCACGCCGCACTTCGATTACGTCGCGGCCGAGGTCTCGAAGGGCGTGGCGTCGGTCGCGCTCGACACGGGCGTGCCCGTCGCGTTCGGCGTGCTCACCACCGACTCGATCGAGCAGGCGATCGAGCGCGCGGGCACCAAGGCGGGCAACAAAGGCTGGGAGGCGGCCGTCTCGGCGATCGAGATGGTGTCGCTCAACGCGGCGATGGAGCGCTCGGGGCTGTGATCGGAGCACGGGCCAAAGGCCGCGAAGCGGCGCTTCAGATGCTCTTCGCGCTCGACGTGGCGAGCGGCAGCGAGGAGCGCGCCATCACCTTCTTTTGGAGCGAGACGCCCGGCGATCCCGAGGGTCGCGAGTACGCCGACGGCGCGGTCCGCGGCGTCGCGCGGGCGATCGAGCGCATCGACGATCTGATCCGCAAGGCCAGCACCAACTGGCGCATCGAGCGCATGGCGCGCGTGGATCGCAACGTGATCCGGCTCGCCGTGTGGGAGCTGTTAGAGCGGAGCGACGTGCCGCGCGCGGTCATCCTCGACGAGGCGGTCGAGCTCGCCAAGCGCTTCGGCAGCGAGGACTCGGGCGCGTTCGTCAACGGCGTGCTCGAGCGCATCGCGACCGACCTCGGCCGCGTCGACACCGACCGCTGATCACGGGAGCGTCTTCAACAAGATCGCGTGCTCGGCGCGCTCGCGCTTCGCGAACGCCTGCGCGGTCTGCGGGTGAAAGTGAGGCCGCGCCTGCGACGCGGACGCGACCAGCGCGAGGCCGCGCTTCGGCGCGAGCGATCGGATCAGATCGATCGCGTACACCGGCGCGCCGCCGACGACGCTGTCCGCGATCACCACGATCGCGATGCCGTCCTCGCGCAGCACGCGCCGCATCGCGCGGAGCGCGTCGCCGAGCTCGGCCGCGAAGCGCGCGCGACCGCCCGCCGCGCCGAGCGGATCGAGCCTCCGCCGCGCGCCGATCTCGGCCGCGTCGAAGCGATCCGCGGGCATGCGCAGCCACCGCAGCCGCGCCGCGTGGTGCGCGAGATAGTCGTAATTTCCAGGGTAAGGCGGCGACGTGACGACGAGCGAGACCGACGCGTCCTCGACGCCCGCGAGCACGCGCGCGTCGCCGAGCAGCACCTTCGCGGGCTTGCTCACGGCGAGCGCGCCGGCGACCTCGGCCACGCGCGCCGCGAGCTCCTCGGTCTTCTTGACGAAGAGCCGCGCGGGATAGCCCGCGGCGATGCGCTTCTCGACGCCCGCCTCCGACGTGTCCGACCCGCGCCGCCCGACCTTGGTGAGGATGGCCGAGAGCACGAGCTCGAGCGTGTCTTTGGTCTTGCCCTCGCGGATCGTGTCGATCCCCGAACGGATCCCGTCGAGCTCCAAGAGCACGTGCGGCGCGAACAGCCCGACGTCCTCGTAGCCGTACCGCTTGGTCGGGCCCGCCTTGGCCTTGCGCCGCGCGTCCGCGATGGCCGCGACCTCGTTCGCGGACAAGACCCAGCGCGCGCGATCGTTCTCGCTCGCGCCGTCGACCTTGAGCGCGGCGAGGCGCACCGCGAGCGGGTTCGCGTCCACGCCGATCGCCGCGCGGCCCGCGAGCCTCGCCTCGACGAGCACGGTGCCGCTGCCCGCGAAGGGATCGAGGACCACGTCGCCGGGCTTGGAAAAAGCCTCGATGAGCCTCTTGGCCACGAGCGGATGGAGCCGCGCCGGGTAGCTGTGAAAGCCGTGGACGTGCGCGCGCGCGGCCTCCTCGGACGCGATCGCGCTCGGCACGTCGCACGCGGCCGCGAGCTTGGCGGACGCGGCCGGATCACCCGCGACGATCGACGGACCGCCGACGTTGGTGAGCGCGCGACGCTCGGCTCGCGGTCGCCTTCGGATCCCCACTCACGCACCAAACGTCTTCTTTTGTGCCTCGATCGCGGCTTGCTCGGCGATCGCCGCCTCTTCCTCGGCCGTGGCGACGAGCGTGTGACCGGGCGCGACGAGCGGCTGCGCCGGCACCTCGGGGAAGCGCAGGCGGCCGCCGCCGATCGAGCGATCGACGTCGAGCAGCGCGACCAGCTCCTCGGCCTTTTCGGCGTCGAGGCCGAGCGTCTTGCCGATGACCTCGGCGCTCGCGCTTTGTTTGCTCGCGGCGACGTCGTTCGCCGCGGCGAGCCACGCGGCGTCGAGCGCGGGGCCGATCTCGCGGCCTTTTTCGCCTGCGCGACGGCTCGCGAGCACGAGACCGAGGAGCGGCGGCGCGAGCATCACGAGCGACGCGAGCGCGAGCCCGAGCCCGAAGCCGAAGATGATCATGAGCAGCGCGAAGAACACCACGCCCGCGCCGAGCAGCGCGCCCGACGCGATGGCGATGCCGCGCGCGATCGCGCGCGCCTTGCGAGCGGCGTCGGCCTTGCGGAGCAGGGGCTCTTCGCGCTTGCTCCACGCGACCTCTCGATCGTGCTGCGGCACGCGCGGGCCGCCGCAGATGTCGCAGACCCAGCGAAATTCGCCGTGCGGAGAGATGCCTCCCTCGCCGCGACAATGCGGGCACGGCGCGAGCGGACCGACCGGCGCCTGGCACGTTGGGCAACGGAGCGCGCCCTCGGGCACCTCCGCGGCGCACGCGCGGCATCGCGTGCTCATGAGACGTCCCCGATGACCGAGGTCATGATCGCTTCGAAGAGGCGCTTGCCGTCGGCGTTGCCGAGGATGGGCTCGCTCGCGCGCTCGGGGTGCGGCATGAGGCCGATCACGTTGCGCTTGGGCCCGCCGTAGATGCCCGCGATGTTGTCGGCCGATCCGTTGGGGTTCGCCTCGGGCGTGATCGCGCCGGTCGCGTCGCAGTAGCGGAGCGCGACGTCGCCGCGATCGCGGAGCTTGGCGAGCGTCTTGGGATCGGCTTGATATCGGCCCTCGGCGTGCGCGATGGGCAAGCGCGAGACGCGCGGGAGGTCGTGCGTCATGGGCCCGTCGCTCGCGGGCGTGACGAACACGTCGCGGCACTCGAAGCGCAGGTGCGCGTTGCGCGTGAGCGCGCCGGGGAGCAGGCCCACCTCGGTGAGGATCTGAAAGCCGTTGCACACGCCGAGGACGAAGCCGCCGCGCTCGGCGTGACCCTTGATGGCCGCGAGGATGGGGCTCGCCTTGGCGATCGCGCCGCAGCGAAGGTAGTCGCCGTACGAGAAGCCGCCCGGGATGGCCACGAGATCGGTGCCCATGGGCAGCTCGACGTCGCGGTGCCAGGTCACGGTGGTGACCGCGCCGACGACGTCGCGGAGCGTGTGGATCATCTCGATGTCGGCGTTCGAGCCCGGGAAGACCACGACCACGGCGCGCATGGCGCGGCTCTACCCGTGCGCACGCGCGAAGGCCAGCGCAATTGCCATCCGAAGCGCGGCGATCGCCGTAGCCCTTCGCTGCCCGCGCGCGGTACGCTCGCGGCCATGACGCCCTCTTCCCGTCGCCTGCGTGTCGCCGCGGTGATCGCGCTCGCTGCCGCCACGTCGCTCAGCGCGGCGCCGGCGCCGGCGCAGCCCAAGAAGAGCGCGGTCGCGGCGATCATCCGGCGCGGCGGCGAGCTCTTCGAGGATCAGCAATACGAAGAGTCGATCCAGACGCTCTCGGCCGCGCTCTTGCGATCGGGCACGACCGACGCCGAGAAGATCGAGGTCTACCGCCTCCTCGCGTACAACTACATCATCCTGAAGCGCGGCGAAGAGGGCGACTCCGCGGTGCGCGCCATCCTCGTGCTCAGCGAGAAATTCGCGCTCGCGCCGAGCGAGTCCCCGCGCTTCCGCGACTTCTTCGACGCCGCCAAGAAGCGCTGGATCGAAGAGGGAAGGCCCGGCAAAGCCTCGGGCGCAGCCGCCGCGGTCGTCGAGAAGCCCATCCACATCCAGCACATCTCGCCCGCGCAGAGCAAGGTGGGCATGTCCATCAAGCTCGACGGGACCATCGACGATCCCGACGGCCGCGTGCGCGGTGTTCAGCTCGCGTACCGAGCCGGGTCGAGCGGGAAGTTCTTGACCATCGCGGCGACGTTCACGATGGGCTCGTTCCGCACGCGAATTCCAGGTCTCTCGGTCAAGCCGCCGCTCGTCGAGTACTACATCCAGGCGGTCGACAAAGGCGGCCTGCCCATCCTCGCCCGCGGGGACGCGGCGGCGCCGCTCCGCATCGTCGTGCAGAAGGAGTCGAGCGTGGCGTCGAGCCCGTTCTTGTGGGTGCCGCTCGGCGCTGCGATCGTGGGCGGCGCGGTCACCGCCGCGATCCTGCTGACGCGATCCCCGGGGACCTCCAACGTGACCGTCGGCATCAAAGAGTGAGCGAATCCGCCGCAGAAAACGCGACAGAGCCGCGCTATCCGTTCGTCGCGATCGACGCCTCGCCCGACGACGCGGACGAGCGCGCCGCGGCTTTGTTCGAGCTCGGCGCGACCGGCGTCGAGGAGCGCGACGACAAGACCCTCGCGCGCGGCGCCGCCGCGGGCATGGTCACGCTCATCGGGAGCTTCGCGTCGCACGACGAGGCGCAGGCCGCGATCGAGGCGCTCGTCGAGGCCTTCGAAGACGGCGATCCGCGCCTCGTCGAGGTGGTGGGCGACGCGTGGCGGGACGCGTGGAAAGAGCACTTTGCGCCGTTCGCGCTCACGCCGGACATCACCATCACGCCGCCGTGGTTGCCGCGGCCCGAGGTCGCGGCGGGCGTCACCGTGTTGGAGCTGGAGCCGGGCCGCGCGTTCGGGACGGGCCTCCACGCGACGACGTCGCTCGTCGCGTCGATCCTCCACGCGCACGCGGCGAAGATCCGCGATCTGGCGGTGCTCGACGTGGGCACGGGCAGCGGCATCCTCGCGCTGGTGGCGCTCACGTACGGCGCGGCGCGCGCGATCGCGATCGACATCGATCCCGACGTGATCGAGATCGTGCGCGAGAACGCGGAGCGCAACGGCCTCGCCGATCGCGTCGAGGCGTTCGAGGGCACCATCGACGTCGTCACGCGCGCGTTCCCCGTGGTGCTCGCCAACATCGAGGCGCGCGTGCTCCACCCCATCGCGCCTGATCTCGCGAAGGCGCTGCTGCCCGGCGGGCTGCTCGTGCTCTCGGGCGTGCTCGGGAGCGAAGAAGAAGCCATCAAGGCGCGCTACGCGGCGCAGGGCCTCGCGCATCTCCGCACCGAGCGGCGCGACGATCCTTCGGGCGACGCGTGGGTCGCGCTCGCGTTCACGCGGAGCGCATGAGCCGCGCGCCGCTGCGCGTCCCGCTCGCCGCGATCGAAGAGGGCGCGCGCGATCTCATCGGCGACGCCTTCGACTACGTGATCAAGGTTCACAGGCTCCGCGCCGGGGACGCGATCGTCGCGTTCGATCCCGCGCTTGCGATCGAGGCCGAGGGCGTGATCGATCGCGTCGAAGGATCGCGCGCGATCGCATCGTTCGGCCCGGCGCGCGCGGCCGCGATCGTCGCGCGCCGATCGATCACGGTGATCCAGGGCACGTGCAAAGGCGACAAGATGGACGCCATCGTGCGCGACGCGACCGAGCTCGGCGGGACGCGCGTGGCGCCTGCGATCTGCGAGCGATCGATCGCGCGGCCCGACGCGGCCAAGGCCGATCGGTGGCGCAGGATCGCGATCGAGGCCGCGCGGCAGTGCGGCCGCGGGGACGCGCCGCGGATCGACGCGCCGTCACCGTTCGCGAACGCGATCGAAGCGCGCGAAGATCTCGCTGGGGTTTGCCTGGATCCTGCGGCTCCTGCGGCGCTCGGATCGATCCTCGCGGAGCTGCCCAACGGTTCCGGCGTCGCGATCCTCGTGGGGCCCGAGGGCGGCCTCTCGCCCGACGAGATCGCGCTCGCCGAGGCGCGCGGCTTCGTGCGCGCGTCGATCGGCCCGTTCGTGCTGCGGGCGGAGACCGTTTGCGCGGCCGTGCTCGGGGCGATCGCGGTGATGGGCGCTGGGGCGAGGCCGCTGCGCGAAGGCTAAAAACCGGCTGTTCCCCCTGTCTTTTTGTGCGCGTTTCCTCTAAAGGAGCCGCCATCGACGGGACATCGCTCCGAGGAGGAACGGCATGAAGGACACCTTCAACGCGAAGGGCACGCTCACGGTCTCTGGCAAGAGCTACGGCATTTATCGCTTGTCCGCCTGCGGGCCCGACGTCGAGCGCCTCCCCCTCTCGCTCAAGGTCCTGCTCGAGAACCTCCTCCGTCACGAGGACGGGCGCGTCGTGCGGCGCGATCACGTCGAGGCGGTGCTCAACTGGGATCCCAAGGCCGCGCCCTCACAAGAGATCGCGTTCCACGTGGGCCGCGTGCTCCTGCAAGACTTCACGGGCGTGCCCGCGGTCGTCGACCTCGCGGCCATGCGCGAGGCCGTGCAGAAGCTCGGCGGCGATCCGATGCGCATCAACCCGCGCGAGCCCGCCGATCTCGTGATCGATCACTCGGTCCAGATCGATCAGTTCGCGTCGACCACCGCGCTCAAGAAGAACGCGGAGCTCGAGTACCAGCGCAACGACGAGCGCTACACGTTCCTGCGTTGGGGCGCGCAGGCGTTCCAGAACTTCGGCGTGGTCCCGCCCGACGTGGGCATCTGCCATCAGGTCAACCTCGAGTACCTCGCGCGCGTGGTGATGGTCGGCCGCGACGGCACCGCGTACCCCGACACGCTCGTCGGCACCGACTCGCACACCACGATGGTGAACGGGCTCGGCGTCGTGGGTTGGGGCGTGGGCGGCATCGAGGCCGAGGCTTCGATGTTGGGCCAACCGCTCTCGATGCTCATCCCCGAGGTCATCGGCTTCCGCCTCACGGGCGCGCTGCGCGAGGGCGCGACCGCGACCGACCTCGTCCTCACGGTCACGCAGATGCTCCGCAAGAAGAAGGTCGTCGGCAAGTTCGTCGAGTTCTTCGGCCCGGGCCTCGCCGCGCTGAGCCTGCCCGATCGCGCGACCATCGCGAACATGGCGCCCGAATACGGCGCGACCGTGGGCTTCTTCCCGGTCGACGGCGAGACGCTCGCGTACCTGCGCTTCACGGGCCGCACGGCCGAACAGGTCGCGCTCGTCGAGGCGTACGCCAAGGAGCAGGGCCTCTTCCGCGAGCACGGCGGGCCGGAGCCCGTCTTCACCGACGAGCTCTCGCTCGATCTCGCCGACGTTTCGCCTTCGCTCGCGGGCCCCAAGCGGCCTCAGGATCGCGTCGAGCTCGGCGGCATGCGCACCACGTTCCGGCGCGAGCTCGCGGCGATGTTGCCGAAGGACTTCGCGTCCGCGTCGCCCGAGAAGGTGAGCGCGTGGGTCGAGGGCGCGGCCGCGACCGACGAGGATCTCCCCGCGGCCACCAAGAAGGCCACGGTCTTCACCGAGGACGCGATTTACAACGTGAAGCAGGGCGCGGTGGTGATCGCGGCCATCACGTCGTGCACCAACACGAGTAACCCCGCGGTGCTGCTCGGCGCGGGCATCTTGGCCAAGAAGGCGGTCGAGCGCGGGCTCACGGTCAAGCCGTGGGTCAAGACGTCGCTCGCGCCCGGCTCGCGCGTCGTCAACGAGTACCTGCGCGAAGCAGGGCTCCTGCCGTACCTCGAAGCGCTGGGCTTCCACATCGTCGGCTACGGCTGCACCACGTGCATCGGCAACTCGGGCCCGCTTCCCGAGCCCGTGTCCAAGGCGGTCGCCGACAAAGACCTGGTGGTCGCGGCGGTGCTCTCGGGCAACCGCAACTTCGAGGGCCGCATCAACCCGCAGGTGCGGATGAACTTCCTCGCGTCGCCGCCGCTCGTCGTGGCGTACGCGCTCAGCGGCAACGTCGACGCCGATCTCGTCAAAGAGCCCATCGCCCACGATCGCAACGGCGAGCCTGTGTACCTCTCGGATCTGTGGCCCACCTCGGAGGAGGTCCGCGACGCGATCCGCGACGCGGTGAAGCCCGAGCAGTTCCGGTCGCAATACGCGGACGCGATGGAGGGCGACCCCGCGTGGAAGGCGCTCAAGGTGCCCGCGGGCAACACGTTCGCGTGGGACGACAGCTCCACGTACGTGCGCCGTCCGCCGTTCTTCGAGGGCCTCTCGGGCGAGCCCGAGAAGGTCACCGACGTGACGGGCGCGCGCGTGCTCGCGCTCCTCGGCGACTCGGTCACCACGGACCACATCTCGCCCGCGGGCAACATCTCCAAGTCGAGCCCGGCGGCGCGGTACCTCATCGAGAAGGGCGTCGCTCCCGCGGACTTCAACTCGTATGGTGCGCGCCGCGGCAATCACGAGGTGATGATGCGCGGCACGTTCGCCAACATCCGCCTCAAGAACCTCATGCTCGGCGGCAAAGAGGGTGGTTATGCCGTCCACCTCCCGAGCGGCGAAGAGGCGAGCATCTATGACGTCGCGATGAAATACGCGGCCGACAAAACCCCTCTCGTGGTCATCGCGGGTGTCGAATACGGCACCGGATCTTCGCGTGATTGGGCGGCCAAAGGCACCAAGCTGCTCGGCGTGCGCGCGGTCATCGCCAAGAGCTTCGAGCGTATCCATCGCTCGAACCTCGTTGGCATGGGCGTCTTGCCGTTGGAGTTCTTGGCCGGCCAAGGCGCCGAGACGCTGGGGCTCACGGGCCGTGAGACCATCAGCATCGAGGGTGTCGCGAGCGATCTCGTGCCCGGCAAGAAGCTCACCGTCACGGCCACGAGCGACGATGGCCAGAAGAAGACCTTCACGGTCACCTGCCGAATCGACACGCCGAACGAGGTTGATTATTATCAGTGCGGCGGCATCCTGCAGTTCGTGCTGCGGCAGATCCTCGCGTCGAAGTGAGTCGATAGCCAGGTAGAGATGAATGAGAGAGGGTGCCTCGAAAGAGGCACCCTCTCTCGTATTTGACGCTTCAACTCCTGATCTCGTAGACGAGCGCAAAGCGCTCACGCGCCGATCATCCTCAATCGTCTTTGACCTGCACGCCGAGCCCCTTGAGCGCGTTCTTCGCGTCTTTGATGTAGGGGTTGCCCCGCTGCACCAGCTCCAAGAAGCGCTGAAAGTGGTGGATGGCCTTCTCTTTGTCGTTCTGCGCGCGCGCGCCCTCGCCCGCGAGGAAATACGCGTCGTAGAGCCACGGCGGAGACTGCTGGCCGGGCACGTCGCCGAGCGTCGTGGCCTTCTCCAGCTCGGGCCGCGCGCCGAGCTTGTTGCCGTGGCTCGCGATGATCTTCCCGAGCCGATAGTGCCACTCCGCGATCGAGTCGTTGCCCGCGATCGCCTTGCGCCACGCGGCCTCGGCCTCGGCCCACTTCTGCTGCTCTTGCAGGCAGAGCGCGAGCGTGGCGTACGCCTCGTAGCGCGACGGCCGCTTCTTGATCGCGATCTCGAGCGACGCGATCGCGTCGGCGACGCGCACGAGCTTCTGCAAGAGCACGCCCATCTGCCAGTACGCGTCGCCCAGATCTTTGTCGAGCTCGAGCGCCCGGCGCAGCGCGCTCTCCGCGCGCGACGTCTGCCCCGCCTCGTTCGCGGCCCAGCCGATGTAGAGGTGATACTCGGCGCGGTTCGGATCGATCGCCGCCGCGGTCTCCAAGTACTTCATCGCCTCGGAGTTCGCCCCGCGCATGAGCAGCGCGCGCCCGAGGAAGTGGTTCGCCTCCGCGTGGTTCGGCCGCTCGCGGTGCACCTCGCGCAGGATGGCCTCGGCCTGCTTCGCGTGGCCCGCCATGACCTGCGACGACCCGACGCGCAGCTTGAGATCCACGTCGTTCGGCGCGATGCGCAGCGCCTCGTTGTACGCCTCGATCGCGCGGTCGTTGTGGCCCGTCTCTTCGAGCAGGTTGCCGCGCTCGAGCGCGAGGCCCGGGTACTCCTTGTCGACCGTCGCGACCTGATCGAACACCTTGCTGGCCTCGTCGAACTGCCGCAGCCGGCGCAGCGCCATGCCGAGCTTGAAGCGCGCCGCGAGATCGTCCTCCTTCGCGAGCACCGCCTCGAAGTCTTGCTTGGCCTCCTCGAAGCGACCGACCTGCAACGCGACCTCGCCGCGCGCGCGGTTCAGCGTGGTGACGCCCGGGAATTTGTCGGACGCCTCCTTGAGCTTGCTCGCGGCCTCCTCGGCGCGACCGTCGGCCGAGAGCAGGTTCGCGAGCGCGACGTACGCGTCGACCACGTCGGCCTGCTCGCCGCCCGATTGGATCGACGCGAGGAAGCTCTGCTCCGCGTCCTTCTTGGCGCCGAGCGCCTTCTGCGCGCGCCCGAGCCACAGCGAGACGAGCGCGATTTTTGGCTGCTTTTTGTGCAGATCCTGGAGCAGGTCCTTGGCCTCTTTGGTGCGCTCGAGCCCGATCTTGGCCTTGGCCGTGCCCACCTTGGCGACGACGTTGTCGGCGTCGGCGAGCACCGCCGCTTCGAAGCGCGAGAGCGCCTCGGAGAACCTGCCCGATCGATAGTAGAGCTCGCCCGCGCCCACGAGCGCCTGCACCGCCTGCGGATCGAGCTTGAGCGCCGCCGCGAACGCCTGCTCCGCGGCCGAGATGCGCGACCGCGCGAGATGGATGCGACCGAGCATCGTGAAGGCCTCGACGAGCTCGCCGTCGCCCGCGAGCGATCGCACCTCGCCCTGCTCCGTGACCTGCTTGAGCAGATCGAGCGCCTCGACCTCGCGCGCTTTGTCCTGCCACACGAGCGACGCGATCATCGTGCGCGACGCCGCGTGCTTGGGCGACGCCTTGAGCGCGTCGCGCGCGTTCTGCTCGGCGCCCGCGAGGTCGCGCTGCGCGAGGAGCGCGCGCGCGAGGCCGTACGACGTGCGCGCGTTCTTCTGGATCGCGATCGCGCGCTTCCACGCGGCGACCGCGTCCGGGCTCTTCGCGGCGAGCTCGATCTCGCCGACGAGCACAGCCGCGTCGAGGTCGTTCGGCGCGCGCGACGTGACCGCGCTCGCCTGCGTCCGTGCGCGCGCGAGCTGCCCGGCGATCGCGTCCTCGGCCGCGAGCGCGAGCTGGGTCACGTCGCTCGCGTCGCTCGTCTTGGCGCCGAGCATCTGCTTGGCGAGCGCGTCGTCGCCCGCGCGCTTGCCGAAGCGAAGCCCGCGCAGATCGATCACGAACGCCGCGTACGCGCCCGCCGGCTTGTACCGCGGGATGGACGCTTGCAGCGCGCGGCTCCGATCGATCGCGCGCACGCTCCCCATCGCGGTGTCCGCGGCCATCTCTTCGCCCGCCGCGCGGCGCACGTCGGCGAGCTGCGCCGCATACTTGCCCGCGTTCACGCGATCGAGGACGAAGTTCACGCCGAACGCGCCCATCGACGGCTCGAGCGCGAGCGACGCTCCCCCGATGGCCACGAGCACCGCGGCGGCGAGCGCGATCTTGCGCGTGTTGCTCGGGCGCCTGGGCGCGTCGTCGTCGCGCCGCGCCTGCGCGGGCTTCATCGGGGCGACAGGCGCCTGCTCGATGGGCGAGGCAGCGGGCGCCTTCGAGATGTCGACCTCGTCGCCCACCATCGACCTTCGGTTGCCTTCGAGGTCGATCGCGCCGTCGAGGTTCATGCTCGCGTAGCCGGCCTGCATCGGAACCGCGCGATCCGAGTCGTCGAACGGGCTCGGCGCGCCGCCGATCGCGGCCTCTTCGCCGATGTCCTCCTCGACGCCTGCGCCCACGAGCGATCCGCCGGCGGGCGCGGCTCCGATCGCCGCGGAGGGGAGGCCGGTGCCCGTCGCCGCAACAGGCAAACCCGTGCTCGTCGCGGGCGTGGGCAAGCCCGCGGTCACGGGCGCAGGCAAGCCAAAGCCCTGCGCGGGCGCGGGCAAGCCGAACCCCTCGGCGGGCGCAGGCAAGCCAAACCCCGCGGCCGGTGAAGGGAGCCCGCTCTCGAGCGAAGCTTCGGGCAGATCGATCTCGCCGAAGCTCGGCTGCTCCGGCCGCTTGTGCGGAAGATCGGGCTCCGCGAAGGGATCGATCTCGCCGTACGTCGCGGTGCGCCCGCGCTTGACGGCGGGGACGGGCTGGCGGACCGAAGGCACGTCGCGATCGGGCGACGGAAGATCGGGCAGATCGCCGGCGGCGAGCGGGAAATCGATCTCGCCGAAGCTGTCGCGCTCCACGGGTGCAGGAAGCCCGTCGTCGAGCGGCACGCTCGGGAGATCGACCTCGCCGAACGCATCGCGCGGCGCGCGGCCCATCGTGGTGCGACCTTCGGCCGCCTTCGCTTCGAAGTCGCGACGCGCCGCGGGTCCGCGCGTCTTTTTGTAATCTTTGCGCCCTGTGGCTGGCAGATCCGGGTCGCCGAACGGATCGCGCGCGCGGCCTGCGGCGGGGAGCTCCGCTTCGCCGAACGGATCACGCGCGCGGCCCGCGGCGGGGAGCTCGGCCTCTTCGAAGGGGCTCCTGTCGCGCGACGGCGCAGGCAAATCCACGTCGCCGAACGACGCTTCGTCGACGATCGGCGCGGGCAGATCCACGTCGCCGAACGAAGCCTCGTCGCGCAGATCGATCTCGCCGAACGGGCTCTTGTCGCGCGTCGGCGCGGGCAGATCCACGTCGCCGAACGAAGCCTCGTCGACGATCGCAGGCGCGGGGGCGCGCGCGCCGGCGGCGCGCACGACAGGGAGATCCAGATCGTCCGACGCACCAAACCCCGCGGGCGCAGGCGGAGGCTCGGGCGCGCGCGGTCGCGGAGGAGGCGGCGGCGGCGGTTTGCCCGGAGGGCCGGCCTTCGGCGCAGGCGCGGGGAGCGCGGGCTCTTCTTCCCAATCACCGTCGCTGAGCTCCTGCGTCATCTTGCTGGACTTGACCGGAGCGGGAGGCGGCGCAGCAGCAGGTTTGGGCGCCGGCGGAGCGGGGCGCGGCGGCGGGCGAGGCGGCGCGCCGGCAGGTTTGTTCGCGGGAGCGGGCGCAGGGAGATCGGCGTCAGCAGAGGGCGCGCCTGCGAGCGACCCGTCCTTCAGGATGACGAGGCTCTTGCCGCACTTCGAGCAACGCATCTTGAGCCCCGAGGCGGGGATGCGCCGCTCGTCGATCTGATAGGGGGCTTTACACCCGTCGCACGCGCCCTTGACCATGCTCGGAGAAAACTTTTAGCAGGATCGGCCCCCGAGCGATCGTTTCCTGCAAACGAAGGTCGATCGCTCGTTGGTCGAGGCGTGGATCAGCGAGCTGTCAACCGACGAGCCCGTCGAGCTTTTTGTTGATCTTCTCTTCGATGGTGCCCTTGATGGCTCGGAGCAAAAACGGCAAGTCGACCTCGACACGCACCTCTTTGGTGCTCACGTGCACGACGCCGGTCGCGCCCTTGGCGGCGCCGCTCGGCGCGTCGAAGCGGATCTTGTCGCCGTCCCAGCTCCAGCGGATGCCGAGCTTGTCGACGAGGCTCTTGGCGAGCTCTTCAGCGCGTTTTTTGGCTTCGGGCAGCTCGAGCGCGTGGGTGCGACGGACGTCGATGGTGGCCATGATTTCGCTCCTCGTTTATTCGATGCGGCGAACGATCCAAAAGCCGCGGGGGGTGTCGACCGGATCGCTCACACCGTCTTTGGGGAGATTGAACAGCACCGCCTCGGGCGCGCGCTCGAGCATCCCGAGCGGCATGCGGCCCGCGTTCTCCATCGAGCCTTTGTCGCCCTTTTGGACCGCGGCTTTGAAGTCCTGCTTGGCGTCGGCCGCGAGCTGCTTCGCCAGCTCGAGCGCCTCTTCGCGGCTGCGCGCGGTGGGCGGCGCGGCCTGAGCGCCTTTGTATTGGATCAAGATCACGCCGAAAATGACCGACTTGGGGCCCTTCTCCGGGAGCGGCGGGGGCTCTTTGCCATCGAGCATGGTGGCGCCCGCGTCGCTGTTGCCGAGGACGATCTCTTCGCCCGGCTGAGGCTCCCCCTCCGCGTCGGGCGCGCCCGCGTCGACCGGGCCTGGTTTGGGCGCCGAGGCGGACGCCGCGGCCGAGGTCGCCGCGTCGGGGGCGCCTGCGTCGTGGGCTGCAGCGGCCGTGTCGTGGCCCGTTTTGGGGCGCATCAAGATGGGGAGCGAGGCGGCTCCAGCCACCAGCGCGACGAACACGACCGCGGTCCACCTCTGCATAGCTTGGCAGCCCCTAGCACACTCGCGCGCCGCAGGGACAGGGGACTTGTCGTGCCTATCAAGAAACCAGATCCATGACGCCCGCGAGCCTGGGCTCGCCGTATTCCGCCGCGCCGGTCATGACCTTGAGGTTCGGGAGGATCTGGGCGCGGCCTTCACCGTGTGTGTGGCCGCAGAGCACGCGGAGAACGCGCTCGGGGAAGGCGCGGGCAGCGTCTTTGATCGCGTCACCCACCGCGCGGCACGTGAAGTAAGGCAGCCACTCGTCGTTCGAGATTTTGCCCTCGTGCCAACATGCCTCTTTGAACGGGGGCACGTGGGTCCCGATCACGACCTTGGGATAACGGGCCAAGGCCTGATCGAGCAGCGGGCGGAGGGCGCTCGCTTCGGCGTCGGCGAGGGCTTGGATCGCCGTGAGGCGCGCTTGTTTGGAGAGGCCGATGAGGTCCTCGATGGCGAGGAAGTCGTTGAGCTCGACGCGAGAGGCCATGTAATTGCCGAGCCTCCCATCACACCAACCGTCCACGCCCACGAGCGCGACGTCGGGGCAGAGCTCGATCACGCCGGCCGCGGGGAGCCAGCGGAGGTAGCGCGACGACCGCGTGAGCTCCGTCGCCGCGCGGCGCACAGCGGCCACGTTCCCGCGATAAAAGTCGTGGTTTCCGAGCACGAAGTAGAGCGGCCTCTGCGCGACGTCGGCGAGCCGTTGCAGGAGGCGAACGAGGTTGGGCGCCTCCGCGATGTCGCCGGTGAGGATCGCCGCGTCGGCGCCCGAGGCCGCGATCTCTTCGCCGAAGCGATCGACGCCGATCGGCGAGAGGAAGTTCAAATGGATGTCGGTGGCCCACGCCAAGCTTCGATAGGTGTTTCGCTCGATCGAGCGACCCGCGGACGCGGAGTCGCGACCCACGTCGACGCGATCCGCGGTCACTGCGTGCACTCCCCCACGCCGGGCGGGTCACGCACGAAGTGCGTGCAGATGCCCTCTCCAGGCTGGCAAAAGGGCTCTCCGCCGCCCTCGACCGCTTTGCAGAGGCGGACGCAGCGGGGGCTCGCGTCGTTGGGGGTTTGGCAGGTGAAGCCCCCTTTGCACGGGCACGGATCACCGGATTGGCCGCTGCCTTCGGGGAGGCACGCGGTCGCGCCCGTCGCGTCGGCGATTTGGCAGACGCCTTTGCCGCCGCAGCTCGAAGGGGCGAGCGCATCGCAGTTGTTGACGGTCTCGCAGAGCATCGCGCCGGTTTGCAGCGTGCCGCCCATGCCGTTGTCGTAGACGAGCGAGGTGAGGCAGTGCTCGCCCGCCGTCGGACAGCCGGTCCAGTCGCCGCCGCAACAGAGCTTTTTGCACGTGCCGAGCACGCACAAGAAGCCTGCGGCGCAGTCGGTGAATTGGGCGCACGCCTCGCCGGTCTTGGCGGCGCCGGCGGGCTGGCACGCGGGCGCGACGCCGCCCATGCCGTCGAGCGCGGGGATGCACGCGGGCGTGCCTTGGGGACAGCCTAGGCCCGACTGGTAGTTGCAGAGGCCTTGAGGGCACGCGGCCACGCCGTCTGGGGGGATGGCCGGATCGCCCCCGCCGTCGAGGATCACCGTGACGTCCGCGGAGCCGCCGTCGAGCGGATTTACCACGTCGGTGTCGACGCCCGTGTCACAGCCGGCGACGGCGATCGAGGCGCAGGCCGCGCCCGTGAGGATCGAAGCGAAGATCGAAGCCGCGATGCGCATGCGATCGATCGTATCATGGGCGGCTCTGCGAAGGGCCTGCCTCCGCGAGCGTCCACGGGCCCTTGTGGGTGGGCAGTTTCATGGCCTCTTCGAGCGCCGCGAGGAACTTGGGACGAGGCCACTCGGTCGCGCCGAACCTGTCGAGATGGTCTGTGTACACTTGGCAATCAACGAGGTTGATCCCCACGCTCGGGAGCCAGCGCACCAGCGTCGCGAAGGCCACCTTGGAGGCGTCGGGCGCGCGGGCAAACATCGACTCTCCAAAGAAGGCCCCTCCGAGCGAGATGCCATAAAGGCCGCCCGCCAGCTCGTCGCCCTGCCACGCCTCGATCGAGTGGGCGATCCCGCGCTCGTGGAGATCCACGTACGCTTTGAGCATCGCGGGGGTGATCCACGTGCCTTGTTGGCCCGGGCGCGGAACCTTCGCGCAGCCGACCATCACCTTTCGAAACGCGGTGTCGAAGCGGACCTCGTAGGTGCCGCGGTTCATCACTTTGCGGAGGGTCCGATTGATGACGAGGTCCTCGGGCAAGAGCACCATCCTCGGGTCGGGCGAGAACCAGAGGAGCGGCAGCCCTTCGTGCGGCCAGGGGAAGATCCCCGACGAATACGCGAGCAGGAGCCGCTCCGGGCGAAGGTCGCCGCCCACGGCCAAGAGGCCATTGTCCTCGGCGAGGTCGGGGCGGGGGAAGACCAGGCGCTCGTCGAGGCGGAAGATCATGGGCTGAAAACCGCGGAGGAGACGCCCGGAGGCTCGTTCATCGGGGACGATTCGAGCCTACACGATCCGCGGCGGCGGGCTCTTCACAAAAACCGGTCACACCTCGGCGCGCCGTCGCTAGGAGCGAACAGGAGGTATTCATCATGAGCTGGCTCCGTTCTCACGCAAAGGCGGTCCTCTCGGGCGCGCTGCTCTTGGGAGCGCTCAGCGTCGCGGGGTACACCACGTATTCACGTACGTGCTGCGCGCCCGGCGCGAGCTGCTGCTACCCTGGCTCGCCGTGCTGCGCGGGCGCAAAGACGGCGCAGAAGTAGCGCCGAAGACGTAACGAGGTGATGGAGTCGCGTGCGACACCCCGACGAGAACGAGCTCGACGCCTTGATGTCCCGCCTCTCCTCGGGTGAGCGCGCGGCGTTCGATCCGCTCTTTTCGGCGCTCAGCCCGCGCGCGCTCCGCTTCGCTCGTGCTCGCTTGGGGGAGGGTCGCGCAGAGGACGCGGCGCAGGCTGCGCTCCTCAAGGTGTTCGAGAGGGCGAGCGAGTTCGAGCCGGGCAGGCCTGTGCTGCCCTGGTTTTATGCGGTGGTCGCGAACGAGGTGCGGGCCATCGCCCGGCGCGACAAAGGCCGGGACGGCGCGGACGCGAGCGACGTGTTGATGTGGCAAGCGGCCGAGGGTGACCCGGAGGTGGCGCTCGTGGAGCGCGAGCTCCGCGCCGCGTTGGCCCGCGCGATCGACGCGCTCGACACCCCGTCGGCCGAGGCCATCGCGGCCGTGCTCGGCCAGAGCGCGAGGCCGACGATCGACGCGCCGGCCTTTCGAAAGCGTGTGTCCCGCGCGTATGCGCGACTTCGCATCTTGCTCGGAGGAGGTCTCGAATCATGACTCCCCACCACGACAACGCCCTTCGCGCCGCGGCGCTCCGCGCCTACGAGGTCGGCCGTCTCCGCACGTCGGTGAAGCGAGCTTTGCTGATCACGCTGGTCGTCGCGCTCGGGTCGGTCTTGTTGGTCGGCGCGCGCTCGTTGCCTTGGCTCGCGGTCACGTTCGGTGTTTGGGTCTTGGTCGAGCACCGCGGGGAGTGGTTGGCGCGCGGCGCGCGGCGAGGCCTCTTGGCGGGCGCGGCGTCGCTCATGGTCCCTCTCTCGGTGCTGCGGCCTTGTTGCGCCTCGCACACCGCGGACGTGGCCATGGCGATGGATTGTTGTCATGGCACCATGCCCGGCACGTGCGCCGCCGTCGGCGCGGCGCTCGGGCTCTCGCTCTCATTGCTCGTCCCCAATGCACCTTCCAACAAGAAGGTCTCTGCGGCGGCCGGGATGGCGCTCGGCGCGGTCTCGGTCGCGCTCCTTCGTTGCGCGCCCCTCCTCGTCGGAGAGGGCTTGGGCCTCTTGGGAGGCCTCTTTGCCGGGGTCGTCGCGGCGACCATGGCGCGCGCGGTGATCGACCGCCGAAGGACGG
>CAYTJL010000169.1:0-21276 GCA_964437785.1 uncultured Polyangiaceae bacterium
GGGGGGTTCCGCCGCGGGGGCGGATAGGCTTTCGCGCCGCCGCCCGTCGCTATGGGCGATAAGCCCTTGGCGACGCCGTCGCCCGCGACGTCGACGGCCGCGGCGCGGACGCCGCCGCCGCCGACGGTGAAGCCCGGCGCGGCGCTCATTTTGCGGGCGATCTCGAACGTGCCCGAGGAGAAGGCCGCGGTCTCGAACAGGCCCATGGGCCCGTTCCAGAACACGGTCTTGGCCTTGGCGAACGAGGCGGCGAAGAGGTCGACGCTCTTCGGGCCGATGTCGAGCGCCATGTGGCCTTCGGGCACCGCGTCCGCGGAGACGGTCTCGCCGCTCGTCGCGTCGAGCCCGCGCGCGACGACGACGTCGACGGGCAGGAGCACGCTCACGCCTTTGTCGCGCGCTTTGGTGAGGATGGTGCGCGCGAGCGCGAGCTTGTCTTCTTCGACGCGGCTCGCTTGCATCTTCTTGCCCTGCGCCGCGAGGAACGTGTTGGCCATCGCGCCGCCTACCGCGAGCGTGTCGACCACGCCGAGCAGCGCGTCGACCACGTCGATCTTGTCCGAGACCTTGGCGCCGCCGAGCACGGCGACGTAAGGCTTCTCGGGCTTGTCGACGAGGCGGCTGAGCGAGGTCAGCTCCTTCTTGAGCAGCATGCCCGCCGCGCGCGTGCGCATCATGCGGGGCAGCGCGTGGACCGACGCGTGCGCGCGGTGGACGGCGCCGAACGCGTCGTCCACGTACACGTCGCAGAGGTCGGCGAGCTGCCGCGCGAAGGCCTCGTCGTCCTTCTCTTCTTCCTCGTAGAAGCGAAGGTTTTCGAGCAGGCAGATCTGGCCCGCGCGAAGATCCTGGATGACCTTCTTGGGCGCGTCGCCGACGCAGTCTTCGGGCAGCAGCACCTCGTGTTTGGTGAGCTCGGCGAGGCGCCTGCCGCACGGCTCCAGCGAGAGGCCCTCGCGTTTGCCGGGCTTGGGGCGGCCCAAGTGCGACGCGAGGATCACCTTCGCGCCCGCGCTCATCGCGAGCTCGATCGAAGGGAGCGCCTCGCGGATGCGCGAATCGTCGGTGATGGTGCCTGTCTTCTTGTCGAGCGGGACGTTGAAGTCGACGCGGATGAAGACGCGCTTGCCCATCAGCGCCTCGCCCTTCGCGAGGTCGTCGAGGAAGCGGATGCCGGTGAGCTTCATCGTCAGACGCCCTTGGAGGCGACGAGGCGGGCGAGGTCGACCATGCGGTGAGAGAAGCCCATCTCGTTGTCGTACCAGGAGAAGATCTTGGTGAAGCGATCGCCGAGCACCTGGGTGAGCGTGGAGTCGAAGCTGCTCGAGTAGTGGCTGCCGATGTAGTCGCCCGAGACGAGCTCGTTCTCGACGTACTCGAGGATGCCCTTCATCGAGCCGCCCTCGGCCGCGGCCTTCATGGCGGCGTGGATCGCGTCGCGCGTGACGGGCCGCTCGGTCTCGAGCGTGAGGTCGACGAGCGAGACGTCGACGGTGGGCACGCGGATCGCTTGGCCGTCGAACTTGCCTTTGAGCTCCGGGATGACCTCGCTCAGCGCCTTGGCCGCGCCCGTGCTCGACGGGATCATGTTGACGGCTGCGGCGCGCGCGCGGCGCAGATCGCCTTTGCGGTGCGGGATGTCGAGCAGGTGTTGATCGTTGGTGTACGAGTGGACGGTGGTCATGAGGCCGCGCACGATGCCGAAGTTATCGAGCATGACCTTGGCGATGGGCGCGAGGCAGTTGGTGGTGCACGACCCGTTCGAGATGACGGTGTGCTTCTCGGCGTCGTAGAGGCTGTCGTTGACGCCCATGACGACGGTGAGGTCTTGGCCTTTGGCCGGCGCGCTGATGATGACCTTCTTGGCGCCCGCGGTGATGTGGCCCTGGGCCTTGGGCCTCTCGGTGAAGAGGCCGGTGCACTCGAGCACGACGTCGACGCCGAGCGCCTTCCACGGCAGCTCCGCCGGATCTTTGAGCGCGAGCACGTCGACCTTACGGTCGCCGAGGACGATCGCCTTCTCCTCGTGGCCGACCTTCACCGCCTTGAATTCGCGGTGGATCGAGTCGTAGCGGAGCAGGTGGGCGAGGGTCTTCGCGTCGGTCAGGTCGTTGATGGCGACGAGCTCCAGATCGGTCACGTTCCGCTCGTACATCGCGCGGACGATGCAGCGCCCGATCCTGCCGAAACCATTGATCGCGATCTTCATCGGCTTGCTCGCCATCGGAGTGCTCCTCAGAAAAGGGGCGCGACTCGGCGCCCGGGCGCGCTACCTAGTCACCCGGGAACGAGCGGTCAATGGCCCTAGTTTCCTACTACCGCTGACTAAACAAACGTACTAGGGTGCCGGCCCGTCATGCTCCGCATCTCCCGCGTCTTCGGCCTCGTTGCCGCGCTCGCCGTCGCGCTCGCGCCGGGTGCGATTTTGGCAAAGCCCCACAAGCCCGCGGCGGCGGCCGGAGCCAAGGGCAACGCGAAAGGCGGCGGCTCTTCGCACAAAGGCGCGCGCAAACAAGCGCGATCCATCGGCTCGCCCAACCGCGGCAAGCTCGAAGGCGCGGTGCTCCTCCACGGCGGGAAGCACCTCAAGCAGCGCACGGGCGCGCGATCGTGGGGCACGCCGCAGCTCGTCGGCCTCTTGAAGCGCGCGTCGGCCAAGGTCGCGCGCAAGCACCGCGGCGCGATGATGCTCGTCGGCGACCTGTCCGCGCGTGAGGGCGGGCATCTCGATCGCCACAACTCGCACCAGTCCGGGCGCGACGCGGACGTGGCGTTTTACGCGTCCAACTCCAAGGGCAAGCCGCTCACGCTGAAGCGCTTCGTCGCGTTCGACGGCGACGCGAAGGCCAAAGATCACCCGTCCGCGCGCTTCGACGACGCGATGAACTGGGCGCTCGTCGAGGCGCTCCTCAAAGACGACAAGGTGAGCGTCCGCTTCTTGTTCGTGTCGAACCCGCTCCGCGCGCGGCTCCTCGCGTACGCCGCCAAAAAGAACGTCTCGAAGGATCTCATCACGCGCGCCGCGAGCGTGATGATGAGCCCGCCCGACGCGGATCTGCACGACGATCACGTCCACGTCCGCATCGCGTGCCCCGAGACCATGAAGGACACCTGCGTCGAAGACGCAGGCTGAATCAGCCCAAGAGGAGGCAAAGGCGTGCGCATCGTCTCGTGGAACGTCAACTCGATCCGCGCGCGGCTCGACCAGCTCACCTCGTGGCTGGCGCGCGCCGATCCCGACGTGATTTGCATGCAGGAGACCAAGGTCGAGGACGGGATCTTCCCGCACGGCGAGCTCGGCGAGTCGGGCTACAAGGTCGCTTGCTACGGCCAAAAGACGTACAACGGCGTAGCCATCGCGGCGCGCTTCGGGCTCGCCATCGAAGACGTGAAGAACGGCTTCGACGGCGACGGGGACGACGCGGAGCGCCGCTTGATCGCGGCCACCATCGAGGGCATTCGCGTGGTGTGCGCGTACGTGCCCAACGGCCAAGAGATCGGGAGCCCCGCGTTCGCCAAGAAGCTCGCGTTCTTCGAGAAGCTCCGCGCCGAGCTCGACGCCCACGCGAAGCCCGATGGCGAGGTGTTCGTGTGCGGCGACTTCAACGTCGCGCCCGAGCCCATCGACGTTTACGACCCCAAGAAGTGCGCGGGCAACATCCTCTTTCACCCGGACGAGCGCGAGGGCTTGAAGCGCGTGATGGGCTTTGGCCTCGTCGATTTGGTGCGCCACAAGCACCCCGACGAGAAGGGCCTTTATTCGTGGTGGGATTACCGGATGGGGGCCTATAAGCGCAACAAGGGCCTTCGCATCGATCACGCGCTCGGCACGCCCAAGCTCGCGGCGCGCGTCACCGAGGCGGGCGTCGACAAGCGCCCGCGCGATCTCCCCAAACCCAGCGATCACGCGCCGGTCGTGGTCGATCTTACGTAACTCGAAGCGAGGGTCTCCGATGTCGCACGTCTCGTTTGATCTTCAAGGCAACGTCGCGGTGATTCGCCTGGACGACGGCAAGGCCAACGCGCTCGGCTACGACCTGATGAAACAGCTCGACGACGCGCTCGATCGGGCCGAGCGCGAGGCCGCGGCCGTGGTGCTGGTCGGGCGCAAAGGGCGCTTCTCTGCGGGGTTCGATCTCGCGCAGATGATGGCCGGCGTCGCAGAGGCCCGGGCGCTCCTCACGCGCGGCGCCGACATGCTCCTTCGCCTTTATGCCCTCCCGATGCCGCTCGTCATCGCCTGCACGGGGCACGCGCTCGCGGGCGGCGCGCTCATGCTGCTCACGGGCGACGTGCGGGTGTGCGCGCGGGGCGCCTTCAAGATCGGCCTCAACGAGGTTCAGATCGGCATGCCCGTGCCCATCTTGGCGATGGAGCTCGCGCGCGCCCGCCTCCGCTCCGAGCACCTCACCGCAGCGACGTTGTTCGCCAACATCGTTGATCCCGAGGCGGGGCTCGCGGCAGGCTGGGTGGATGAGCTGGCGGACGAAGGGGCGCTCGTGGAGACGGCCGTCGCGCACGCCAAGAAGCTCACGGCCTTCTCGCGGGATGCTTATGCCAAGACCAAGGTCTCTCTGCGCAAGCCTACGATTACGTACGTGCGCGAGACCTTCGCCGCCGACGTCGAGCGGCTCACCACGCCGGCGCGGGTCTGATCAGATAAAATTCCCACCCTTTTTGGGCGGGGGCTTCTTGCTGTCGTCGGAGGGCTCTTGGTCGTCATCGTCCCCGAACGGGTCGACGGCCCAAGGGTCTTTGGAGTCGTGCGGCTCGTCGCCCGAGGTGAGGTGATCACCGTCTTGGGGCAAAGGCCATTGCGTCACATAACGAGGCGCCTCGCCCGGGCCCGACGCGTCGATCCAGCTCACGGTGCCCGTGCCCGGATTGCGAACGTCGATGTGGACGAAGGAGCTGTTGGGGTAATACCCACATCCGGTGTCCGGGAGCGTCTTGCAGAACGCCGAAAGCTCTTCGTTGCTCACGCCCGCCACCCGCAGATCCAGCGCCCGGCCGGTCTGGTGTTGGCTGCCCCGGCTCGCCGGCCGATACCCGCTCACGAGCGAGATGGGCCGGTCCTTGAACTTGTGCGCGATCGCGTCGAGCCGCGTGAGAAGACCCTTGTCGAGCCAGCGCACCCCGGGCGCGAGCTCGCCCGGCGGAAGGGGCTTTTGCCCCTTCTTGGGCTTCTTCGCGAGCTTGTCAGCCGCGACGTCCAAGGGCTTCGCCGCGCCCCACGGACGCGCGAGCACGGAGAGCGCGCGACGCGCCTCCTCCGAAGGGCGCTTGTGGCAATCGAAGAGCGCGATCGCTTGGCCTTCGAGCCCAGCCCTGTCGATGGTCACCCGAGCCGGCTTGCAGGGCCTCTGTGGAGCCTCCGAGTCGGCCTTCTTGGCCACCTTCTTACCCTTGGCCGCGCCCGCGCGAGAGGCTGTCTTCTTCGAAGACTTCTTGCCTTTTTGCGCGGCGGCGTCGCCCGGCTTCTGCTTGGCGTCGGCCTTGGGCTCGTCGTTTTGAGGGGGCTTTTGCGCCTGCTTCCCCTGCTTGGCAGCGGGCTTTTGCGCCTTCTTCCCGTCTGTCTTCTTAGCCTTCTTGATGGCCTTCTTATCGGCCTTCTTCCCGTCTTTGGCGCCCTTGTCCTGCGTGTCCTGCGCCGCGTTGTCGCCCTTGTTCGGCGGCTCGGCGAGCGCCGTCGCGGGGACGAGCGAAGGGACGGCGGCGGCGACCATCGCCGCCAGCGCGGAGAGGAGAGAGCGCCTGAAATCACCGTTGTGCCGGCTCTGCATGACCCATTGCCTCCTGAAGCTGCCCCCGCACCTCGTCTGCGGTGCGGTGGGTCGCGGCGAGAGTCGATGCCCGGATCAGATCCATAGATCCGCCCGGAGCGACCATCGAAGCGCCCTAGGTGTCGCAACGCTTGTCATGAAGCCGACGTGAGGGCCCAATTTTCTGCGGCACCGCCCAAAGCTTGTGCTACAGAAACGTCCGTCTCTCGCCGGTTTGCCCGGCGTTTCTCCTTTCTAAAGCGCTGGGGGCTTTACGGCCCCTTCCCCAAGTTCCTTCCCTAGCGTCACCCGCGGGGAGGGGCTTCACACCATCAACCCAACTTCGGCCGGTGCCCGTCTTCTAACAGCCCGCACGCGCACGAGAGGCGCGGGGCGAGACGCGAGGCCCGGGCGAGGCCCATCACGAGACGTATGCGGCGAGCACGCAAGGAAGCGACCAAGGTCTGGCACAACCCTGAAATCACTGGGCTCAGCGCGCGAGGGAACACCGCCCCCAAGCCCACGCACACCGCGGAGGATCGCCGCGCGCAGAAGCAACATCGCGCGGCGCTCGAAGCGCTCTTCGCCCCCAAGCGCGAGGCGCCCGCGAGCGAGCCGAGCAAGCCCGCGGCGCAGCCGATGAAGATGATCGTCATCACGCCGGCGCCCCCGGGGGATCCGCGCGGCCCCGAGCGGCAACGCCTGCTCTCGCGCTTCATGATCGCCGAGGGCAGGCCCGCGGTGTCCAAAGCCGCCGACGATTTCTGGCGCGCGGGCTTCACGTTCCCCGCCGATCAAGACATCCACCTGAAGCTCCTCGACCACGGCGACGAGGGCCGCGTTCGCGAGGCGATCAACGCGCTCGAAGGCATCCTCGCGGGCGAGCTCCCCAAGCGCCGCGCCGTGCTCGAATCGCGCCTGCGCCGCATCGAGGAGTACGCCGAGGAGGAGCCCACGCGCGCCTCGGCCGATCGGCTCCGCAAGCTCGTCACTGGACGCCCCGGGCCCATCTCGGACCGCGGCGTATGAAGGCCGACACGAGCGTCACGTTTGGGGGGACCTCCCCCCAAACCCCCCAGGCGAACCTCTCGCGCGCCGACTTCGACGCCGAGCTGCGCAGGCTCATGCAGTCGCACGAGCAGCAGCGCGACAACGAGCGGTGCATCCAGTGCGCCGGCTGCGAGCGCTGCACCGAGTGCACCTTCTGCAAGAACAGCAAGTCGCTCACGCGCTGCCACTACTGCGTCGACTCGCAGCGCCTCGTCGACTCGCTCCACTGCCGCGCGTGCAAGGACCTCATCGGGTGCAGCCACTGCGTCGCGAGCGAGCGCTGCTCGCAGTCGAGCTACCTCGTAAAGTCCGTCGATTGCAGCGGCTGCACGTATTGCTTCGGCTGCGTCGGGCTCTCCAAGAAGGACTTCCACATCCTCAACAAGCCCTACGATCGCAGCTCGTATTTCGCGATCACCACGCGCCTCGCGCGCGAGCTCGGGCTCGGGTGAGGGCGGTCGTCCAGCGCGTCACGCGCGCGCGCGTCGAGGTCTCGGGCGAGGTGACAGGGTCGATCGATCGCGGCCTCGTCGCGTTCGTGGGCGCCGCGTCGGACGACACCGAGGCCGACGTCGAGCACACGGTGAGCAAGGTGATCGCGCTGCGCGTCTTCCCCGACGAGACAGGGCGCATGCGCCACGCGATCGGCGACGTCGGCGGCGGGCTCCTCGTCGTCAGTCAGTTCACGGTGTTCGGCGACGTGCGGCGCGGCAACCGCCCGGGCTTCGAAGGCGCGATGGAGCCTGTGCGCGCCGAAGAGCTCTACGAGCGCTTCTTGGCGCTCGCCAAAGCGCGCGCGGCGCGCGTCGAGAGCGGGCGCTTCCGCGCGGACATGAAGGTCTTCGTCGACAACGACGGGCCCGTCACCATCCTCATCGACTCCAAACGACTCTTCTGAGAGAAGAACCCGTATGACGCTCCAAGGCTTCGAAGAGACGAGCTTCACCCACGACGGCGCGACGCGCGCGGTGTATCGGCGCGGAAAAGGCCCCGCGGTCGTGGTGATGCACGAGGTGCCCGGCATCACGCCGTCCGTCGCGTCGTTCGCCGAGCGCGTCGCGGACGACGGCTTCAGCGTGTTCGTGCCGCATCTCTTCGGCACGCCGGGCAAGCCCCTCACGCCGCTCTACGCGATGAGCCAGATGCTCGGCTGCTGCGTGAGCCGCGAGTTCGCGGTCCTCGAAGCGCGCGGGACGAGCCCGATCATCGAGTGGCTCCGCGCGCTCTGTCGCCACGCGCACGCCGAGATCGGCGGCAAGGGCGTGGGCGCCATCGGCATGTGCATGACGGGCAATTTCGCGCTCGCGCTGATGGTCGATCCCATCTTGATGGCGCCTGTCTTGAGCCAACCCTCGCTCCCGTTCGCGATCGGCAAGGAACGAAAGCGCGGCCTTCACCTGTCGGACGCGGATCTCGCGACCGTCAAGGAGCGCGCGGCCGCGGGCTGCCCGGTGATCGGCATGCGCTTCACGCGTGATCCGATGGTGCCCAAGGCGCGCTTCGATCGCCTGCGCGAAGAGCTGGGCCCCGCGTTCGAAGCGATCGAGATCGACAATCGCCCCGGCAACCCGCACGGCATCCCCGCGGTCGCGCACTCCGTGGTGACGAACCATCTGGTCGATCGCGAGGGGCACCCCACGCGCGTCGCGCTCGACCGCGTCATCGCCTTCTTCCACGAGAGGCTCGATTGACAAAATAGCTCCCGATCGAAGCGCGGCGGCGTTATCCTAGGTGCCGCGCCATGCCTCTCATCAATCAAAATAAAATCTGTGCGAGCGTGGCCTCGGTGCACACGTCGGTGGCCTCCGGGCCTCTCGACATCTGCAAGACCCCCACGCCCGGCGGCCCTGTCCCGATGCCGTATCCCAACGTCGCTGTGTCGTCGACGATGGGCCCGGGATACACCACGAAGACGCTCATGATCGCGACGCCCATGTGGACCAAGAAGGGTAAGAGCGCGCTCTCGAACGGCGATCAACCCGGCGTGGCGCTCGGCGTCGTGAGCAACAAGATCATGGGCATGGTGGCCATCTTGATGAGCTCGAACGACGTCAAGGCCGAGGGCGGCGGCGTGGCGCGGACGGGCGACAACTCAAACGGGAACATCTGAGCCGTGGCCGTCCAAACTCCGGCGCAGCTCATCCAGGCCGGCGGCGGGCTCGCCGCGTCGGGCAAACAAGACGCTATTTGCAAGGCGTTCCGCGCGGCCGTGGCCAAGTATTGCGCCAAGCCCGAGGACCAGCGCGGCAAGTTCAACGACTACTTCTTCAAAGAGCTGAAGCGGTTCGACAAGCAGCTCGCCAAGCAGATGCAGCGCGAGGTCCCCGTCCTCATGAAGCTCGCCGGCCGTGTGGGCGCCGTGGTCGGGCCCATCGCCGACGTTGCGAAGGACGCGGGCGCAGGCGTGGCGCAGGCGCTCGCCGGCTACATGATGAAGGGATATAGCCCCATCTCCGGGATGCCGGGGAAGACGGGCGCCGCCGAGGCGATGCAAAAGGCGACGTACGGCCGCTACGCGTGGGGCCGGCAAAAGCTCATCAATGGCAAGGTCCCCGGCGTCAACCGCTTTTATCCGAGGTTCCCCGACGCGATGTGGAACGGCCAAGTCGTCGAGATCAAGGGCCCCGGCGACGGCTTCACGCGGCCCAGCCAAGCCGCTGATTATCAAAAGATCTCTGCGCCCAAAGACACCATCGGCGTGACCTGCGACGCGTGCGCTCCGGTCGCCTGTAAGAACGATCCGAAGCAGGGGAGCAAAGGCTGCACCTGAGCAGCCGGCTCATTATGCCGCTCGTCAACCACCTCGAATTCACCGGTCACTCGCTCAGCGTGGCGTACAAGGCGAGCCCAACGCCGCAAGAGCTCCTCATCGCCATCGAGACGACGGGGACGGCGGGGTTCCCCTCTTCGTCCAACGTCATCCTCGACGTCGCCGAGTGCATCAACGCAGGTGCGGCCGGGAGCGCCGATTTCCACCCCACGGTGGGCTCGTGCGAGATCCTCGACGAGCCGCTGGATCCTTCGGGGCCGAGCTACACCTTTCGGCTGCTCGTGGCCGGCGTCTCCCCCGTTTATGTGCGCACCATCGTCGAGAAGCTCCGCGCTGTTGGCTGGGACGAGGTCGTGACCTCCATGAGCATCGCGGGCTCGCTCCCGCTCGACGGAACCCCCATGTCGGTTCGCGAGGCCCACGTCCGCGCGTGGCTCGACGACGCCTCCGCTTATCCCGTGATGTGGCCCGAGGTGCCGTTCGCCCTCAAGAGCACGTACGCCACCGGCGCCGGGTTCTGCGTCGTGCCCCAAGGCCCCTTGAACGCCGCCGTCAAGCAGGAGCTCGAGGCGCTCGCGGTGCGATGGCTCAACGCCGTGAGCGAATACGTGGACACGGACGGCGACTACGTCCCTGTCGAGTTCGACAGCAAATACCTCCCTACGTTCGGCCGCACGAGGACCGAATTTCGCGCGGCGTACGAGCGCTTTCGGCACACGCTCGGGCCCTCGCGCGCGGCGCTCGTCAACATGTTCATCCGATTCCACTTCACCGTCGCTCCGCTCGCCGAGGTGGAGATCAGCTTATGAGTGATCCCATCAGCGTCCATCATGGCGTGCCCGTGGCGCACGCCGTGCTCGGCGCCGTGCTCCACCTCGAGATCCTCTCCCCAGAGGACGAGGCGCGGCTCGATCGCGTCAACGACCTCGTGTGGAGCTTTATCGGCCCCGAGCTGCGTCATAGCTGGCTCTCGTGTGTCGATGGGGTGAAGCCCGCGCGCCGCGCGGATCTCGATTACATCCCCACCTACGTTCAAGACCTCGACCTGCCCGACGTCGAAGGCAACCTGGAGACGAAGCTCACCGCCGCGAACTTCGCCAAGATCGGTCGCACGGACTACTCGGTGGCGCTCAAAGGGGGCGCGACGTGGGCGGAGTCATCCCCCTTCTCGTACCAGTTTTGGGCCGAGATCCCCGGGGTGGACGCGACGCCGTTCCTGCGCGCGGGCGCGGTCATCGCGCTGACCATGCCCATCGACTCTCCCCTCGACGACTTCGTTCGCAACGTGTGCGCCATCGCATCTACGTTGAGGCTGCGTTGGGGCGCCGCAGGGTACACGTACGCGACGTGGCTCGCCAACGATTGGAAGACGTCGAGCGGGAGCATCTACGCGCACGCGCGCCGCTATCCCGGGTACGACGTGGGCTTCTTTCACAGGCTCGTCGAGGACTTTTACGATCAGCTCCGCACGGTCAACTGGCTCACGTTCCTCGGCCCCGGGATGATCGAGAAGCTCTCCGGGGCGGGCGGGGAGCTCACGAGCACACAGCTCGTGGCCGTTCACCCGATGGGCGACGCCGCGCTGCTCTACGCGGGCGCGCGGCCGGAGGCCGGGGATCACAATCGCCTTTATTACCCGCGCGCCTACGTCGAGGCCGACGCGATGGTGCGCCCCATCCGCGCGCGGAGCGCCGAGGACATGGTGTTTTTAGGGCCCTGGACGACACCCCAGATCGAAGCGTGGTTGTGCCGGTTCGAGCGGCGGCTGTCGTGAGGGGAAGGTGGTCATGAGCGATTCGAGCAGAGCAGAGGCGATGGAAGGGAAGCTCCGGGGAGAGGCGCTGATCGACGAGGTCATCGAGGCGCTCAAGGCCCAAGGCAACCCGAGCCGTTATTTTGGCAAAGAGGGTCCCATCCCGATCTCCGCCGAGGCCGCCGCGAAGCTCACCTTCTCGCGCGGGAGGCCCGCGCCGGCCAGCCTGCGCCGTTGGCTCGCGTACAGCGCCAAATCGATGAAGCTCGTTCAAGACATCAAGTATCCTTCGCTCTACACCGCGCCGCTGTGGGAGCTGCTCGACGAGGCGCTCGGCGGGTGGGGATCCGCCTTCGAAACCGAGTTTGGGGAGCTGTTCCCGGGCGACTGCCTGCTCTTCGCCGGGAGCGGCGAGGACCGCGATTTCTTGTATCTGGGCGAGCCGGACGCGCTCGGCGAATATCCCATCTTCAACGCCTCCACCGACGACATCCCCACGGTGTCGCTCGTCGCGCCCGGGTTCGATGTCTACGTCGCTCAGCGTTATGGCTTCACGTCGTTCGGAGACGACCTCTTCGCGCACCCTCTTTTGGGGCCGAGCATGCTCCACCACGCGATCCGCAACTTCCACGGCTATCGCGTCGTCGACGGGCCCGGGGCCTTTACGGAGGCGGCCCCCGGCGCGACTCCTACGCTGGTCGTCGGCAAGAAGAAGAAGAAGCCGAAGCCCGCGAAAAAGAAGAAGGGTTGATTCAAACGAGCTTCTTCTCGAAGAGCATCACGTCCTCGAGCATCTCGTATTTGCGCGGCATCGGGATGGCCGCGCGGAACGTGAGCTCGACGCGGCCTTGATCGGCGTCGAGGAGGACGGTGTCGAGGTGCGTCCGATATTCGGATCGCTCGCCCTTGATAAAGGCCGAGAAGCCCGGCGCCACGCGCGGGAGCTGAAAGCGCCAAACCCCTTCGACCGTAGCGCCCCTCACCTCACACGGCTCGTCGCCCCGGAGCGGGGTTGGGGACCATTGGTCGTGAGGCACCGAGACGTGAAAGCGAGGATCGAAGTCGTTCGGCAAGAGCGGCATCTTCGTGTCCATCCACGCTTGATCGTACGTGCCGGCGTACCCCGCGCGGGGCTGCCAATGACGATGGATGGCGCCCACGCCCGCGGGGACGTTCTCGCCGCCGCCGATAGGGCTCGACGGATATTCGATCTGCGCGGCGGGCTCGCCGATGAGCCGGCTCGGATCGCGCGCCACGCCCCGCCCCACCGTGTTGCGCGCCTCCCCCACGAAGCGCTCGGGATCCGAGAGATCGAGGCCTCCCCACGCCAGCTCGTAAATCAGAGGGACGGGCTCGCGGATGGGCCGTGCCGCCGAGGGCGCGAGCCCGCCGAACGACCCGGCTTGCCACGCGCGGAGCCCGTGCGCGCGCACCGTCTTTTGAACCGGCCCGAAGCGGAGGGACACGTCGACGTGGGTGACGTTGGCCCGCGGCGGCGCGTGCGCGTGGCCGATGAGGATGACGTCCGTGCCGGGCTTGAATTCAAAGAGCTGAGAGGGGCGCCGGATGCTCGACGCGCCGCCGTCCTCGCCGTTGTACGTGTCCGCGAGGTCCACCTCCGCGCTCTCTTCGCCGCCCGGATCCACGACCCCGCTCGGCCCGACGAGGAAGGTGTATTTGAGGATCGCGGCGCAGTGCTCGCGGCCCGCTTTGTCTTTCATGGGCACGCAGACGTGGCGTGCGGTCGTGGTGTTGATGACCCGCAAAAGGAACCTCTTTTACGCTGTCTATTTGTCCTCGACCATCGGCGCGAGCTCGGGTTGGGGCCCCGTCGCGGTCAGCTTGATCTTGCTCGACGTGATGACGACCGATCCGGCCGAGAGCGTGACGTTGGAGCCGCCCACCTTGAGGACCACCTTCGCGCCGTTGAAGGCCACCGCGCCGCCCACCGTGATGTTGAGGTTGGCTTCGCTCGCGATGGTGACGTCGGTCGCGGCGTTGGCCGCCCACGCGCCGCCCACCGTGGTGGCTTTGGCGCCGCCCACCGTGGTGCTCACGTCCTTGCCGCTCGCGGCGATGAACGCGCCGCCCACCGTGGTCGCCTGCGCGCCGATGGTCATGTCGGCTTTGCCCGTCGCGCAGGCCTCGATCTTGGCGCCGCCGACGCTGATGCTCGCCGCGCCCGCGACCGCGATCCCCACGTCGAGGGCCGCCGCCTCGATGCAGCTCCCGCCCACGGTCTCGGAGTACGACGCGGGCGTGCTCGCGCTCACGCTCTTGGGCGTCATCGTGGTGTGGCTGCCGCCGATGGTCACCGTCCTCGAACCGCCGATGTCGATGCGCTCATCACCGCCGATGGTCTTCGTGCGCGAAGCCCCGACGCTCCACGTCTGCGACGATCCGATCTTGAGCTCGGACCCGGCGCCGACCTTCAAGGTCTCGTTGGCGCCCACCGAGATGGTCTGATTGGAGCCCACGTTCACGCACGCGCTCGTGGTCACCTTCTCGGTGAGGTTGTTGGCGACCTTGATGTTGAGGTCCTTCTGCGCGTGGACGTGATAGAGCTCGCCGCCCGAGCCGTCGTTCATGCGGATCTCGTTCTTGCCCGTGCCGCCGGGAGAAGACTTGGATTGCATCGACGACACCGTCTTGGCGCCGGGCAGCGGGTACGGCGGGCCATAAGCGCCGTTGTAGACGCGGCCGAGGACGATCGGTTTGTCCGGGTCGCCGTCCTCGAAGTCGACGATCACCTCCCACCCGATGCGCGGGATCACGACGGATCCGCTCGTGTGCATTTGGCTCACGCGCACCCAAAAAGAGGCCTTGTCGTCTTTGGTGCTGCGGCGATCCCAAGGGAAGCTCACCTTCACGCGGCCGTGCTCGTCGGTGTGGATCTCCTCGCCCGCGGGGCCGGAGACCGTCGCGAGCTCGGGCCCGCGGGCGACCGCGCGCGGCGCGCGCTGCACGGGCCGAAACGGCGCGTCGTCGGGGAGCACGCGGAAGCGGTTGTGGAAGTGCGTCGCGCCCCGCGTGTCGTCCCACGTCGTCTCGAGATCGCAGATGACCCACGCGCGATCGAGCTCCGCGTTCTTCGCGCCCGAGAGCGAGAACGTGTGGCCGGGGAGGAGCGAGAACACCGTGCTCGTCCCGCGCGCGCCCGTGGACGCGGCGCTCATCGCGTCGAGCCGCGCCTGCGCGCGCTTCTTTCCGACGCTCGGATCCGCGTAGCGCCCCGGGTAGTCGTAGTGCTCGCGCCCGAGCGCCGCCTCCCCCTCGGCGACGGCCTCGAGGTCGAGCGCGGGCCGCTTGAAGTCGTGATCGCGCAGGGTGACCTTGGCCGGCCGGACGCGCTCGATCTCGACGATCTCGTTGATGGCCTCGGACGAGACGAGCGCGCTCTTCTCGATGAACGAGATTTGATCGGTGGGCTCGGTGGGCGCGTAGGCCGAGACCGCGTCGGCGAAGACGATCTTCGTCCCGGACTCGCCGTGCTCGAAGAAATAGAAGATGCCGTCCTCTTCGAGGATGCGTGCGACGAAGTCGAACGTCGTCTCGCCGAGCTGCGTCGTCACCTCGCGCGAGGGAGGGTCGGATTCGAGGCTCCACGTGATCGCGTCCGCCGCGATGCCGGCCTCGTCGAGCAGCGCCGCGGTGATGTCTTTGGAGCTTTTGTCCTGAAAAATACGGCAATCGGAGAAGAGCTTGAGGCGCGCGAGCGGGGACTCCACGATCACGGTGATGCGCTGCTTCGCGCCGCGGCTCGCGCGCTCGCGGACGCGCGTGACGATCCCGCCGAGCCTGCGCACGAGCGCGCCGTCGGCCGCGTGGAACACGACGAGCTGAGCGTCCTTGAGGAGCCACGCCCTGGGCTCGAAGGCCTGCGCAGGGACCTCGATGTCGATCTCGGCTTCGTACGATACGTTGAGCCCTTCGCGAGCGATGACACGCCGCACGCGCGCGACGCCGGCGTCGAGCCCTTCGGCGAGGAACGTGAGCTCGTGGAGAGAGGTGCTGTCGAGCGCCATGGCGGGCCTCAGTTGTGCTTGATGGTGGAAGCCTTCTTTTTGATCGTCGCGCCGGGCGCGGCGATGGTGGGCGCCTTCACCTCGACGCTGCTGCCTTTGATGGTGATCGACGATCCCCCGCAGAGGATCGAGATCTCGGACTCGGCCTCGATCTCGATCGACGGCGCGTTGCCCAAGAACGCGCCGCCCACGGTGATCGCGAGCTTGCCTTTGGCGGACTCACCCGCGTTGGAGCCGGCCGCGATCACGTACGCGCCGCCCACCGTCTCGGCCAGCGCGCCTTTGACGCTGGTCTGGCAGCCCGACGCGCCCGCTTGGATCTTGGCGCCGCCGATGGTCTCCGCGGCGGCCCCGCCCGTCGCGTTGGCGACGCCGGTCGCGGCGGCGCTGATCCACGCGCCGCCGACGGACACGCTGAGCGAGCCGAGCACAGCGCGGTTTACGCCGAGGGCGCTCGCTCCGATCATGCTCCCTCCCACGGTGAGGCTCTTGCCGCCTTTGGCCTCGAGCGTGGAGCCGGAGCTCACCGTGAGCGTCCGTGACGCGCCGATGCTCACGGTCTCGGAGCCGACGATGTTGACGAGACGGCCGCCGGACACCGACGTTGTCTCCGACGCTCCGATGCTCACGTCCTGATTCGATTTGATGCCGATCTTGAAGTTCGATCCGATCTTCGTGTCGAGGTTCGATCCGATGGTCACATCGTGGTTGACGTTCACCTTCTCGGTCTTGTTGTCGCCGATGACGATGTTCATGTCCTTTGAGGCGTTGATGAACATCTCCTCGCTGCCGGCTTTGTCCTCGAAGCGAACCTCGTTGGCGGAGCCGCCGCCGGGCGTGGTCGCGGTCTGCCACGCGGTGCGCGTCTTGTTGGCGGGCAGCGCGTAGGGCGGCCGGAGCGTCCCGTCGTAGAGATGGTGAATCACGTAAGGACCATCGATGTCGTCCTCGTAGTGGCCGATGATCACCTCCCAACCGATGCGCGGGATGACCATCGATCCGCCGAGCGCGAACTGGCCGACACGCATCCACGTGGAGGCTTTGTCGTCGCGCTTGCCCTCGCGATCCCAAAAGGTCTGAACGCGGATCCTCCCGGTTTTGTCCGGGTGGATCTCCTCGCCCGAGGCGCCCGCCACGACGCCTGTCTGCGGGCCCCCCGAGGACTCGGTGACGCGCGCGCGCGTGGGACGAAACATCGTGTCTGCGGGGATCGCGCTCACCCGCAGGGTGATCCCGCGCGCGCCCGAGCCCTCCGCGCGGAGCTCTTTGCCCTCGTACGCGACGGACGTGACCAGATAACGCGCGTTGAGCGCGTCGATCGGGTGATCCGTCATCTCCATGATGAGCCCCGCGCGGACGCGTGTGCTCGACGTCTCCGCCGTGAGCTCGACCCGCCGCGCGCGGAGCGCTTCGAGCATGTTCGAGGCTCGTTTGTCGCCGTCGGCCGGGACGCCGAACCTGCCCGGAAAATCGAAGCGCTCGTATTTGCCGCTGCCGGCCTTGGAGTCGAGCGTGAGCCGCGGCTTCTCGAAGTTGTAGTCGCGGAGGCGGACGGCGTCGTGGACGATGCGGTGCGCGCGCCCGACGCGCATGAGCGCGTCGCTCGTGGCCTGGAGCGCGTCGTCGTCGTGGTACGGGATCGACGCCCCTTCGTCGAGCTCGGGCGCCGCGGTCGAGTCGTCCGCGAGCACGAGGGTGGTCGCGTCGTCGGTGTGCTCGAACCAATAATAGATGCCCTCCTCCGCGAGGAGCCGCTCGATGAAGGTCCAATCCGACTCTCGGTATTGCAC
Source organism: uncultured Polyangiaceae bacterium (assembly GCA_964437785.1). Lineage (GTDB taxonomy): Bacteria > Myxococcota_A > Polyangia > Polyangiales > Polyangiaceae > CAYTJL01. Next base: position 17,151 of record CAYTJL010000169.1, read on the forward strand.
GCAATACGGTCGCGTGGGGAAGCTGCCCGAGGTCGCCCATCGGACCTTGTCCGAGGGGATCCCGCCGTCTTCGAGCACCTTCTTGATGATGTCGACGGCCGTCATGTCTTGATACACACGGCTGCACCGGCCGACGGTGAGCTTCTCCACCTCGGGCCCGAGCATGAGCGAGAACGAGCCGCCCGAGGTCGCGCCCGTTGTCCGGTTCACCGCGGTGACGACGCCGTGGAGCGAGAGCGCGCGATCGAAGCGATCGTTGAGCGTGAGCGTGAACGGTTGCCCGATGAGGTCGGCGAGCGCAGGCGGGGAGCCGCCGGTGGCCGCGCGCACTTCGAACGAGAACAGCGTCGAGAGCGCTTCGCGCCCCGAGACGCGGCTCACTTGGAGATCGGCTGATCCGACGCTCAACGACATCAAGCTCATGAGATCACCCGACGAGGTTTGGATTGCCGGAGATGGTGATGCTGCCCGACGCGTCGAGCGTGACGAGGCCCACGAACGCGGCCGAAGCGGGCGTGAGGTTGATGATGCCCCCGCCCCCGAGGAAGTTGGCGACGCCCGCGACCTTGATGGAGATCTTCTTGCCCTTGAGCGCGAGCTTGCTCCCCGCGTTGGCGCACGCGAGGCCGCCGACCGTGATCGCCGCGGGGCCCTTGGTGCCGCCGGTCCGGTTCGCGGCGGCGGCCTGCACCATCACGCCGCCGACGGTCCGCGCGAGCGCGCCCGCGACGGTCTCGCTCACCGACGTCGCGGACGCGGAGATGCTCGCGCCTCCGACGGTCTCGGACTTGGCCCCCGCGACCGCGACCGCCGCGCCGAGCCCCGCCGCCGAGATCATCGAGCCCCCGACCGTGAGCGAGAACGAGCCGGTCGACGTCTTGTCGATGCCCAGGGCCGCGAGCGTGGTGTGGCTGCCGCCCGTCGTCTCGGAGTCGCTGCCCTTGACCGTGGTGCTGAGGTTGCCGCTGATGGTCGCGGTCTCCGACGCGCCGACGCTCTTCGAGCGATCGGCGCCGACGACGAGGCCCGCGTCCGCGGAGACGGTCTCGGTCCTGCTCGCGCCGATCGAGATGGATTGATCGGCGCCGACGTTGAGCTCGCTGTCGACGCCGATCTCGACCTTCTCGTCGACGCCGATGCTCTCGGTGCGGTTGTTGTTGGTCTGCGAGTCGTAGTCCTTCGAGGCGTTGACGAACATCTCCATGCCGCCGCCGCCGTCTTCCATCCGCAGCTCGTTGAACTTGCCGCTCGCGGGGCTCGACATGGTCTTGAGCGACATCCGCGTCTTCGCGGCGGGGTATCCGTAGGGCGAGACCTTCTCGGCGTTGTAGAGCCGCACGATGCTCATGGGCCGATCGGGATCGCCGCCGTAATACACGACGCCCATCTCCCAGCCCATGCGCGCGAGCGCGACCGATCCGCCGATCGGGAGCTGCGCGACGCGCATCCAGCACGAGCTCGTGTCGTCGTCTTTGCCGACGCGATCCCAGAAGAACTTGCCCTTCATGCGGCCAAGGCTGTCGGTGTGGATCTCGCCGCCGGGCCCCGTGACCACGGCCGAGTGCGCGCCGCGGACGCGCGGGCGAGGGGCCAAGCGCGGGGGGCGGAACGGGACCGCGTGAGGGATGCACGAGAATTGGTTCTCGTAGCTCGCAGGGGACTCGCGCCCCTCGTGCGCGTGGAGCACGAGGCGGTGCTCGACCGAGCGGATCAGGTACTTTCCGCCGAGCGGATCGCGCGACGCCTCGTCGAGCTCGAACCACGCGCCCGCGCGCATGGTCATGCGATCGGAGCGGCCGAAGCCGACGGTCGCGCTCGCTTGGACCTCCTCGTGCCGGATCTTGGCGAAGGTCGTTCCCTCGTCCTGCGTCTGGAACCCGTCGCCGAATTCGAAGTGATCGCCCGTGCCTTCGCCCGCGCCGCGCGTCGACGTGAGGTCGACGCTGGGCGTGTTGAAGTTGTAGTCGCCGAGCGAAATCTGCGCGGGGACGGCCTTGGTCTCGAGGATGAAGTCGTGCACGCCGACGCCGTGCATGTCGTCGTCGGTGAGGCGGAACGCGGTGTCGCCCTCGACCGGCGTGAAGGTCGATTGCGCGTCGGCGAACGTGACCGAGGTGTCGGACGCGTCGTCCTGGATGACGTAAAAGATGCCCTCGTGCTCCAAGAGCCGCGACACGAACGACAGGTCGCTCTCGCGGTACTGCACGCAGTAGGTGCGCTTGCTCGGCGTGCGCTGGAGCGAGAACGAGTAGTGCCCCGCGTCGAGCCCTCCGCCTTGGAGGACCTCCTCGACGATGGCCTTCGCGTCCTTCTCTTGGAACATGCGGACGTCGGATCGGAGCGCCAACAGCGTGAGCTCGTGCGCGAGCTCGACGGCGTAACGACGCTTGTTTCCGCGGTGGATCCCCTCCAAACGGAAGGCCGTCACGACGAGCTGGAAGTGGCGGACCGCGGCGCCGTCGATCGAGACCTGGAGGTGGGCCTTCTCGCCGATGGTCGCCTCACCGTCGATGTCTTCCATCGCGATGAAGTGGACGGTCGCGCGCGTGGGTTGCGAGATGGCCTCGCGGACCACCGCGGTGGTCACGAGGATCTCGGCAGAAATAGCGGAGCAGGTCAGGGTTACTTCGAGCGACTCAGCCACGCGGCCTCCGTTAGTTGAGGCGGATCATCCGGCCGATGATCTTATGGACCGAAGAGGCGCGCGTCGTGATGTCCTGCGCGATGGTCTCGACGTGGCCCACCGCGCGCAACGCGAGGGCCGCCGCGCCGCTCACGACGTGAAACTCGTGGGCGGCGACGATGGCGACGCGCCGCGCTTTGATCATGAACTCTTCGCCCTCGTCCACGCCCGGGGTGGCCGCGGTGCGGAGCGCGCCGAGCACGACCCAGCCCCCCTCGTCCGCGACGATCACGCGCTCGCGCCGCAGGACCGCGGTGCGGATCACTGCGGGATCCACCGAGGGATCGAGCGCCGCGAGGACCTCCTCGCCGTTGACGTCGAGCGTGACCGCGCCCGTCTCCTCGTCGTAGCGCTCGACCTTGGCCACGGTGATGGCGGGGACGGCGCGCCGTTCGAGGCGCCTCACTTGCCCGATCGACCTCGGGGGCGAGCTCGTTTCGTCTTGGGCGACCGCTGCACGTGATTGAGATCGTCGCATGGGGGAGGGGCCTCCGGCGTCCCCCGAGGTTAGCCCACCCGCGGTTGCGCGCGAAGGACAACAACGCAAAAGAGTGCTCTCTCAGCGGCCGGATCCGCTCCCCTGAGACGCCTCGGTTTTGGCCTTGGCGAAGACCTCGTCGTGCTCCCGAGGGAGCGAGAGATCACCCGTCATGGCGGCCGTCGCGAGGCGGAGCAACCATGTCTTTTCGACCTCGATCCAGCGCGCTTCGTCGATCCCCGCTTCGGCGAGCACCTCCGCGCGCGGCCTGGTGCGCGCGGCGATCCGTCCGACGATCGTCGCGTATGCGCGGAGATCCACGCCTGACACCGGGGTCGTCGGGATGGGCGCGTTGGGATCGGGGCCGCCCGGGAGCTGAGGGGCGTTTTGCTTGAGCTCGATCACGACGAAGGACATTCGTACCGCCTCGGGCGCCGGCCCACAATCCCCTGGACGAGCGGCGTTGTCTGGAACCACCATGAGCGGCCATGGCAGATCGTGAAGGTGACGCGGACGCGATCACGTTAGAGCGTCACGCCGAGATCTCGGCCGAGATCGCCGAGGGCGACAAGCCGCTCGCCGAGATCCTCGCCGCGCACGAGATCTCCGAGGCGCGCTGGAACGAGGCGACCGTCGCGTGGATGAAGGCCATCGGCGACGACGTGGCGGCGAACGCGGACAAGGCCACGTTGCCGCACGTGTACTCGGACGCGTTCTCGCGCGCGCAAGACGCGAAGAAGCCTGTTGTGCCGATGGACGCCGAGGAGTACGCGACGCTGGTCGTCGACGTGCAAATCGCGGGGAGCCCCGCGGAGCCGCTCAACGTGCGCGGCCTCTCGACCGCTGATTACCTGCGCCTCTCGCGGCATTGGTCCAAGGTGCTCTCGTCGGACGAGAAGGAGTCCGCCGCGTTCTTCGACGCGTATGACAGGCTCCAGCCTGCGCCGGAGTCCGACCCGTGATGC